>JBBRGZ010000203.1:0-5233 GCA_038223395.1 Chitinophagales bacterium
TTCTTAAAATGCAAACATCAAATAAGAGTAGTACAATTCGATTATTGGTAATAAAATAATATTTCCTTTCTGTGCTGTGAGTTTAAATCATCGTGCAGATTATTTCTTTTCAAAATTTTAAACCAAAACCAAATGAAAAACCCCGTCCCGTTATTCAAAATTACTTTGATTATTGTACTCAGCTGCTTCTTGCAATTTGCAAAAGCTCAGATTGTTTATACTGATATAAATCCAGATACACTTATTGGTAACTTTAATTACTTCCACATTGATATAAATGCTGATGGTATAAATGATTATGAATTGCATACAAGCACTGTCACAGCCTTTTATGTCAGAACTGCTACAGTAACCATGTATGGATTAAATGATAATACTATAGCGGTGGGCGACAGCGCCGCTGTCCATCCGGGATATCCACTTGCATTAAGCGAAGGCGCCACTATTCCCTCCGCGGGCATATTTACTTTCACAAATGGTGGAAAATTGCGTGGGTATACTCTTGGTGGTATTTTTGGATATTGGGAAAATAATGTCGATAAATTTCTTGGAATAAAGCTTATTGTAGACGGCTCAATTTATTATGGATGGATAGAACTTTCTGTATATGCCAATTGGCCAGACGCTCATGCAACAGTTATATCATATGCATACAACTCAACTCCAAATCAAACTATTCTCGCCGGCCAAACCTGCCCGCCTTTGGCACAGGTAGTTGCTGATGGACCAACCACTTTTTGTGATGGAGGCAGCGTTATTCTCTCATCTGTAAATTCCGGAAATACTTTATCTTATCAATGGAAGAAAAATAATGTAAATATCCCGGGAGCCACTTCTAAAAATTATACTGCAACAACACCGGGTAGTTATAAGGTTACAGTTACGGATTTTCTAAATGGATGTTCTAAATCTTCGGCTAAGAAAAAAGTAAATGTGCCCTGCAAAATAAATGGATCTGATTTACCTGTGAATGATGAAATAACTGTTGCTCCCAATCCATTTTCCTATTCAACAACAATTTCATTTTCTCCTTCATTCCTGAGTACAAATGGTGCGGAAAAAGTTTCTGTTAGGATTTTTGACATGACCGGAAGAATTGTAAAAACACTTGCTGATGGTGAAATGCATGAAGAAATTCAACAACTTGTATGGGATGCAACTGATGAAAAAGGAAACCCTGTAAATTCAGGAATTTACATTTTGAAATTTGATTCAGAAAGTTGTTCCGTGACTAGGAAATTATCTGTAATAAAATAAAATATAAACATTTGGTGTTCTTTAAGTAGGCCCGAATTTAGAAGTTCACAAAACTTACAATCTTATTTGTGAGCCAATAATGCAAACCTTTTCCGGTGGCAGACAGAAATACTTTGTGGCCTTAACGGAATTTTTACCCATGATATTAAATAGGGATTCGCGAAATGAACTCATGCCTGCGTGTTTTTCAACTACTATTGATTCTCTTCCGAGGAAATATGTCAAATTATTTTGATTAATAGCAAAGCCTTTTTCTTTTAATAATTCCAATGACTTAGGGATGTCGGTTTTGTCGAGATAGCCAAAATAAATAACTGCATGTGTTATATTTTTATCAAGCTCATACATTTCAAATTTATCTAAGAGATTTACATGAGGAACATCAAGTAATTGAATAGACAAAATTATTATTTTTTCATGTAAAACTTTATTATGCATTAAATTGAAAACCAATGCCGTTGGAGTACCCGCACGGTCTCTTGCTAAATAGATAGCCGTTCCGGATACAATTTGCTGCGCATTTTTTTTATAATGAGTTACAAATTCTTTCAAAGGTTCTATCACTTTTTCTAGTTGCTTACTCAACATTCTTTTGCCCCTGTGCCATGTTGTCATTATAAAATAAAATAATCCTGAAACGGTTAAAGGAAACCATCCCCCATCAGGAATTTTCACTATGTTAGCCGAAAAGAAAGAAAGATCAATAATTAAAAAAAATACAGTTAACGACACTGCAGCAGGAAGGCTCCATTTCCATAATTTTCTCATTGCAACAAATGCAAGTAATGTAGTAATTACCATTGTAGTTGTAACTGCAACGCCATAAGCTCCAGCAAGATTTGCCGAAGTTTTAAATGTAGCAACCAGGCTAATTGTTGCCAAAAATAAATACCAATACAATTGAGGTCTATAAATCTGACCTCTTTCTTTTGCTGAAGTATGGACAACTTTTAAAGGCGGCATAAAGCCTAATTGCATTGCCTGATAAGTAAGGCTAAAGGCACCGGATAAAACTGCTTGCGAAGCGATAATTGTTGCTAAAGCTGCGAGTATTACTAAAGGATATAAGGCCCATGAAGGAGCTAAATAATAAAACGGATTTGAAATAAATTGATGATTGTCTAAAAGCAGAGCGCCTTGGCCAAAATAATTTAATACCAGGCAAGGCAATACCAAATAAAACCATCCAATGCGAATTGGCTTTTTTCCAAAGTGGCCCATATCAGCATATATTGCTTCTCCACCAGTTACAACAAGGAAAACAGCTCCTAAAATTGTTATGCTGCCGAGGCCATGGCTAACGAAAAAATGATAAGCATAATATGGATTTAAAGCATTTAAAATTGCAGGATGTTTAGCAATTGCATTAATTCCCAAAATTGCAAGTGATATAAACCAGGTAAAAATTACAGGGCCAAAAATCATACCCACCTTACCCGTACCTTTTTTCTGAAAGAAAAACAATATAAAAAGAATAATAATTGTAATTGGAATAATAAACGGTTCAAAAAAAGGTGTTGCAATTTGTAATCCTTCCAAAGCACTTAATACTGAAATGGCAGGGGTAATCATACCATCTCCGTAAAGTAATGCAGCACCAAACAACCCCATTGATAAGATCACGAAATATTTACTGCTTTTTTTTTCTGGCAATACGAGTTTCATTAATGCTAAAATGCCGCCTTCACCATGATTATCTGCCCGTAAAATAATAATCAAATATTTGAAGGTGATCACCAGGATCAAAGCCCAGAAAATCATTGATAAAATACCATAAATATTCTCATCGTTTATCGGTATGCCATGCGTTCCTTCAAAACAAACTCTTATTGCATAAAGGGGGCTGGTGCCGATATCTCCGAATACAATTCCGAGTGCTCCTAATGAAAGCTTTAAAAGATTATTTTTTGTTTTTGCATTGGAATCGCTCATATTTTAAATTTCTCTTTCAATAAAAGCAAAAGAATTGCCATGAATTTTAATTAATCACTTCATAAATCACCACTTTATCAGATTTATTTTTCAGATTCACTGATCCGATCTTTTTGCAATTGAAAGATTGTTTTACTTTTTCAAAACATTCTTCAGTTATGAGCACCTGACTGTCGGTTGCAGCACCTTGTAATCTTTGTGCGGTATTTACTGTATCTCCAATAACAGTATAATCCAATCTCCGCAATGTGGCAGAACCAATATTTCCCGAGATCATTTCACCACTGTTAATTCCGATGGATACTTTTGGTGAAAAATTATTTTCTAATGGCAAAGCATCTATATTATTTCTGATGGCAAGACAAGCATCTATAGCTCTGTCTAAATGATACGGCCCTTTAAATACAGCCATCACACAATCGCCCATAAATTTATCAACGATTCCTTCCTGCGCAATAATTTCTTTCACCATTACATCAAAAAATTTATTCAGCAATCTTACAACAGTGTCGGGCTTCTCTTTTTCGCTGATGGAAGTAAAACTACAGATGTCAATAAATGCAATTGTTGCATCCACAGTTTCATTTTCTACAATAGATGCTTCATATTCCCTACTACCCATAAACTGCAAAACATTTTCATCCACATACATTTTAAGAATATTATTTTCTTTAATGGCTTGAAGTGTTTTCTTAATTTGATTAACATGTTGAATTGTTTTCTCCATGGTAAGTTCCAGGTCCAGAAAGTTCACAGGCTTTGTAACAAAGTCAAATGCACCCCTATTCATGGCAGTGCGAATATTATCCATATCGCCGTAAGCTGAAACCATCACTGTTTTAATAAGTGGGCTTGATTCTGCAAGTTTGGTGAGCAATGTTAACCCATCCATTTCAGGCATATTAATATCGCTCAAAACAATATCTATATCCTGGTGCTGTTGCATTTTATCTAATGCATCTTTGCCGTTTATAGCAAATACAAATTCATATTTTTGGTCCCTTATTTTCTGTCGGAATTTTTGCCGGATGAGCACTTCTAAATCTGCCTCATCGTCTGCTACTAAAATTTTTGTCATACAATTCTGTTTTTCAGTTTTTCTTTTAAAACACTAAAGTCAACGGGCTTAGTTAAAAAATCATCGGCACCTAGTTTCATTGCCTCGTTATAATTATCATCGTCACCATAGGCTGTTATCATCATGACAACTGGGGGTGGGGCGTCAAATTTTTCTTTTATTTGTTTCAGAAGTTCAAGACCGGTCATCCCTGGCATATTAATATCAGAAAGAATTAATACTGCTTCGTGTTCATTTTTTTCCATATACTCTAATGCTTCTTCTCCCGAAAAAGCAAAAGCAAATTCCATTTCATTATCCCTGATCTCCTTTCTGAATCGTTGTTCAAATAAGGTTTTAATATCAAGTTCGTCATCTACTACTAAAATTTTCATAAAAAATTATTAAACCGTTAAAATAATAATAAAAGTTGTGCCTGTATGTTCTTTCGTTTCCACTTTTAATTCTCCATCATGTCCCTTTGTAACAATATCATAGCTCAAACTTAATCCTAATCCCGTTCCCTGCCCTGTAGGTTTGGTTGTAAAGAAAGGTTGAAATATTTTATCTAATACTTTTTGAGGAATACCATTGCCGTTGTCGGTAACTTTTATCTCCACTTTATTATTAATCTTTTTTGTGCTGATTGAAACGGTGGGTTCATAATTTTCAATCCCTAATTTCTTTTTTTCATCAACAACATAAAATGCATTCGTCAATAAATTTAATATCACCCTTCCAATATCCTGCGGGATGATATTTATTTTTTCAGTTGAATTATCAAAATCAGTTTTTATTGTTGCATTGAATGATTTGTCTTTTGCTCTAAGGCCATGATAACTTAACCGCAAATATTCATCACACAAAGCATTAATATCTGTTAGTTCTTTTACTCCACTGCTGCTGCGGCTATGTTGCAGCATTCCTTTTACAATAGCATCGGCTCTTTTGCCGTGAAAAATTATTTTTTCTTCATTATCAATTACA
>JBBRGZ010000204.1:0-5232 GCA_038223395.1 Chitinophagales bacterium
AATGCAAATGTTGATGAAAAAGAGCTTATCACATTAGCAATGTGGGCAAGTGAACCTATCCCATTTGATGCAATGGAAATTGCATTACATAGATCTTATGGCAATTTAAATTCAGAGGATGAAAGACTGTTTTTTAAGTTAATTCACGAATACCCCTTAAGTGGAAAGCCTCCCATGATGACGCATATTTTTGAAAATAATGCAGGCAAAAGAATTATTGCAGCTAAAGGCGCACCTGAAGCGCTGATGCAAGTTTCAAATTTGTCGAATGAAGAAAGAAAACAAATTCAAAATGCCATATTAACAATTACAAAAGAAGGGTATAGAGTATTAGCCGTTGGCGAAAGTAATTTTGATGGTAATAATTTTACAAAGACGCAACAAGAATTTCGATTTAAATTTAAAGGCATAATAGCATTTTATGATCCGCCAAAAGAGAATATAGAAACCGTATTAAATAATTTTTACAAAGCCGGCATATCAGTTAAGATAATTACAGGCGACAATGCCGAAACTACAATAGCAATTGCAAAACAAATTGGTTTTAAGGGATTTGAACATAGTTTAACGGGTGATGCACTGATGCATTTATCGGAAACAGAATTGCAGGAAAAAGTAATGGTTACAAATATTTATACTAGAATGTTTCCGGAAGCAAAATTAAGAATCATTAATGCATTAAAACAGCAGAATCAGATTGTTGCTATGACGGGTGATGGTGTAAATGACGGACCTGCATTAAAAGCCGCGCACATCGGAATTGCCATGGGAAAGAAAGGCACAGAAATAGCCAAACAAGCATCTTCCCTCATTTTATTAGATGATGATTTATCTAAAATGGTGGATGCAATTGCGATGGGCAGAAAAATTTACACAAATCTAAAAAAGGCAATACAGTATATTATTTCAATTCACATTCCGATAATATTAACGGTATTTATTCCCTTGGCTTTAGGTTGGATTTTTCCAAATATATTTACACCTGTACATATCATTTTTTTGGAGTTAATTATGGGGCCCACATGTTCTATCGTATTTGAAAACGAACCAATGGAAAAAAATACTATGATAGACAAACCCAGACCTATTTCAAATACTTTTTTTAATTGGAAAGAATTAACTACAAGTATAACTCAAGGTATTGTTATAACAGCAGGCACCTTGTTTATTTATCAATATTCTGTTTACTTGAATTATAATGAAGCGCTTACGCGCACGAGTGTTTTTACTGTTTTAACATCTGCCAATATATTTTTAACGCTTGTAAATCGGTCTTTTTATTATTCCATTTTTACCACATTAAAATACAAGAACAATCTAGTTCTGCTCATTATTGGAATTACAATTATTATTATGGGATTATTGTTATTTGTGCCACCATTAACCACCTTTTTTAAATTTGAGACACCGGGTTTTGTTCAATTAGTTACTTGTATAGCAGTAGGGTTTATTTCGGTGGTTTGGTTTGAAATGGTGAAGTGGAGGAAGAGGGTGATTGGGATAAAAAATAATAAAACATAATTAAATCCAGAATAAGCAGGAAGCAAGTACAGAATATAAGTGATTGTAATAAAATTATGTGTTTCTACCCAACATCCACCGATTTGCAATTGTTTGATATTGAGGGCAACCCCAACAAATCAAAATATTAGTTGTTTGTAAATAAGAATAGTAATCTCTTTAATTAAATGCATTTAGTTTTAGAAACCCAAAAGGTTAAAAAAAGATTTTAATTTACCATGCATTAAAAAAAAATTAGGCTGTAGTTAATCAAATAAAAAAAGCCGAATTGAAATAATCAATCCGGCTTTTTGCATTCATTTAAAATTAATGTTGTACGATCAGTTTTTTGGTAATTGATTCGTAACCATTTGTAATTTGTATAAAATAGATACCTGAGGCAAATTGCTCTGTATCTAATTGCATGTTTTTATTATTTATTTGTGATGCACTGTTAACTATATTTCCAAACACATCAGAAACAGTAAGTGTTAATGCTTCATTAGCAAGTGCATTTACTGTTATTGTAACAAAACTAGATGTAGGATTAGGAGAAAGTGTAACTTCTGTTGCATTAGCAAAGTTATTTACACCAAGTTGGCAAGCACTGCAACTTCCCCAGCAAACTGCGTCGAGTGTTGCATCAGAAGTAATATTAAGTGCACGATTTGTAAATCCATCTGTAGTAATAGTGCAAGGGTCGCCTTCTGTTAATGATTCAGAACCAGCCCAAGAATCATAAGCAAATTTATATTCGTAAGTTCCTTCTGAAAGCGCTATCGATAATTCCCAGATATTATCGCCGTCAACATCCGACATTGGTGCACAACCTCCGCACCAGCCGTTGAATGTACCGTTAACTTCAGGAGTTGTGAATGCATCAGTAACATCATTCATATTCACTTTGAATAACACGTTATAGGTAGGAACAACTGCATCGCAATCGGTGCAAAATCCCCAACACACTGTTTCCAATACAGCATCATCAGAAACCACCAAAGCGCGGTTTGTAAACGCACCTGTTGTTATTGTGCAAGGCGTACCTGCAATCAAATTTTCTTGACCAGCCCATGTATCATATGCAAATTTATATTCGTATGTGCCTGCTGCAAGAGCAATGGTTAAGGTCCAGATATTGTCGCCATCAGGATCAGCCATTGGAGCGCAACCACCGCACCATCCGTTGAAATTACCATTCACTTCGGGTGTAGTAAATGGTTCAACTACATCATTCATATTAACACTGAAAGTAACATTATATGTATCGCCTACAGGTGTGCAATCTGAACAAGATCCCCAACAAACAGCACCTAGGTCTGTATCAGCTGTAACTTCCAATGCACGGTTGGTAAAACCGCCATCAGTAATTGTGCAAGGGTCGCCTGCTGTCAAATCTTCAGAACCCGCCCAAGCGTCGTAAGCAAATTTATATTGATAGGTTCCTCCTGGAATTGGCAATGTTGTTGACCAGATACCATCACCATCAGCATCACTCAACGGATTGCATCCGCCGCACCATCCATTAAAAGTACCATTTACTTCAGGTGTAGTAAAACCAGCTACTACATCATTCATATTTACACTAAAAGTAACCATGTAGTCTGTCGCAACGCCTGTTCCGAAAATTACATTATCAAAATAATATGTTTTTTCACCTGCTGCTGCTCCTGTTACTCCAAAATTGAAGAAAATAGAAGCTTTATCAAAAGTATAAGCAAGGTTTAATGCTGCAGTTCCCGGTGCTTCATTAGAGAAGTCGAAGGTGAGTATTTCCCAATCTCCGGCAACGGTTGTAGTAGCCTCAGTTTCTACCGAATGGGTAGGGTCTAAATGATCCTCTGTTTTTAAACGCACTTGAATGCCTGCATCTGGAGACCATATTCTTACGCTCATGAATGTATTTACATCTGTAAAAGGAATTGCTGTTGCAAATCCGGCTTGTGCAGGTGCAGTAATAGTTGTTCCAGCCCATAGTTCGGCAGTTGCTGATTTAATTACTTTAGCTACTGTATTAGAGGGGTCAGTTGGATCTATTTCAATAGTAGATACTTCTGCACCTCCGAATCCAATCAAACCATATTCAACCATAGGGTCTTCAAAAGTAACAGGAAGGTCCATTTGAGCAAGACCAAGGCCTCCTCCAACAAACATAACATTATCAAAATAATATATTTTTTCGCCTGCTGCTGCTCCTGTTACTCCAAAATTGAAGAAAATTGAAGCTTTATCAAAAGTATAACCAAGATTTAATGCTGCAGTTCCCGGAGCTTCATTAGAGAAGTCGAAGGTGAGCATTTCCCAACCTCCGGCAACTGTTGTAGTAGCCTCAGTTTCTACTGAATGCGTAGGGTCTAAATGATCTTCTACTTTTAAACGCACCTGAATGCCTGCATCTGGAGACCATATCCTTACTGTCATTTGCGTATTTGCATCTGTAAACGGAATTGCTGTTGCAAATCCGGCTTGTGCTGGTGCAGTAATAGTTGTTCCAGCCCAAAGTTCAGCGGTTGCCGACTTAATTACTTTGGCTACCATATTAGAAGGGTCAGTTGGGTCAACTTCAATAGTAGATGCTTCTGCGCCTCCAAATCCAATCAAACCATATTCAACTGTAGGGTCTTCAAAAGTAACGGGAAGGTCCATTTGAGCAAGACCTACAACTCCGCATGCGCCGCAAATTCCCCAACAAACCGGGTTGAGGGTAACGTCACCTGCAACATTTAGCGAACGGTTGGTAAAACCACCTGCCGTTACGGTGCAAGGATCGCCTGGCGTCAAAGATTCTTGACCTGCCCAACTATCGTATGCAAATTTATATTCATAGCTTCCGGCAGTCATCGGAATTGTTGCCGACCAAATTCCGTCACCATCGGCATCAGCTAATGGATTACATCCACCGCACCAGCCATTAAAAGTTCCATTTACCTCTGGGGTGGTAAATGCTGCACCTACCAAGTTCATATCCACCTGGAAAGTTACATTGTAGCTTTGTGCCGTAGCCATCGTAATGGTTGCAAAAAGCGCTGCTGTTAGTAAAATTGATTTCATAATATTTGCTTTTTTTGAAGTTTATGGGGTAAATATAATACTTTTTGTAATTAATACAATAAGTTTCTTGTAAATTTTACAATAAGTATTAAAATAATGATATCTTTACCTCATTAGATATTTACATTATGTCGACCCTAGAAGCAAAGAAAAATAAAAGTCTCAACTACGATATTTACGCTGTTCCGATAGAAAGTTTCTTTCAGTCTGCGTTTTCAATTGATTGCGTTGTTTTTGGTTTTGATAAAAAGCAAGTTCAAGTATTACTCATTCAGCGCGGCGCAGCACCTTTCGAAAACTATTGGGCGCTTCCCGGCGACTTGGTATTTCCTAATGAGGACTTGGATATGTCCGCCACACGCATCCTTAAAGACCTTACGAGTCTTGATTCGATTCATTTTGAGCAGGTTAAAACTTTTGGTGATGTGAATCGTCATCCAATTGGGCGAGTAATTACTGTTGCATATTATGCATTTGTTAAAATGGGCGACTACTCACCTAAAGCAGCATTTTGGGCTAAACAAACAAAATGGCACCCCATAAACAAATTACCAAAACTCGCGTTTGACCATAAAGCAATTGTAGATGCTTGTTATAGCAAATTGAGGGAAGAGATTGTTCAACTTCCCATTTGGAAAGATGTATTACCGCCAAAGTTTACATTGACACAACTACAGGAGCTAT
>JBBRGZ010000205.1:0-5146 GCA_038223395.1 Chitinophagales bacterium
ATACCCGGACTTTTAATTATTTCGTCGGCAGAAAATATTTTTTCGTAACTGTGTTGGCCTTCTTCGTAATCAATTTTTTCTGCTTCTAATTTTAATTTATAAGGTGCTTTAATCAAACCTTTGTCACTCACAAATACATCGTAACCCTTGCGTTTTGCAAGAATTGCTGCACCTGTGCCGCTTTCGCCGGAACCTAATATGACAATGCGTTTTGACATTTATCTCACCTTAAGTGTTACTACTGAAATGATTGCTAATAATATTGTTATAATCCAAAAACGTGTTACAATTTTTGTTTCAAATAATCCTTTCTTTTGATAATGATGATGCAATGGACTCATGAGAAAAACTCTGCGGCCGGTACCGTATTTTTTTCGTGTATATTTAAAATAAAATACCTGAATCATAACGCTTAAATTTTCTACTAAAAAGATTCCACATAAAACGGGAATTAATAATTCTTTTCTTGTTGCAATTGCAAGCGAAGCGATTATTCCTCCAATGGTAAGACTTCCAGTATCACCCATAAATACTTGAGCAGGAAAAGCGTTATACCATAAAAATCCAATACATGCACCAATTAATGCAGCGCTAAAAACTACCAACTCACCGGAGTCGGGTATGTACATAATATTTAAATAATCACTCAGAATTGCGTTACCTGCTATGTATGCAAAAATTGTGAGCGTTAATACAATTATTGTGGAAGTTCCTGCCGCTAATCCATCGAGCCCATCAGTTAGATTAGCTCCATTCGAGACGGCAGTAATTATAATAATAATAATGAGCACAAATACAAGTGGAAACAACCATACTTTTGTGCTATCGTTTGCCCAACTCACTAACCATTCGTAATCAAATTCATTATTTTTTACTAAAGGAATTGTTGATTTTGTAGAGCGTGAATCGTGACTTAAAAAACGCGAGCCATCGTTATCTAAAATTCCTGCGCCTTCTAAACGCACACCATTTGCATCGTAAGATTCAATTGGTCTTCCTACTGCGTGTCCGTTTTCAACTTCATACACATAAATGTGATCGTAATCGCGTAATTTAATATCGTCGGAGAAAAATAAAACAAGTCCAACAATGGCTCCAAGTCCTACCTGACCTAATAATTTGAATTTGGCGCGAAGACCTTCTTTATTTTTTCTGAAAACTTTAATATAATCATCTAAAAATCCGATTAAGCCCATCCACACTGTAACAATCAGCATAAGAATTACATAAATATTTTTTAAATCGGCAAGCAATAAAACAGGAACGAGCAAGGCAGTTAAAATGATGAGTCCGCCCATTGTTGGAGTGCCTTTTTTACTTAACTGACCTTCCAAACCTAAATCGCGTACCGACTCACCAATTTGCATTTTCTGCAAATATTTAATAATATATTTTCCAATTATTATCGAAATGATGAGGGATAATAATACAGCCATTCCCGCGCGAAAAGACAAATATTGAAAGAGTCCCGCACCGGGAAAATTGTATTTAGCATCCAACCAATTAAATAAATAATATAACATTATCGTGAAAGGGTTTTAAAAGTTTCCGAAAGCACTTTTTTATCGTCGAAAGGATATTTTACACCTTTTATTTCTTGGTATTTTTCGTGACCTTTTCCTGTAACACAAATTACATCTCCACTATTTGCAAGCATCACTGCTGTTTTAATTGCTTCCTTTCTATCCGTAATGGATAAGGTCTTTTTTTGTTGTTCGGGTTTAATTCCGGTTTCCATTTCGTGAATTATTGTTTCCGCTTCTTCGCTTCGTGGATTGTCGGAAGTAAGAATAATTCTGTCGCTAAAAGTTGCTGCAACCTTTGCCATTAAAGGACGTTTTGTTTTATCGCGATCGCCCCCACAACCCACTACGGTTAAAAGTTGTTGTGAATTTTTTAACATGGAACGCACTGTAGATAATAATTTTTCTACTGCATCAGGTGTATGTGCGTAATCAATTACGCCGGTAATATTTTCCGATAATGAATAAATAACATCAAATCTTCCTTCCACAGGAGTTTGTTTACTTAAAGCTTCTAACACTTCATTTTTATCAAATGCTAATAAACGACCAATTGCATAAACAGTTAATAAATTCCATGCATTAAATTCTCCCAATAATTGCGAATGAAATTCTGTATTATCAATATTTAAAATTAATCCGGTGATTGCATTTTCTTTAATGCGCGCAGTATAATCTCCAGCGCCTTTAACTGAAAAAGTAAATTTATTTGCTTTAGAATTTTGCACCATTACACTGCTGTTTTTATCATCGGCATTTACTAAGGCAAAAGCAGTTTTATCTAATCCATCGAAAAACATTTTTTTAGCTGCAATATATTTATCAAATGTTTTGTGATAATCTAAATGATCGTGTGTAATATTTGTAAAAACGGCACCGGTAAAATGTAAACCTGCAATACGATTTTGGTGTGTAGCATGAGAGCTCACTTCCATAAAAACATAATCGCAACCTGCGTCAACCATTTGTTTTAATAATGCATTAAGCTGAACAGGGTCAGGCGTGGTATGTGTGGAAGGAATTATAGTATCTTGAATTTTATTTTCTACAGTTGAAATAAGTCCAACAGTAAATCCTAAATCTCTTAATAAATGATAAGCCAAAGTTGCAACCGACGTTTTTCCGTTAGTTCCTGTTATGCCAATTAATTTTAAATGCAATGAAGGATTATCAAAATAAGCATGTGCAATTTTTCCCAGTGCAACAGAAGCATCATCCACTAAAATAAGTGGCGTGTTTTTTAATCCTTCTGCCTCATGTTCTGCAATAATTACTGTTGCACCGGAATCAATTGCTGTATTGATATAATCATGACCGTCTACCAAAGTGCCTTTTACGGCAATAAAAATATATCCAGGTTTTACCTTCCTACTATCTGAGGTAATTCCGTTAATAACAATTGTGTTCAGATTTTCATTTCCTGAATACTTAAAAACAATTGCGGATAATATGTTATTTAAATTTTTCACTTTAATTGAATACTTACAAAAGAACCCTTAAATATTGCCTGCCCTACTTCTATACTTTGTGATGATACTTTTCCACTTCCACTTACACCAACTTTTAATCCTGCAGTTTCTAATATGTATAATGCATCTCTTAAACCCATGCCTCTTACATTTGGCATTGTATTTTCAAAAGTTTTTAATGGCTCGTATGTTGATGTTTTTCCTAATGTATTAATTGCAATCCAATCTTCATTATCATTAAAAGTTTCTCCTACATTCAGCCAACTTAAAATTTGTCGAAAGTCGTAGGCATATCCTTTTGCAGAAGCAGTTACACCAACAAAAGCAGTATCGGAAGCATTTACAGGTTCGCGCATATTAATAAAATGCGAATACACTTTATCTGCAATTTCTCTAAACACCGGAGCAGAAACATAACCACCATAATACACTGCACTATTCGGATCGCTAATAACAACGATGATAGAATACTTGGGATTATCGGCAGGAAAATATCCTGCAAAACTTGCTAAGTGATTGTGACCATAAGTGCCATTTTCTAATAATTGCGCAGTGCCTGTTTTACCTGCAAACTGATAATAACTATTTTTTAAATGTTTTGCAGTTCCGCTATCAACAACAGCAAGAAGACATTCTTTTAATTCTTTAATTGTATTTTTAGAACACAATTTTTCATTTAAAACAACCGGTTCAATTTGCGTAATTGTATTTCCATTTTGTTGTGTTTCCTCAACTAAATACGGTTTCATCATTTTACCATCATTAGCAATGCCATTATAAAATGTAAGCAATTGCAAAGGCGTAATTTTTAATTCGTAACCAACACTCATCCATGGAATAGTTGTTTTATACCATGATTCGCGATCAGAAGGATCCTTTTTAAAATACGGCATAGGCTCTCCGGAAACTTCAATTCCTGTTTTACTTGCAATGCCTGAATTAACTAAATGATCAATATATTTTTGTGGATTTTTTTGATAATATTCATAAGCAAGTCGCGAAATACCAACGTTTGATGATAAGGCAAAAGCAGTTTTTACAGGCACATCTCGTCGTTGATGTGGTTCGCTATCTTTCATTGTTCCTCCTGCAAATTGATATGTGCCATTATATAAATCCACATGATCGTTAATAGATAAACCATCTTCAAATAAACACATCAACGAAAATAATTTCCATGTTGAACCTGGTTCTACTCCAGTTGAAACAGCATAATTAAAATCTTCTTTATAATACCCTGTACCATTTCTGGTAAGGTTTGCCATTGCCTTAATCTTTCCTGTTTTTACTTCCATTACAATAGCAGTGCCCCATGCTGCATCGTGGTCTATTAATGATCTTCTTAATGCAGTTTCAGTAATGTCTTGCATATTAATATCAAGTGTTGTAACAACATCCACTCCATCCACAGGATTTACTTCATTTTTATCGCTGATAGGCATCCAACTTCCACCTGCAATTTTGCGCATTAATGTATATCCTTCCTTACCGGTTAATAATGTATCGTAAGTGCCTTCTAATCCGATTTTTCTTCCATCTTTTACATAACCTATCGTTCTATTTGCCAAACTATTATATGGATATGCGCGATTTTCAATTTGTTCGGTAATTAATCCTCCACGATTTTTTCCTAAATGGAATAATGCAAAATTTTCTAATTTTTGTTTTTGTGGTAGTGTTGCTTTTTTATAAATTTCTATATAACGTTTTTTCTGTTTGCGCGCTTGTGTTATTTTTTGTTTGTATTCGGCAGCAGATTTATCGTGAAATAAATTTGCAAGTTGAATAGATAATGAATCTATATGTTTTTTAAAATCCACATCATTCGGGGCAACAGGATCCATATAAATTTTATAATAGGGAAATGATGTTGCAAGTATATCGTGGTGGTCTGATAAAATACTGCCGCGTTTGGGTTCAATAACTTGCCTGCGCACACGAGCAGAATCGGCCATGGCGCGATAAGAATCACCTTGCACAAATTGGATATTAATAATTTGCGCAGTAATTGCTATCCCCAACACAACGAAGGCAGCTAACGAGAGATATAATCTCCATAATATGTCTTTTTTAGTGTTGTCCACTTTTTGTTTTTATTGTATAAGGCGGATGAGATAATTCTTGCATTTGTAATGTATCAACCATATTTGCAAC
>JBBRGZ010000206.1:0-5123 GCA_038223395.1 Chitinophagales bacterium
ACTTGGTGGTAAACAAT
This sequence comes from Chitinophagales bacterium, assembly GCA_038223395.1. GTDB lineage: Bacteria > Bacteroidota > Bacteroidia > Chitinophagales > BACL12 > UBA7236. The sequence goes on from JBBRGZ010000206.1 coordinate 18, forward strand.
TGAGAGTTTCCATTATCTGATGAAATTTTACAGAATATTTCTGAACAATTTCCATCGGTTCAATTTGTTCTAATTTCGCTTGTTTTCCAATGCGGTCACCCGTTTCACCGCTTGTGCTTTCCACATGTCCGGCATCGGTAATATTACGGATATAACGCACCTTAAATCCAAGATGTAATAAATAACGGAACATTAAATCGTAAGAAACAAAACTGCGGCAATTGCCCAAATGTGGTTCGCTGTAAACTGTTGGTCCGCAAGCATACATACCTACAAAAGGTGCATCAAGAGGCACAAATAATTCTTTTTGTCGCGTTAGGGTATTGTAAATAAATAATGTATTCTGATGATATAACACCTGTTCCATACTGCAAATTTAGCTTATTGAATTAAATGCTTATAAGGGAAGTGAGATTTCCTGTTTAAAAAAAGTAAAATCACCCAAAAATTAATCCTCCTGTATTGTAAAAGTTGTAATACAAGGAAAGTGGTCGCTTGATTTTTCTTTTATTCTACTGAAGTGCACGATATCAAATTTATCCTCATCAAATAATTGATAGTCAATTCTAATAAAGGGAAAGGGTGCATAAGTAGCTCCAATTCCAAATCCCTTTTGCAAAAAAGCATCCTGCAGATTTTCACTCATCTTGCGATAGGCATAGGAAACCGGAGTATCGTTAAAATCGCCACAGGAAATAACAGGATGCGGCGATTTTTTAATAAATCGTGCAATACTATCCGCTTCTTGTGCGCGCAAGGCGTAACTCATTTTTAATTTACTGGTTATTCTATCGGCACTAAAATCTGTTTGCGCTTCGTTGCTGGCTTCAATAAATTCTAAATCGTAGTGACTCAATTGCGTGGATTGTAAATGCGAACAAAAAACGCGAACAGTATCATTTTTTATTTTTAGGTCGGCGTAAATTGTCGAATTTAATTTGCTGATAGATAAATAATCTAACCTGCCCGATTTTATAACCGGAAAACGCGATAAAATTACAATTCCAAAGCTGCGTGTAGATTTTTTATTTTCGTAAGCTTTATAATAATATTGATATTTTAACCCTGTTGCGGCAAGAACCATATCCATATTACTTTTTTCAGTAGGGTGATTTTGATAGGTATTAAATTCCTCAAGACAAATAATATCTGCATTTGCATTTTTAATATTATCAATTATTTCACCGCGATTCAGATTTTTGCCGTCTTTATTATAGGCATCAAAGCCCTGCACATTGTATTGTAAAATGGTGTAAGTGGGTTTATCTTTTGTATTTGTTTTTCGCAAGGAACCAAAGGCGAAATAACTTCTATGTACATTAAAACCAAGAATAAGAAACAACAATAAAATATAAAACACGCGTTTGCGCAAGAAAAACCAAATCACCATAAAAAAAAGATACGCTACAAGAATAGGAAAATATCCTAACCCAATAAAAGCAACAGGCCAAAAACTTTCTGGACTGATATACATGGCAAGATAGGTGCCAATTAGAAATAATAAATTGAGCAGCGTTATGCCTAAAATTATTTTATGCCACCACTTCATTTATTTTTCATTACTTATTTTAAACAAAAAATCTTTTTCTGCCTTGCTCAAACTATCGTAACCGCCAATTTTAATTTTATCGAGAATGGCGTCAATTTGAGCTTGTTTATCTCCATTTTTTTCGTCCCTACCCATTGTATTTTTTTTGGGTGTGGGATTTTGATTTACATAAACAATTTTTGGTTTTTTTCTTTCAAATAATCCCAAAAGAAACCGTTCAAATCGCGGCCACCATTCAAACCATGGTTTGCCGTTTTGGTAGGAGCGAATAAACAAATATCCTGTTAAAGCGCCGCCTAAATGTGCAATATGACCCCCTAAATTATACTCACTCGGAATACTTAATAAATCAATAGCAACAACAACAGCAGCTATATATTTTAATTTAACAGCGCCAATAAAAATCATATTAACGCTATAATTCGGAATTACGGTTGCAGCAGCCAAAACAATTGCCATAACACCGGCAGAAGCGCCCAAACTCGTAATGCCAATAAATGGATGCAAACTCGGGATTACATTATAAGCCGCAATTGAAAAAAATGACCCAACTAAGCCGCCTGTTATAAATAAAGGCCAAGCATTTTTTTCTGAAATATAATCAACCAATATGCGTCCGAAAAAAAACAGATATAACATGTTCGAAAGCAAATGAAAAATATCGCCCGGATCATGCATTACAATTGATGTAAATATTGTCCAAGGTCGGGTGATTAAAACATGTAAATCAGAGCTTACCCAAAACCATTTACTTAGAAAATTAACATATTCATCTCTAAATCCCGCAAAATACATAATAATAAATAGCAGCGATTGCACAGCATAGATAATGACATTCACCAATATTATTTTCATAATACTGCTTCCATGCCGAAACTGGTATTTAATATCGCCTACTAAATTCATTTAATAAAAATGTTTTTTATCACCGCTCCAATATTTAACAAGCAAAAATCCGAATAAAGCACCACCTAAATGCGCAAAATGGGCAACATTATCCGTTGGGCTGTTAATAATCCCCATGTATACCTCAATACCTATTAATATAATTACCAGGTATTTGGCTTTTATTGGAACCAAAAAATAAAGATATAAAAGTGTATTAGGAAATAACATGCCATATGCAATTAAAATCCCGTAAACAGCCCCGGACGCGCCTACAGTTGGTGCAAAACAAGCGGCAATTTTTTGTAACTGGTCTTGCGAATAATTCCCGGAAATTGTTGTGCTATTTATTATAACATCAGGATGTAAAGTTCCAACAGAATGATATAATAAATACCCATTAACACCCATGTGCAATAACGCAGCGCCAAAACCTGTAATTAAAAAAAAGATGAGAAACCGTTTTGGCCCCCATACGTTTTCGAGCACAGAGCCAAACATCCACAATGCGAACATATTAAAAAAGATATGCCCGATATTAGCATGTGTAAACATGTGTGATACAATCTGATAAGGTTGAAAATTTGGCGAAGTGGGAAAGTATAATCCTAATTTATCTAACCATTCAGGGAAAATTGAAGTAGCTAAAAAGACTAATCCGTTAATTATTAATAAATTTTTAATTACCGGAGGTAAATAATTAAAACGCGTAAATTGCATATTTGACATAGTGCAGTTAGTTATTTTTTTGAAATTGTTTTGCTAATTCGTCAAGCGAAAATGTGGTAAAAGTTAAGGTGCCAAAAGGTGAAACAAATGGAGTTGCACAGGCAAATAATTGATCGGTTAAATGGCGCATGCCGCGTTCGTCTAATTTTTGTCCCCGCTTAATAGAATTTGAACGCGCAAGAGATTTAGCTATGCCTTCGTGTTTGTGCAATTTTAATGCAGCCTTATCCTCTTTAAACTGTTCGATTAAATCTTCAATTACCTTTTGTTCGTTCCCGTTTTCAAATTCTACAGGCACACCATGTATTACAAAGGTTTCTTTTCCAAAGGACTGAATATCAAAACCCAAATTATTAATATCTTTTAATAATGCAAGTAAAATTGCTGAATCAGCACCTGATAAATTTAAACTTTGCGGAAATAATTGTTGTTGTGTATGGTGTTTTTTATTTTGAAGCTGATAAATATATTTTTCATATAACACGCGCTCATGCGCAGCTTGCTGATCAATAACAATAAATCCTGATTTTATTTGTGCAACTATATATTGATTGTGAATTTGAAATGATGGTGTTGTTTCTCCGTGATGTCCAAAAATTGCATCCCCTTTTTCGTTGTGTAGATTTACCTGATTATTTTCAATGGAAGAAATCGCATTTTCATCTAAAGGTTGAATATCCGGGAACCGCGTTTTTTCTAAAGCAGGGGTTTCATTCATACTGCTTTCGTATGTTTTAAAAGAAAAGTTTTTTGCAATCGTTTCTTGTGGTTGCTTCTTGTAAAAACTCGGCAAATTGGCAAAAGTAGGGTCTAGAGAAAAATCTAGGGTTGGTGTAACACTGTATTGCGCTAATGCATGACGCACACCGGCCTGAATAAAAGTATAGATAATCCGTTCGTCTTCAAATTTTATTTCTTGTTTTGTAGGATGCACGTTCACATCTATACGAGACGGATCAATGTCGATATAAATTGTATACAGAGGATAATTTCCCTCGGGAATTAAATCGGAATAAACACCCATTACGGCATGGTGTAAATAGGGACTTCTGATATACCGATTATTTACAAAAAAGAATTGTTCGCCCTTTGTTTTTTTTGCTGAATCCGGTTTTCCAATAAATCCTCTAATATTTGCAACCGAAGTATTTTCTTCTATCGGAACAAGTTTTTCGTTGTAATTATTTCCAAATAAATGAATAACACGCTGCCTATAATTGCCCGGTTTTAAATGAAATAATTCTATTCCATTATTTTGCAAACTGAAAAATATATTAGGATGTGCAAGTACAATTCTTTCAAACTCATCAATAATATGTTTGAGTTCAACCGTATTTGATTTAAGAAAATTGCGTCGTGCAGGCACATTAAAAAAGAGATTTTTTACCGAAATATTTGTTCCGGCGGCACATTGCACTTGCTCCTGACTTTTAATATCAAAACCTTCAATTACAATGCGAGTTCCGGTTTCTTGGTCGTGCAAACGTGTTTTAATATCAACTTGTGCAATTGCAGCAATACTCGCCATCGCTTCGCCTCTAAAACCTTTGGTGCGAATTTTAAAAATATCGTCAACAGTTTTGATTTTGGAAGTCGCGTGGCGCTCGAAACACATGCGTGCATCGGTTACACTCATGCCACTGCCATTGTCAATTACCTGAATGAGGGTTTTTCCGGCGTCTTTAACAAGCAGAGTAATCTCTGTAGCACCCGCATCCACAGCGTTTTCCAGCAATTCTTTCACTGCCGAAGCCGGCCGCTGAATTACTTCACCTGCTGCTATCTGATTTGCAATCGAATCCGGTAATAAATGAATGATATCTGCCATGTAATCCTCTTCCGCTCTTGTCTAAATTATTTCTGCAAAGTTGTATCAAAAAAAACAAGTTCATCGTTTCTATGCAAATAAAGCAATTTACTTCGAACTATTGTCTTAAATTTTG
>JBBRGZ010000207.1:0-5121 GCA_038223395.1 Chitinophagales bacterium
TGATAATTAATTGCAGACAAAAATTAAAAGGCGTGTTACCCTTACTTGCTGCTTTATTTTTTTGTTGGGCAGGGGATGCTTTTTTGATTTATGCTGATGATAATCCCAATTATTTTTTGTTTGGATTGGCGGCTTTTTTAATTGGACATCTATTTTATATTTTCAGTTTTAATAGGTTTGCAGAAAAAACATCATCATTACTCACCCAGAAATCATGGATTTTGGTTTTGCCCATAGTGTATTCCATCCTGTTGTTAATAATTTTATTTAAAGGTTTGGGGGATATGAAATTGCCGGTAATAATTTATGCATCAGCAATTACAATAATGGGTATTGCAGCAATTAATAGATACAAAAGAACGGAGACCTTTTCATTTATTTTTGTTTTTATCGGCGCCTTGTTTTTTGTAGGTTCTGACTCTCTCATTGCACTCAATAAATTTCACAGTCAAATTGAATCTGCACCTCTTATAATAATGAGCACATATATTATTGCACAATATATGATTACTACAGGATTGTTATTACACATAAATAAGGAAGAACATGCTGAATAAAACTGTCAGACTTTCTCTGTTTTCAGTTCTTCTTTTTGCTTTGGGTTGTAGCACATACAATTCCGAAAATGAAAATATTGTTCCTTTAATTGTTGGTCACGGTGGTTCTGGTTTTGAAACTTTTTTTCATCGGTTACCTGCAAATACAATCCAAGCTTTTGATAAAGCAATTTATGAGGATGCGGCTGATGGCATTGAAATGGATATTCAACTTTCGATTGATGATGTAGTTGTTGTTTTTCATGATAGAATTTTAGAAAATAAAACGGACTGCAGTGGTAAAGTTCGCGAAACGACCTTTGCTGATTTAAAAACCTGCGATTTTTATGGAGATTTTTCTATGGGAAATAAAAATGAAAACAACATTTCCTCACTTGACGAAGTGTTTGCACATTTTAAGGATATGTTGCATGAAAAAGTATTCTATTTAAATATTAAAATGGGTGTTGATGATAATAAAGATTTATATATCAAAACCTTGAGCACAAAATTGGTTGAATTAATTTCGAAATACCATATTCAAAACAATGTAATTGTTGAAGCACCCGATTTTAATATGATATTGGCAGTGCGCAATTTAGATAATGCAATTCCTATTATGTGCGATATTGGCTTATTTGAAAAAGATTATGGGCGGGTTGTAGAAAACCACCTGGCGGGTCTAGTTGTTGCGAAAAACAATATCACAAAGGAACAAGTAAAACAAGCTCAAAACGACGGATTTACAGTTGTTATTTATGGAGTAAAAACGCGCTTAGGTATAATTGAAGTACTTAACATGCAACCTGATGTAATTCAAACCGACAGAGTATCACTCACCAAAAAATTGCGTGATTAAAGTAATCCGTGTTTGCGATTTTTAATTACATTTTCAAGATTCCATTCTACTTTACTTTCAAATGCTGCTTCTCTTACCTTGCAATCATTTTTAAGACAAATTTTACACATGTCAGGAGGTACGCAAGCATCAATATGCACAAACCATTCGTTAGATTCTTCGTGGTTGCGGTGAATAATTTCTTCAACCTTTTCTAACTCGGTGTGCGCTTCTTTTACCGTAAAATAATAGGGAACAGTGAGATGACTGTCAAAATGCAAATTGGCGCCGTATTTAATTACGCGTAGATTATGAATATCTATCCAATTGTTTTCTCTGTTTTTGTTGAGTGTTGATACAATAGATTCTAATAATTCTGCATCAGCTTCGTCCATTATTCCCGCAACAGATTTGCGCACTATTTTGTAGCCTTCAAAACATATATAACTTCCAAATATAATGGCAACAGCACTATCTATCCATTCGTATTTAAAAAAATATAAAAGAGTTAAGCCAACCAATAATCCTGCTGTGCTCCAGCCATCACTTTGCAAATGTTTTCCTCCGGCAATCAGTGTTAAGGATTGCGATTTTTTGCCGCGTTTTTCCATTATTATTCCCAACAAAAAGTTTACGGCACCGGCAAAAGAGATGAGTGCAATACCATACCCTACGTTCTGAATACTATGAGGAAAAAATAAATTGAAAATAGATTTACCTATAATAATTAATCCCGCAATTAAAATCATGCTGCCTTCAATACTTGCAGAAATAAATTCTATTTTTCCGTGTCCGTAAGGATGATCTTTATCGCTCGGTTTAGATGCCAGAATTAAACTGTATAATCCAAATGCTCCGGCAACAACGTTTACAATGGATTCTATTGCATCGGTTAAAATGGCGTTAGAGTGTGTAATAATATATGCAGAAAATTTAACCAGCAATAACACAAATGCTACGCTAACTGCAATTTTCTGAAGATTAATATTTTCAACTTTTCTCATATTACCAGGAAAGCTTTCTTAAGATTAATGTGCTTCAAGCCAATTTTCACCAATGCCAACTTCGGCTTCAATAGGCACATTTATTTCAATTGCATTTACCATGTTCTCTACCACTAATGCTTTTAGAATGTCAACTTCTGATTCGTGCACATCAAAAACCAATTCATCATGCACTTGCAGCAACATTGTTGATTTGAGTTTTGCCATTTTAATTGCGTGATGAATTTTAATCATTGCTACTTTAATCATATCAGCAGCCGAACCTTGAATTGGCGAATTTACCGCAATGCGTTCTGCCTGCGAACGCACCGTATTATTTTGTGAATTGATATCTTTAATATACCGTTTGCGTCCAAGCATTGTTATAGTATATCCATTTGCTCTTGCAAATTCGATATTGCTTTCCATTAAACTTTTTACTCCCGGAAATTGCATATTATAATTATCAATAATTTCTTTTGCTTCGGTTCTTGAAATATTCAAATTTTGCGATAAACCGAAAGCAGTTTGTCCGTATGCAATTCCGAAATTTACAGCCTTGGCTCTGCTGCGCATTTCGCGCGATACTTCATTCAGCGGAACATTAAATACACGCGCAGCTGTTGCACTGTGAATGTCCATGCCTTTTTTAAATGCATCTATCATGCCTGCATCATTACTTAACGCAGCAATAATACGCAACTCTATTTGCGAATAATCGGCACTCAATATTTTGTATTCTTTACTGCGTGGAATAAATGCTTTGCGCACTTGTTGTCCGCGTTCAGTTCTGATTGGTATATTTTGTAAATTAGGATTATTAGAACTCAACCTTCCGCTTGAAGCTACAGCTTGAGCAAAGGTGGTATGCAAACGATTTGTTTTGGGATTGATAAGCAGAGGAAGCGAATCAACATAGGTAGATTTTAATTTTTGTAATTCTCTGTAGTTTAATAATAAGCTTGCAATAGGATAATTGTGTTCCAAACGGGCAAGAATATCTTCGCCGGTAGAGAGTTGTCCGGTCTTCGTTTTTTTACCTTCGTAAGGAATTTTTAATTTGGTAAATAAAACTTCACCCAATTGTTTTGGCGAATCAATATTAAATCGTACACCTGCTATTTCGTAAATTTTATTTGCGGATTCTGTAATATCTTTTTCAAGTAAAATAGAATAATCTTTTAAAAAGGGAACGTCTAAATTAATACCCTCAAATTCCATATCTGCCAAAACTTCTATTAATGGAATTTCAACTTCGCTATAGAGTTTTTTTAATTGCTCTGTCTCGAGTAAAGGTTGAAATAGATGATGCAATTGCAATGTAATATCTGCATCTTCTGCGGCGTATTCTTTCACTTTTTCTAAATCCGCATCTCGCATACTGAGTTGATTTTTACCTTTTTTACCTATCAATGTTTCAATGCTGACAGGTGAATATCCCAAATAATTTTCTGCAAGGTAATCCATACCATGACGCAATTCAGGTTCAAGTAAATAATGTGCAATCATGCTATCTTCAAAAGGTCCTGTTAACTCAATGCCGTACCATTTTAAAATTAAATAATCGTATTTCAAATTTTGTGCTACCTTAATTTTACTTTTATCTTCAAGCAGGGATTTAAATTCATCTACAATTTTTTGCGCCTCTTTTTGGTCGGAGAGAACGGGAACATAATATCCTTCATGTTGTTTCCAGCTAAAAGAAAGGCCAACCAGTTGGGCAATATTTGCATCAATTCCGGTAGTTTCTGTATCAAAACAAAATATGGTTTGTTTATTGAGTAAAGCAATTAAATCTTTGCGTTGTTCGGCAGTAGATGCAAGCATATATTTGTGTTCCACGTTTTCAATATTTTTTCCTGCAACAACTTCTTCTCTGTCGTTTTGAATTTCACTTTTATTTCCTGATGATTTTACCGGCTGACCAAATAAATCTAATTGTTCAGGTTTTTGTTCTGCGTTTACGCTATAGCCTTCACCCAAAATATCTTTACCTAATTTTCTGAATTCTAATTCTTGAAAAATAGCTGCCAATTTTTCTCTGTCGGGTTCATCAATAATTAATTTATCCTCTTCAAATTCAACAGGCACATCCAACATAATTGTAGCTAAATGTTTACTTAAAAGTGCTTGTTCTTTAAAGTTGATTACGTTTTCTTGAAGTTTGCCTTTAAGTTTATCTGTATTTTCGTATAAGCCTTCTACGCTGCCGAATTCTGCAATTAATTTCTTCGCAGTTTTTTCGCCAACACCAGGAACGCCTGGAATATTATCTACAGCATCACCCATTAAACCTAAAATATCAATTACCTGCAAAGGATTGTCTATTTCCCATTTTTTAAGAATGTCTTCCAATGCAACTGTATCAAATCCGCTGCCGCTAAAACTCGGTTTAAACATATAAATACCATCTTCAACTAATTGTCCGTAGTCTTTATCCATGGTAACCATATACACATCATATCCTGCAGATTTTGCTTTTTTTGCAAGAGTTCCGATTATATCATCTGCTTCGTAACCCGGTTTTTCTATGAGTGGAATATTAAATGCATTTACAATTGCTTTTATATAAGGAATCGCAAATTTAATATCTTCCGGTGTTTCGGCTCTGTTTGCTTTGTAGTCTGCATATAATTCTTCGCGCTGCGTCATTTCTATTGAATCGAAACACACGGCAATATGTGTTGAGTTTGTTTTTTTTATCAATAAATTAAGGGTATTTACAAATCCTAAAATGGCGGAAGTATTTTGTCCTTTCGAATTA
>JBBRGZ010000208.1:0-5109 GCA_038223395.1 Chitinophagales bacterium
GGAAGGTAGTATTATGATTAATAATCAAAAAGTAGACGCCGGTTCTTACTCGTTGTTTACAATTCCCGGAGAAACAGAGTGGACTATTATTATCAATAAAAACACCGAATTATGGGGCTCTGGAGATTATAAAAAGGAGGAGGATTTAATGCGTTTTACCGTTAAACCAACTACAATTTCTGCAACGGAGTCATTTACTATTGCTTTTACTAATATCAGCAGTAAAAGTGCTACAGTAGAATTAAGTTGGGCAACTACAAAAGTGAGTTTCGATATTATAAATGATTACCTAGAAGAAGGAAAAATGAATATTGAAGCTGCAATAAAAGGTGCTGAAAATACAATGAGTCTTTATAATTCTGCTGCACAATTTTATTTGGATAATAATATAGATAATAAAATGGCATTAGAATGGTCGAAAAAATCGACAGCACAAGGTGAAAAATACTGGAATATGTATACACTTGCTCGCGCTTATGCTGCAAACGGTATGAAGAGTGAGGCTATAGAAGCTGCAACAAAAGCGCACACAATGGCAGTTGAAGCTGAAAATACTGGTTTTGCACTTACGGTAAATACAAGTTTACAAGAGTGGAAAATGAAGTAATTTTTTTAAATTAAATATTTGAAAATACCAAGTTTAGGCTTGGTATTTTTTTTTGTTATTAATCAGATAGTTATGTAGTAATGCTTCAGCAAAAAATATTCCTTTCCTCCAAAAGCCTGCAAACAATGCATTTTATAAATAGAAAAATTAATTCGGACAAATTTGTCTGAATTAATTTTTTGTTATATCTTTGCATTCAAATCGAGCTATGTTTTTATCTAAAGCCAGCGAATACGGTATTAAATCGATGATTTTCATTGCAAATCAATCCTTAATCAATAAGCGATCGAATGTAAATGAAATAGCAGAGGCTATTGGTTCGCCGGTTTCGTATACGGCAAAAATTTTGCAGATTTTGGGTAGAAATAACCTTATCCAATCTGTTCGCGGCGCCTATGGAGGATATGAAATAGAGAAAAGGAATGTGAAAGAAATCAATTTGTTAGATATTGTTATTGCTATTGATGGCGATGCAATATTAAATGCATGCGTATTAGGCTTAAGCCATTGCAGCAGTGATAATCCTTGTCCTATTCATGAAAAATATGCAAAACTCAGAGAACAAATTATTATGGCATTTAGGCATGCCGACTTGAAAGAATTATCACAAAAGCTGGATTCAAAATTTATCACACTTAAAAATTAAAATGAAATTAATATCACCTTAAAAAAATTTACTCTTAAATAGGACAATTTAGTCCGATTTAGATTTAATTTAAAAATTTTCTCATTATTTAAATCAATAACCTATGTTTAATTTACCTAAAATCACAATTTTCTTCCTAATAATTACACTATTTGGATGCAAGGATTCCGGGCCAATAGACCCAGCTCAAATTGAGGTTACTGCCACGACTGTAGCTAAGCTTACATCTCCACCAAATGTTCCGCAACCTGTAGGAAACAGAAAGGCAAAAAGATTGATAGTAAACATGGAAATTCTTGAAAAGGAGGGTGAGTTAGCAGACGGTGTTAAATATATTTATTGGACTTTTGGCGGCACTGTTCCCGGAAGTTTTATCAGGACGCGGGTAGGTGATGAAATAGAATTTCATTTAAAAAATCACCCCGACAATAAATTACCTCACAATATTGATTTACATGCAGTAAATGGACCCGGAGGTGGTGCTACATCTTCCTTTGTTGCTCCGGGGCATGAGGTAACATTTTCGTTTAAAGTACTCAACGTTGGTTTGTTTGTTTATCACTGCGCTACAGCTCCGGTAGGGATGCATATTGCAAATGGTATGTATGGATTAATACTTGTTGAACCGGAAGGAGGGTTGCCACCTGTTGATAAAGAATATTATATTATGCAGGGAGATTTTTACACAGCAGGAAAAAATGGTGAAACAGGATTGCAACCTTTTGATATGCAAAAAGCGATTGATGAAAAACCGGAATACGTTGTATTTAATGGCAGAGTTGGTTCATTAACGGGGACTAATGCAATTACTGCAAAGGTTGGTGAAACTGTTCGGTTATTTGTTGGCAATGGTGGGCCGAATTTGGTATCTTCTTTTCACGTAATTGGTGAAATTTTTGATCGGGTGCATGTTGAAGGTGGGAGCTTAATAAATGAAAATGTACAAACAACATTAATACCATCCGGCGGAGCGGCAATAGTAGAATTTAAGTGCGAAAGTCCGGGCAAATTAATTCTAGTAGACCACAGCATATTTCGCGCATTTAATAAAGGTGCGTTGGCGATGATAGATGTAACAGGTGAGGGAAATACCCAAATTTATTCCGGCTTACAGGTAGATGGAATTTATAGACCGGAAGGTTCAACAATACAATCAATGCCGGGAAATAATACGAAACCCGAAGCATCTGTCGCCAAAAATATATCAGAAAGAATTGCTGCAGGTAAATCAATTTATTCTAAAACTTGTATTGCATGTCACCAACCAACCGGTCAAGGTTTAGCGAGTGCATTTCCACCATTAGCGAAATCAGATTTTTTAAATAAGGATGCATTTCCGGTTATTGATATTGTATTAAATGGAAAAACAGGACCAATTACGGTAAATGGTTCTACCTACAACGGAATAATGCCGGCACAAAATTTAACCAACGAGGAAATTGCGAATGTTTTAACTTTTATTTATAGTTCGTGGGGGAATAGTGGAAAAGAAGTAACTCCCGAAATGGTTGCAACAAGAAAATAAATACAAGGCGTGAATATAGATATCAAAATGGTAATTCCAATTATGTGTTTGTTGTTTTCATGCAGCAAACAGGAAGATATTATACCAAATGAAAGACCTGCATTTACTATTATAAATGCAGAAAATATTTCGGTAGATATCATTCAGAAAACGGTTCATATTACAGGCGGAAAGTTTATTCCATTGTATGGAAATAAAGATAAAGCAGATTCCGTTGACGATTTTGATATGAGTGTTTATCCTGTAACAAATGAAAATTATTTGACTTTTGTTAAAGCAAATCCGCAATGGAGAAAATCGCAAGTGAAAAAAATATTTGCTGATGAAAATTATTTATTCCACTGGACAAACGACACCACATTAGCGGAAGGCATGCTTCCTAACGCGCCTGTTACCAATGTTTCATGGTTTGCTGCACGCGCTTATTGTGAATCTATTGGGCATCGGCTTCCAACATTAAATGAATGGGAATACGTTGCAATGGCAGATCAAAATACGATTGATGCAAGAAAAAATGAGGAGTATAATAAATTCATCCTCAGTTGGTATGAAACAAAATATACTTATAAAAACGCAATTGGAAATACCCAAATAAATGTTTGGGGATTATCAGATTTGCATGGTTTAGTTTGGGAATGGGTGGAAGATTTTAATGCAGTACTCATAAGCAGCGAAAATCGTGGTGGGGAAGCAGGGGATAAAAATTTATTTTGTGCAAGCGCTTCATTAGGCGCGAACGATTTAATGAATTATGCAGCATTTATGCGATATGCATTTAGAGGTAGCCTTAAAGCAAATTATTCAATTCAAAATTTAGGATTTAGAACTGTTAAAAATTAATTTATGATACACAAAATGAAAAATGCGCACTTTATACTTTTAATAACAAGTATACTATTATTTTCTTGCAATACAACACCTGAACAACAAGAACCTGAAGTTTCAATATCAAATGAATCCATATTTAATTTAGATTCAAAATGGCTAACAGAAGAAAATAAAGAAATCATGCTTAAAGATTTGCAAGGACAAACATTAGTAGTTGCAATGATATATACTTCCTGCGAGGCAGCATGTCCAATTTTATTAGCAGATATGCAAAATATTGCGTCTAAAATTCCTACTGAGAACCAACCCTTTGTGCGATATGTGCTTGTAAGTATAGACCCTTCTACTGATACACCGCAACATTTAAAAGCATTTGCAATTGCCAATCAAATGGATGGTGAAAACTGGTCGTTTTTACAAGGAGATGAAAAAAGTATTCGAGAATTAGCAAATGTATTATCAGTTAAATATAAACAGATAGAACCAATGGATTTTTCGCACTCTAATATTATTACTGTGGTGGATCAAAATGGCATTATCACTTTTCAGCAAGAAGGACTTGGGACAGATAATACTGAGACCATTGGACAAATTATTCAAGTAACAAAAAAAGCTATTAAAAACTGATTGTAATTTCCTTTTCTTAAAAGGAGTTATCTAATTTAATTTTATATTTTTTTACATCATCCTAATACTAATACCATGAAATTTTTAGCCCTATTTTTTATCATGTTTTTTTGTAATATCTACTTATTCTCTCAAGATTTACAAATCAATGCGGATTTGCGCATTAGAGATGAAATAAGAAATGGATATGGCACATTAAAACCGGATACTGCGCAACTTTCAAATTTTATAAGTCAGCGTACTAGACTCATTTTAAATTACACAAATAAAAATTTGAAATTGACTTTATCGCCTCAAAATGTGAGAGTTTGGGGCGATGTAAATAGTTTATCAAAAAATGACATCAATAACTCAATGCATGAGGCTTTCGGTGAAATTACGTTTGATAAAATTTGGAGTTTAAAAATTGGAAGACAAGAATTGAATTATGATGATGCTCGAATTTTGGGAAATGCAGATTGGAATATGCAAGCAAGAAGTCACGACGTTGCACTCCTAAAATTAAAATTAGATAGCACGAATATTATACATTTAGGATTGGCTTACAATGCAATGGCGGAAGGCAATTTCCAACAATATTATACAATACCACAATACAAAACGATGCAATTTTTATGGTATCATGGTGATTTTAAGGCATTTAATCTGAGCATATTATCACTTAATAATGGAGTGGCTTTTATTAAAAACAATCAAGAAAAAATTGCATATTCACAAACAAACGGAGCAAAATTAATTTTTACTAAAAAGGCTATAAAATTTGACATTACATCTTATTACCAAACCGGAAAAGTTGCTGACAATGAAGTAAATGCGTGGTATGGTTATGCCAATTTTGAATACAAATTCAACTTCAATTTGAAGGCAGGGTGTGGA
>JBBRGZ010000209.1:0-5043 GCA_038223395.1 Chitinophagales bacterium
CGCAGAATTTGTTCATGAAAATATTTATGGATTTGAAATTTATAATCAAGATGGCGAAAAAACGGTTATTGATTATCGCAATTTGAAACCGGATGAATATGGTGAAGAAAAAAGCCCTTTGGGTTTTGTAGTTGATAGACGCAGGTTCGATAGATATTTAATGACAATGGCTGAAAGAGCAGGCGTTGAAGTTTGGTTAAAAGCGGAAGGATTGAATTATTCACCTCAAGCAGATGGATTTTGTACTTTAGATATCACACATTTTAATAAAAAAATTACTGTAAAAACCCAGCTTATTGTTGGAGCAGATGGCCTACAATCGCAAGTTGGAAAATGGGCTGGTCTAACTACCCATATTAAATTAACTGAACTTGCAAGTTGTCTCCAATTTATTGTTGATGGAGTTGAAACGCACGGACTTTTAGAAATAATTACAGGAAACGCAATTGCTCCAGGTGGTTATGCGTGGATATTTCCTAAAGGAAAAGGATATGCAGAAATAGGATTAGGTGTTACACGTACTTTAGCTAAAGAAAATCCACAATGGTACCTCGAACAATTTATGCATAATTCGATATTTAGTGAGCGATTTAAAAATGCGCGCATATTAGAAATTCAAGGTGGCGGCGTACCTTTGGCAGCGCCTCTTTCAACCCAATATGCAGATAATATGATTTTGGTGGGAGATGCGGCGCGACATGTAAATCCAATAACCGGCGGGGGCATTCACACTGCAATGGCGGCAGGAAAAATTGCAGGAGAATTTTTAGGTGATTTAATAAAAAATAATATCCCTCCAAATAAAGAAAATTTAAAAGGTTATCAAAATAAATGGTTGGAGGCAATGGGAAATAATATGTGGCAATTGTATGATACCAAATTTGCAATTTTTAATGAAAAAAATGTTAATAAACGCGATAAACAATTATATTCAACAATGTCAAGCTATTTTAGCCCGGATTCTGAATTTAAAAAAATATAATGGCACATGAATCTGTAATTTTCGAAATAGGATGGAACGCATGCATAAATTGCGGTGCATGCATTGCAGTATGCCCTCAAGAGCCTGGTTTTACAACACCTTTTAATACAATAGCGGTTAAAACGCCCTGCGATATCGCTTGTATGGCCTGCGAAATAATTTGTCCGGTTTCAACAATAACACACATAAAAGTATCGAAGTTAAATTCTTTATAAATAATTCTAATCAGTAATGGCAACATTAAACGAACGCATAAAAAAATTTTATAACACATCAACGCCCCTGTGGCTCAACACTTGGGGCGAACACATGCATCATGGGTATTACGGGAAAGATGGCAAAACAAAAAAGGGAGACAAAGAAGCTCAAATTGACCTGCTAAATGAATTAATTGAATGGGCTGATATTAAAAATCCAAAATACATTTTAGATGCGGGCTGTGGAGTTGGAGGAAGTGCACGTTTTTTAGCTAAAAAATATCATGCACAAGTTTTAGGCCTAACACTCAGCGAAATTCAAGCAGAAAATGCAAAACAATTTAATATAGATGCCGGTCTGCGAGAAAAAATAAAAATAAGAGTGCAAGATATGCTTACACTTACGCCAAAGGACGGTCCCTTTGATTTAATATGGGCACTTGAAAGTGCTGAACATGTGCCGCATAAAGAAGGTTTATCCAATATTTTTTATAGCTTGCTTATTCCGGAAGGCAAATGTTTAGTTGCTACATGGTGCATAAATAAACCTTATGATGAATTAAATAAATCAGAAAAAAAACTCATTTCTCATATAGAAAATTTATATCATATTCCTCCTATGATTTGTATGGCTGAATATCAAGTATGTTTTGAGCATTCAGGATTTAAAAATATTAAAATAGAGGAATGGAGTAATGCAGTTGCACCTTTTTGGGATGCACTTATACGCTCGGCTTTAAAATGGAAAAGTATCACCGGATTATTGCGTTCAGGAATGACAACAATTAAAGGAGCGTGGGCCATGCAATTTATGAAAAAAGGATTTAAAAAAGGTTTAATACAATTTGTTGTAATTCAAGCCCAAAAATGAAAAATACTATTACAAATTTTGTGCGTTACTCCCGTTTACACACAATAATAGGAACAACCTTGAGTTTGTTTTCTCTATACATTATTGCTATTGCTTTAACCCCTGATATTAAAGATTTTCATTTTACAGGTTTTATTTTAACATGGATAAGTTGCCTCGGCGCAAATATTTATATTGTAGGATTAAATCAAATAACAGATATAGAAATTGATAAAATAAATAAACCCTATTTACCACTTGCCTCGGGCGCTTATTCGAAACAACAAGGATATATCATAAATACTATTGCACTGCTCATTTCAGTAAGTATTGCATTCTATTTAGGTACCTTTTTACTTATTGCCGTTTTTTCGAGTTTATTATTAGGTACACTTTATTCTCTTCCGCCCTTTAGATTAAAACGTTATTATTTTTGGGCTGCATTTTGCATAATTGCTGTGCGCGGAATTGTTGTAAATATCTTTTTATTTTTGCACTTACACGAAATGGTATTGGGTTTTCACAATATACCGCCACTTATTTTTGTGCTTACTGCGGCAATTTTCATTTACAGTATTGTTATTGCATGGTTTAAAGATATTCCCGACATGGCAGGCGATCAACAACATTTTATTAGCACACTCACACTGCGCATGGGAGCAAAATCTGTTTTCAAAACGGGTATTTTTTTATTGTCGGCAACTTTAATTATTCTAATTGCACTTGTATGGTTTATTGCTTTTCCAATACATGTAATGATATTCACCACATTGCATATTCTGATGCTCATTTTACTCTGGCTTTTTGCTTCAAAAACCGATATCACCAATAAAAAATCCATTGCTAGATTCTATCAGTTTGTATGGATTTTATTCTTTATGGAATATATTACATTTGCTCTCAGCACCTATCTGCATTCAGTTTAATGGGGGTTTTCATCAAGAAATTTTATCCAATTGAATCTTCCCAACTCCCCTCCAATGTCAAAAAACGGCTATATTTGTCAAAAAAACATGCGTAACACATTTTTTATTGTAATCTTTCTATTTACACCCCTTTTTAGTTTCGGACAAACTGAATTCAAAACTGCAATTGAATATAACGATTTTATTATATCTCAACAAAATTTAGTGGGTGGTGCCATTAATGATTTGATGGTAAATATATTGGAAGATTCAGCTTCTGTTTGGATTCATTATAATGCAGGTTTAATTATTGCAAATAATTGTTTTTTAGCAATTAAGTCCTTGCCGGTTTTTGAAGATAATACCTACTTTAAAGATGCAAGTACGGAACTTTTTCAATTTTATCTTGATGTATTCTCAAACGAATTTAAGGAAATTACGACTTACTATACCGACCCGGATATTTCATTTGAAAAGTTAGATTCAGAATTAACTCGCATTTCTAATCTTATTACCTTAAAAGAAGATATGCACGACACAAATTTTGCAAATGCACAAGCAAAATTTGCTGAGGAATATCATTTTAATCTTTTGGATACGCAAGTAGAAGAAAATGATTATTAATTAAACTGATTTTAAATTGAAATTATTATTCTAATATCTGAATTAATATACTTTTATGAACAGACGAAAATTTTTTAAACATTTAAGTATATTAGTACCGGGGCTCGTTAGTATTCCTTCTTTTTTATCTGCAGCGCAATTAATTAATACACAATCCGGCTCGGTAATAATTGTTGGTGCAGGAGCTGCAGGATTATACGCAGCTAAAGTTTTAAAAGAATCAGGTATTGATGTAACTATTATAGAAGCATCTGCAATACATGGCGGCAGAGTAAGGCCTGCAATAGGTTTTGCAGATTTTAATGTTGAAGCAGGAGCAGAATTTGTGCACGGTAAGGGCAATGCTGCAGGAACACCTCCCTCCTTTTTATGGAGTGCAATTAATACTTATAACATCGATTTATTATTGGAATATGGCTCTTATAAAGAATTATATCAAATAGATTCTGATTATGAAATTGCGCCGCCATTTTGGAATGCACAATTAGAAAGTGCATGGCAATTTTATTTGAATATGTATGCCTATACGGGCGATGATATTTTAATGAGCGATTACCTTGAACTCACATATGGAATTACGGAAAGTCACCCTTATTGGCATTTTTATGAAGCTTGGATTGGTGCTGAATTTGGCACAAGCATCAAACGCATAGGAATGAAAAGCATAGCTATTAGCGAAAATTTATGGCTTACAGGCGATAAAGACTTTTTTTTAGATACTTCTTATCGCGATTTACTTGATACTTTATTTTTTGATGGCGTTCTAGAAAATATTGAATACAATGCTGTTGTTGATGCAATAGATTTTAACAGCGATACAATTTCTGTGCATTGCAGCAACGGATTAACTTATACAGCCGATAAAATATTGGTTACAGTACCACTTACAATTTTAAAGGAAAATACAATCGCATTTACACCAGCACTTCCTGAAAATAAAATGCATGCAATAGAAACCATAGGCATGGGTGCTGGGATGAAAATTATTTTAAAGTTTTCAGAAACATTTTGGCCTGATGATATTCAAGATATGACAATAGATGGTTATACCACCGAAATATGGACTCCGGGAATAGATAAAACCGGCGCTACAAATAATGTTTTAATGTGTTTTATCATGGGCGAAAATGCAGAATATCTCAGCGCACAAGGACCTGCCGCCATTGATACAGTTATTGCTGAATTAGACCTTTTATTTGCCGGAAATGCAAGTGCATTTTTAATTGATAGTTTAATTGTTGACTGGAGTAAAGAGCCTTACATAAAAGGTGCATACTCCTTCCCCGCTCCTTTCACTTATATTTCTGATACTGATTCAACAAGAATTGATTTATCACTTCCGGTAGATTGCAAATTATTTTTTGCCGGTGAAGCAACAAATAATAATCACCCTGCAACTGTGCATGGCGCATTGGAAAGCGGAGCGAGAGCCGCAGCAGAAATTTTAGAGTGCCTTACACTCAATACAATTAATACCGATACAAA
>JBBRGZ010000210.1:0-5040 GCA_038223395.1 Chitinophagales bacterium
GTTCATAAATCAATATGTGATGATTTTAATGTTAATGGCAGCGATATAAACCCTTACTCGTCTGCCTATATAAAACAAATTCATAAAAGATTTTATAGTCATCTACCAGATGAATTTAGATTTGTTAAATCTAAAGAAGGACATATAAGGAAAGTTATTCCAGGAGAATTCAGACACTTCGAAGTGGAAGTTGCAAGACATATAGCACCGGCTTTCGAAAGTTTAGAATTATTTATGAATAGATTTGAAGAATTCTATAATCCCAAAACAAATTCAAACAAACTAAGGCGAATTATTTCAATTGCTGCATCGCATCATCGACTTGCCTGGATTCATCCTTTCCTAGACGGTAATGGCAGGGTAGTTCGCTTATTTTCTGATGCCTGTTTTATTAACGAAAACTTGCATGCTTCCGGCTTATGGTCTATTTCAAGAGGGTTAGCGCGCGCAATGAAAGATTACCCGGCAAAGTTATCAAATGCAGATTTGACAAGACTAAATGATTATGATGGCCGCGGAAACTTGTCAAACAAATTCTTAATAGAATTTTGTGAATACTTTTTAACAACAGCGCTTGATCAAATTGATTTTATGATTAATTCAATTGATACAGAAAATATGCTTAAACGATTGGAGTCATTCAGTGATTTGATGGTTTTAAGAAATAAAATGAGACCTGAAGCCAAATATATCTTGATTGATTTATTCTTAAAAGGGAAAATTTCAAAAAGTGATGCTATGAGAATAACTAAAACATCAGATAAAACGCTTAAATTAATAATTGATTCACTCATAAAAATGGATTTGGTATCACCCAAAAAAGAGAATATTTTTATGATGTATTATGTCAAATATCCAATTAATTTTTCTCCAGCGCTATTTCCAGGTTTATATCCAGCAGATAAGGAGATTGACATGATGAGTTCAATCTAAATCTACTTAAGATGAAAATGATCCCGCTATGGCAAGGATTACAGTTAATTACTTATTTAACAAACTTGGCAAAACATCGAAATCCTACATATTCAGCCCCTACAGCAGAACTCACTGCGTTCGTTCGCTATAGGGTCGTTGTGCTTTATGGGATTTCATCTACCATTATTTTTACTTCTATATTTTTATACCCGACTGAAGTAGAACTTCAATCTTCCTCAGCTATAATTTGAACCTTAACATTTTTATACCCCAATTTCAAAAGCGATGAAGCAAGCATTAATTTAATTGCTTTTTTTCCCATTGTTGTTTTAAAATATTTTTCTCTTTTTTCAGCGTCTACTTTAAATAAATAAAACTCGCAGAAAATTAGTTTTAACGGAGTTCTATTTCGTGTGCTGGTTGTTTCACCATTATTATGATTAATTATTCGTTTTTCAATATTGGATGTAAATCCGGTATATAATTGTTTATCTCTTTCACTAAAAAGAATATAAACACAAAAAGGCAAGGGCATGCACATATGGTTAAAGGGTTAAACATGTGGAAGGTAAGAATTTTTTGTGAAGTTTATAAATATGTATGATCAGCCCTGAAGCAGAACTCCCCTGAAGTAAACTTCCTGTGGTCGTTCACTTCGGAGGAGTTCGCTTCAGGGGCCACCCCTAAAGCGAAAAACCGCCGTGAAGTAGAACTTCCTTTGGAAGTGCACTTCGCGGCGGTTTTTCTGCTTTAGGGTGGAGTTGGAGGGATTTGAACCCTCGTCCAGCCAAAGCACTAGCAAGCTTTCTACATGCTTAGATCTTTCTTGGTTTTCGGGATATTCAGGGTGAAAAACCGGACCTGAGAATATCCTTATTTCCTTTATCTCAAAGTGCAGCGGAAAATTACACTCCTATTCTGATGTTGTGACGTCCTTCATAACCGTATCAGACAATCGATTATGAGAACGAAGGCTACCTAATTCTTAGAATTAAGCTGCCATGGCGTAGTTAGACTCGCCGTATAAAATTGTTTCGTACCTTAAGATTAAAGAGCCAAAATACAATGCTCTGCATGCTTACTTGTCAATGAACAATGCTGTCAATTCCTGTCAACCCCGGAATTTAGTGGTATTTGGCACAAAAAATATGCCCAATTAATACACCTTACAATGCAAAAATACTGCGAAACGTTCAAAAATAGGCGCAATTGGAGATAAACACCTCAAACCATTTATATTTGCATTGCATGGCAGATCAAAAAGAAACGCAACAACACGCTACCCATCCATACCCTCGTATTTTGCCGGATATCGACGATTGGCCAATTGCCAAATTGAGCAACGACAAAAACAGGATTATCGACCTTGTTGTAAATGAAACGCTCAAAGCAATTATCCAAAAAGATACCACCGAAAAAGCAATTCAAAACGAACTTGCAAAAGCCGTTTATCTCGAAAAAATTCGCGTAGAACGTCCATGGAAAACTGACCCTCCTGACGATAAAGCGTTTTGGACCGATGTTAAAAATAAATTGGTAAAGCTTGAAAGTCACCCCGACAATAAAATTGAAGAAGAAAAAGAAATATTAAAAAGCATTTTATATAGATATGTAAAAGAAATAGTCGGCAATTTTAGTAAACGCACCTATAATTTTTCTGAACGTTTTGTTCCTTTTGCTTTTAATCGTTTATTAAATGCATCAAATAGTCGCGCGTTTAGAAGATTATTTAATAATAAAAAAGACCTATTAAAAAGCATACATCTTGTTGGCGAAATTGAGCAGTTGCGCAATCTTGCAAAGGATGGCATAATTGTAATGGTGCCCACGCACACAAGTAATATTGATAGCATTACAGTGGGTTGGGGAATTTCTGCAATTGGTTTGCCTGCATTTTTTTATGGCGCAGGAATGAATTTATTTTCTGTGCGATTTCTTGCATTTTTTATGAATCGACTTGGCGCATATCGCGTTGACAGACGCAAAAAAAATGCAATATATCTTGAAGCACTTAAAGTATTTTCTACCGAAATAATTATGCGCGGCGGACACAGTTTATTTTTTCCCGGAGGCACACGTTCGCGGAGTAATATGATTGAGTCGCAATTAAAATTGGGATTATTAGGCACCGCTCTCGAAGCGCAACGCAGATTAATAATTGATACCAACGGCGAAAATTTTAAAAAGATTTATGTAGTGCCTGTAAACTTAAATTATGGCTTCGTGTTGGAAGCGCCAGATTTAATAGATGATTATTTAAAAAATGTTGGGAAGGAACGTTATTTTGTGCCAGGCGATAAATCATCGTCCTCCTACAAAATTATCAAATTCATGTATCGCTTCTTTAGTGCTGATGCCGATTTTACAATATCCTTCGGTAGGTGTATGGACATCTTTGGAAACCCCGTAGACGACGCCGGCAACAGTCTCGACAACAACGGCAACTTTATAGATGTGCGCGATTATTTTAAATCGCACGGTGAATTAAAATACGATACACAACGCGATTCTGTATATACAAAAATGTTGAGCGAAGGTATTTTAAAAGCATTTAGAACAAATAATGTTGCACTACCTGAACACGTAATTGCTTATGCCGCATTTAAAACATTTCAGAAAAAACATCACAACTCCGATTTATATTCTGTGTTGCGTATGCCGGAGGAATTTAAAATTTTAGCTTTTGCAGAATTAAAAACAGCAGTAGAAAATCTGATTAAAGAACTGACAAAAATGGAGCGCAAAGGTGAAATCAGATTAGACCCCATTGTACTTGCAGACGATAAAGATGAGATGATAAAATATGCCATTAAAAAGTTGGGTGTTTATCATTCAAAACGCCCCTTAATAATTACTAAATCCGGCGAAATAAAATGTCAGGATATGAAATTGTTATTATTTTACCATAACCGGCTTGAAGGATACGGATTAGAAAATCATGTCTAAACAAAATTCTGTTGCTGTAGTTGGTGCGGGAAGTTTTGGAACCGCAGTTGCCAATTTGTTGGCAGAAAATAACCATGTGTATTTATATTCCCGGCGAATAGAAAATATAACATCAATGATTGCCTCTAGAAAATCCGCAAATCAAAATCTACACAAAAATATAACTCCCACAAACGACATTGCACTTGTTGCTAAAGAATGTTATTTAATTTTTCCTATTGTTTCAAGCGATGGATTTAAAGATATGATTCGCACAATGTCGCCATTTTTACGTCCCGATCATATTTTAATTCACGGCACAAAAGGATTAGCAGTAAAGAAAAAAGGTTTAGAAAAATTAAAATCCAAATCGCGCATTTCAGGAAAAAATGTATTAACCATGAGCGAATTAATTCGCAGCGAAAGTGTGGTTGTACGCGTTGGTTGTATGGCAGGTCCAAATCTTGCAAAAGAAATTGCGCAAGGCCTACCTGCAGCAACGGTAATTGCAAGTCGTTTCGATGAAGTAATTCGCGAAGGACAAAATGCACTCAAAGGAAATCGTTTTCAAGTGTATGGCAGTTACGATATTGTTGGTGTTGAATTGGCAGGTGTATTAAAAAATATTCTTGCAATTGGCAGTGGCATTATCAGCGGATTAAATATGGGAGAAAATGCACGCGCGCTGCTCATTACAAAAGGTTGGCAAGAAATAATTAAATTAAGCGAAGTGCTCGGCGCAGACGTAAAATCTTTTTTAGGCCTTGCAGGAATCGGAGATATTATTGCAACTTGCTCCTCTCCTAGCAGTAGAAATTATACAGTCGGTTTCAGACTTGCAAAAGGTGAAAAAATTCAGGATATTATAAGTTCTATGGAAGAAGTTGCAGAAGGCATAAATACCATTCGCATTGCCAACGGACTCGCAAATTATAATCACGTAAATTGCCCCATCATTAAAACCCTCGCATCCGGCATTTTCGAAAACCTGAATGTAAATGCCGGCATTGAGTACTTAATGCGGTATAAGATGGGAATGGATGTGGAGTTTATTTAATGAGCAAAAGTGCCATAGGCACGACATATCAGTAACTACCATGTAAAAGGAAAACAAAAGTGCCGTAGGCCATAGGCGTCAACTTAAGCAAATGAGTCTTAGCTCTTGTTCATAGTTCTTTCTATCCTTTCGACGCTCATAAC
>JBBRGZ010000211.1:0-5009 GCA_038223395.1 Chitinophagales bacterium
AAATACTTAATAATGTACGAGGTTTGCCGGTAATTTTCCCCATTCATCCCAGGACTGCAAAGATATTTTCGGAACTGGGAATAAAAGATGACAATTTATTTATTGTTGAACCCATGGGTTATCTCGAATTCAACTATTTGGTTATGAACTCTAAAGCTGTTATTACCGATTCAGGTGGTATTACCGAAGAAACCACTGTAATGGGAGTGCCCTGTATTACATTAAGAGATAATACCGAACGCCCTGAAACGATTACCATTGGCACCAACGAACTAATCGGCACCAACCCCGCAGCCATAAAACCAGCACTGGCCAAACTTTTTGCAGGTGAATGGAAAAAAGGTGGAATACCAGACTTGTGGGATGGGAAATCAGCTGTTAGGATAATTGGCGAATTATTGATGTTTTAGCATTGTATTAAGTCACATATGAGATTCTTGAAAATTCTAAAGGCTGCAATTTTTTCCCCTGTTTTGTTATTCAGCATCATGATCTATAAATGGAGCAAAAACAAAAACCTTATCGATGCCGATATGTTTGCTTTAGGATATTATAATTGGGGGGGGGTAGTAAATTTACTTCTAAGCAATAAAGAATTTAGAAACATTTTTTATTATCGAATTGGCCCCCTGTCTGCTTTAATAAATATTTTCCTGCGAAAAAATTCGACCTTGCATATTATGACAAAAGAAATTGGTGGGGGATTAATTGTTGTTCACGGTGATGCGACCTATATTAATGCAAGAAGTATTGGAAAGAATTGTTATGTAAATCAATGCGTGACAATAGGTGTGATTGGTAAGGATGCACCTGTGATTGGGAATGACGTTAGAGTAGCAACCGGTGCAATTGTTTTAGGAAATATTACAATTGGCAACAATGTTTTGATTGGAGCTGGTTCGGTTGTAGTTAAAAATATTCCGTGTAATTGCACCGTTGTTGGTAACCCGGCTAGAATAGTTAAAAAAGATGGAATAAGATTTAATGAAATTCTATAATCAATTCGATTACGATTTTCAAGTTGAAAACGCCAAGGCTGTCATCAACGACTTCGGGGGCATTACCGAAGAAACCACGGTAATATGCATTCACTGCATTTCTCTTAGCAACACATTGCCGAATGACCCGCAACCGTCACCATAGGGACCAATGAAACAATAGGAACGAAGGCGGAGTGAATGAAATTTATTTGCAAGTAACTGGAATAAAGGCGGAAACCCGGAATTACGGGAATGTAAAGCAGCAGAAAGGAAAGTCGAAATTTTAAACAAAAAATCGCAGCATATATAGCTTTTCGCCCAGCTTAAATATATATATTAATGGATAGACTCAACATACTAGTAATTTCAAGAATTATATTACCCGCTCTATCACCAAGGGCGTTTCGTACGACTGAATTAGCAAAAGAACTGTCTCGACTAGGGCATAATGTTACCGTTTACGCTGTTTTGGGAAATTACGATTATTCGGAGTTTGAGAAAGAATCCGGGGTAAAAGTCCGTAATATTGGTAAAATGTTATTGGGATCCAGCGACAGTGAAGGAAATTACCGATATACACTTATGGATAAAATTTTATATCATTCGTTGAACCGTTTACTTGAATATCCAGACATTGAATTAATGTTTAGAATCCCTGGGATTTTAAAAAAAGAAAGTAAAACGGATTTTTTAATTACAATTGCTCATCCCCATCAAATACATTGGGGCGCAGCTTTAGCAAAAATGGTGTTTTCTAAAAATACTTTTCCAAAAGTCTGGGTTTCTGATTGTGGTGATCCTTATACCCTGAATCCATTTAGTAAAAAGAGTTTTTTTTATTTTATATATGTTGAAAAATGGTGGGGTAGAAAAACGGATTGTATCACAATTCCCCTAGAGGCAGGAAAAATTGGCTATTACCCCGAGTTTCACCCCAAAATACAAGTTATTCCTCAGGGTTTTGATTTTACAAATATTAAGATAGATAAATCTTTTGAAAAAAATAGCATCCCTACTTTTGCGTATTCAGGTTCAATTTACCCTGGGCAAAGAGATCCTCGTTCTTTTTTGAATTATTTATCACTAATCAATTTTAATTTCAAGTTTGTTATTTATACCAGCACTCCTGATTATTATTCTGAGTTCAAAGTATTATTAAATCAGAAATTAGAACTTAAACCTTACATAACACGCGAACAGCTCATTTTTGAATTAAGTAAAATGGATTTTCTTATCAATTTTAAAAATCCGGATACAATCCAGCTTCCGAGTAAAATTATTGATTATCTGCAAACAAACCGGCCTATAATGGAAGTCAGTTCAAATTTTTCAGAGCTGGAATCAACAACTTTTATTGAATTTATAAATGGTAACTTCGAAAACCGATTAGTCGAATTTGATATTCAGCAATTCAATATTAGAAACGTAGCACAAAAATTTGTTCATTTATACTATAAACATAATGGGCAGGAAACAAACGATAGCCCAAGTTGCTTATCATGATATATATAATACAGTTTATTGTTTTATTTGTCTAACTAGTTTTCCTATGTGTGGAAAAGTCCTTGAAAAATAAAGATAATATTAATTTCGTAATATTTTTTATGGGTGGCTATAAAATGTAACCAAATTACTTGTTGAGAAGATTATAATCTTTAGAAAGCCTCTCTAATTTACAATACATGAATAAACTAAGCCAAGTAAAAATCAATTTTAAACCTGATTTAAGCGAATTCAAAAATAAAACTTTAAAAACATTTCCAATAGAATGAATGAACTTTGCATTCAAATAGTAAGCCAGGAAAAGTTAAATATAAATTGAAATTTAAATTGATGCAATTTATAAAAAGAAATAAAGAAAATCACAATAAAGGACTGCTTATAGTCTTTTTTATTTATCCATTTGCCTCATTTATATTGGCATTGAATAACTTAAAAAGCAAATATTCTTTTAGAATTATTTTATTATTTTTCGTGCTTTTCGGTTATACTTTCATTGCTGAGAACAAAACAGCTGATTCATATAGCTATATACAAGAATTTCATGAAAATAAGAATATTACTACAAGTCAATACCTTAGTTCGTTACAAGATATCCTTTCTTATGAGACCAGTATGAAAGATGTTTATACAATTAGTACTTATTACTTAGTTTCACGAATTACAGAAAATTACCATGTCTTGATGGCTTTATGGGCTATTGTTTTCTCTTTCTTTTTTCTAAAAGCATTTCGCTTTTTTGTTGATAGGCCGGAATTTATAAAATCATATGTTGCTTCACTGTTAGTTTTCTTATTTATTTTTAGCAATAATATATTTAATATTAACGGAGTAAGATTTTACACAGCCGCCTGGATGTCTGTTTATGCGATTTTTGAGATAGTAGTAAACAAGAAACTTCGATTTCTTTCGTTGATAGCCCTAATACCTCTTATTCATATTTCATATTTCAGCATATGGGCTGTAATGCTAATTTATTTATTTTCGATAAAATACGACAAATTTTGGGTTATGATGTTTATAATCAGTTTTTTTGTTGCAAATATATCTGTTGAACTTATACAGAAGTATAGTAATCTAATCCCCACTACAGGGCAATATATGGCAAATTCGTATGCGGGTGATGATTACCTGAGAGAGAAAACCGAAATTTATGCGGATATTCCATTGTATGCAAAGTTTTTAATTTCATTACCAAGATTTTTCATCAATTTGCTGGTCATTATATTTATTATGAATCTGAGAATTGTTAAATCTCATACTCTTGGCCACAAAGTTTTCTTGTTTTTATTGGTTTGGATGACATTTGTAAATTTTACATGGTCAGTTCCATCAGTTGGAGTGCGATTTATTGCTTTATCAATTCCATTTATAAGTTATATATGTCTTATTTATTACAGAAATATACCGCAATTGCGAAATGTCATTTATTTAGTACCTCTTATTTATGCTTATCCAGTATTTCAATGGATTCGTGTTATGGTTACTGTAACTGATCCTTATTTGCTGTTTTCACTTTTTCCTCATTTGGTAATAAAAAATCTTTATTAATGTATTCTTTGAATATAATTCGTCTGAAACAAATTTTATCTGGACACTCACCAATTAGTTAGTGTTCAATAAAATTAGCAATAGAATAAGCACATCTAAGCAAAATATTTCTTTATCCATTAAGTAATAAACCAAAAATTGAAGTAAATTTAAATTTCACAAAGACTTAAATGATAGTGCTTATGAATTGTAAACTGGAATTATGAACGAGAACTAAAAGGCTACGAAATAACTGATTATGATATTAAAGATGTTGCGCAAAAAAATATCGAGTTATATTGGGAAGATAGAAAGTAAGGACCCCTGAATACATTAAAAAAGAAACTTATTGATTTTAGTATTGAGAAATTCTGGCAAACTTTCAACAAATGAGTAAAATATTATATTTCTTTACAAGTTCATTCCCATTTGGAGAGGGAGAACAATTTATTAAAACCGAAATAAAATATTTATCAAATTCATTTGATAAAATTGTTATTATCCCTTTGTATTATTCTGATACCAAAATAAGCAGAGAAGTACCTAATAACTGCCAGGTGCTAAATCCAATTATTACAGGTAGATGGCAGCATTATTTTTTGGGTCTTTTTGGTTACAAAAGTTTCAAATTGTTCAAAACTGATTTTTTTTTAAATAAAGTATATAAAAACAGGAATTGGGTCAAAGATATATTCATAGATTTTTGTACAACCAATAATATTTTGCAATCAAACATCTTATCAAAAGTTTTAAAAGGAATAAATGAAGATGATTTGATGTATTTTTATTGGGGAAAAGGATCTGCAAATTTAATTCCGTTAATAACAAACATAAAAGCCTTCAAAGTAGTTCGTTTTCATGGGGGTGATTTGTATGATTCGAATTATGGCGGTTATATTCCGATTCATAAAAATATTATTGCCGGGGCGAATTTATCAGTATTTATTTCAAAACACGGTCAGAATTATCTCACAAATAGATATTCAAAATTAGCCTTTA
>JBBRGZ010000212.1:0-5008 GCA_038223395.1 Chitinophagales bacterium
CCCGATTCGGTGGCATAAATTCCGCCTTGCTCGTTTATTCCGGCAACGGTAGTATAATTTTTTGCGTAATTGCCTAAAATAAATATGTAAAGAATAATTCCGAGAATAACATTCATTACAATACCGGCAATCATAACAACAAATTTTTGCCAATTTTTTTTGCTGCGTAATTCCCAAGGTTGTGGAGGTAATTTCATGGCGTCTTTATCGAGACTTTCATCCACCATTCCGGCAATTTTTACATATCCACCGAGAGGCAACCAGCCAATTCCGTATTCTGTATCACCGCGCTTAAACGACCATAATTTTTTGCCATAGGCATCAAAAAAGATGAAGAACTTTTCTACGCGCACACCAAACATACGCGCCGCTAAAAAGTGCCCGAGTTCGTGTATAAAAACCAATATTGTAAGTGCTAATAATAATTGTGCTACTTGTATAATTACCATAATTGCTGCGAAATTCGCAAATTTTAATGTGATTTAATGTATTGAAAATCTAAAGTTTGTTAACATGCTGTCCATTCTTTAAGTTCAGCCGCTATAATACGGTCGTTACTTAACCTGGCAACCTTGTTTTGTCCGCCAAGTTTGCCCTTTGAACGCATATAATTCTTAAATCCCCCCGGCTGAATTACTGTAATCTTAAGCGGTCGCAAAATTTTACCCGTAATCAGGTCTTTGTAATAGATATTTTTTTGTTGAAGATAAAGGTCAATTTTTTGTGCAAATGCATCTATTTCGACTAAAGGCTTCGAAAACTCGATAAACCACTCATGATAAGGGATACCTGACTCCGGATTAACCTGCGGTGCCACAGTAAATTCTGTAAATAAAACACCTTGCTCCTCAGCGGCTTTCAAAATTGCGTACTCCACCTCCTCACTTATTACATGTTCGCCAAACGCTGAAATGAAATGTTTTATTCTACCTGTTACAACAATTCTATGCGGTTTTAGGCAGATAAATTTCACGGTATCACCAATATTATATCCCCATAAACCTGCATTGTTATTTAAAATGAGAGCATAATTTACATCTAATTGCACATCGGCAAGTGAAATTCGTGTGGGTTCAGATTCAAAAATTTCTGATGCGGGAATAAATTCGAAGAATATACCTGAGTCAACATTTAATAATAAACCAGGTTCATTTTGCGTATCTTGATAAGCAATAAATCCTTCGCTTGCGGGATAGGTTTCTATGGTATCAATTTTTTTGCCGACGATTTCTTCAATTTTTGTGCGATAAGGTTCGTAGTTAACACCGCCATAAACAAACAACGAAAAATTGGGAAATATTTCTTTAATTTTTGTTTTCCCTGAAATTTCAATCAGCCTTTCAAAATACATCAAAACCCAAGGCGGAATTCCGCTAATAAGCGACATGTTTTCGTTAATTGTTTCTTCCGAAATTGCATCTACTTTTTTCTCCCAATCTTCAATACAATTTACATCATAAGAAGGCATGCGATTTTTTAATAAATAATTAGGCACAAAATGGTAAACGATGCCTGATAATCTGCCGATATTAATTCCTGCTTTTTGTGTTAATACTGGAGAGCCTTGTAAAAAAATCATTTTGCCATTTATAAAATTTGTATTTCCGGTTTCATGAATGTACATCAGCAAAGCATTTCTTGCCGATTCAATATGGTTGGGGATGGACTCTTTAGTTAAAGGAATATATTTTACTCCGGATGTAGTGCCGGAAGTTTTTGCGAGATACAAAGGTTTGCCTTTCCATAACACATCCACTTCGCCTGATACTATCCTATCTATATAGTGTTTTAATGCCTCATAATCGCGTATAGGAATTTGTTTTTTGAAATCGGCATAATTTTTAATAGAATGGAACGCGTGGTCTTTTCCGAAAGCGGTATTTTGTGCATCCTGAATTAAGGAATGCATAACTGTTTCCTGACATTTTACAGCATTTGCTGATGCGCGCTTAACTTTGTTTGCAATAACAGCAGCAAATGGTCGTGCAAAAATTGATTTTAATCCCACGCAACAAAGATAAGGCATTAAAAGGGATGAGGGAAAAAGCGCGGAAACACAAATGCACTAATACACGTTTATAAACCGTTTGTAACATAATAGAAGGAGATTTTCAGCCTATGCACAGGATTTTGTTTTTGTTTTTTACATTTTTGATAACACAAACGCATGCTCAAAGATATGTTACAGCGGGCGGCGTCCGTTTTTCTAATGAGGGATTTGGCTTAACTGTGCAACAAAAATTATTTGACCACACGAGCATTGAAGGTATTGGTCAGATCAATTTTAATGAAGCGAGTTTTACTGCAATGATTGAACACCATAATAATATTTTGTTTACCAAAAGTTTTAATGTGTATGCCGGTATTGGCCCTTCCATAGGAACCTATTTATTATCGGATTCTTCTTATGTTGGTTTCAATATTATTTTAGGTGCGGAGTATAAGGTTTTGCTTTTGCCCATATTAATATCTGCTGATATAAAACCGGCATTTAAATTACAGGAAGAAGATTGGTTTCACATGAGTTTAGGTTTATCGTTTCGATATGTTTTTATAAAGGAGAAACGGAAGAGATTGTTTGGGAGGGATTAGGGACATAGGACGAAGGATTTGGTATGCGGGATTTGGGATTTGGGATTTGGGACAAAGGACATAGGACGAAGGACATAGGATTTAGGCAAAAAAAATGGGGAGTTTTTAATTGATAGAACTTTAAAGATTTTTATTTATGCTCTTCTTATTTTTAATTTAAAAACTAATAATTAAAAATATTTTAAATTAGCGGTCAATTATTATGAAGAAATTTTTATTGTTGTTTATTCTTTTTGGGGTGATATTTATTAACGAAGCTGCTGCACAGAAGTCGCCGTCTTTTAAAAACCAGTTTAAGTGGTTAAAAGGTACTTGGGAAATGAAAACGGATTACGGCAATATGGTTGAGCAATGGGAGAAGGTGGATGGGCATACTTATAAAGCCGTTGCTAATTTTTTATCGCAACCAAGCGACGATTTATACGATCAACCTTTGGAAGAAATGACTTTAATAAATAGAAAGGAATCTATTGTTTTTATTTCGAAGGTAAGAGGTGAAAATGAGGATATGCCGGTTGAATTTATTTATATGGGAATAATTGATGGTTGGCATACATTTGAAAATCCGACGCATGATTTTCCACAACGTGTGTTATATAAACTTGTAGATGAAAATACCTTGTATTCAAAAATTGATGGCATGGAAAACGGAGAATTCAAAAAGATAGAATTTAATTACACAAAACGATAAATATTTTTAAGTGGATACTCTTTTAACATGTAAATTAGAATCCCCTTTGGGTGATATTGTTATTAGAGGTGATGATGCATTTATTTATGCAGTAAGTTTTAATGAAACGCCGATACAAACTACTGAAGAAATTTCTGATGTGATGCACAATTGCAAAACGCAATTATCAGAATATTTTGCAGGTACAAGAAAACAATTTGATTTACCCTTGCATCCGGTTGGCACCAACTTTCAATCTGAGGTTTGGAAAGCATTAATTAAGATTAATTATGCAGCAACTGCAAGTTATATGGATTTAGCAAAAACGATGGGGGATGTTAAAAGCGTAAGGGCGGTTGGTGCTGCAAACGGCAAAAATCCGATTGCTATTATAATACCCTGTCATCGAGTTATTGGCTCGAACAGCGCTCTTGTTGGATATGCAGGCGGATTATGGCGTAAGCAATGGTTGTTAGGACATGAGGCAGAGCATGGAGCCGGGGTTAGGAAGTTGTTATAGAGGAATTTATTTGATGATTTTACTAAATAAATGCAATTATTGATTTAATTGTTTTTAGGGTAAGATTGTTGACCAAGAATTTTGAAAATTTGATTTTTTGTTTATTTTTGTAAGAGGCAATTTTTAATAATCAATTTAGAACTATGAAAAAACGCGGTTTACTTCTGATAATTTCTGCATTTCTAGCTTTTACAATACAGGCTCAAACTATGGGCGAACCTAAAACAGGCAAGGGTATTGCGCAGCAAAATGATGAAAATTCGGTAAACAGCAGAAAAGCCGTAGGGAGTGATTTAATTATTTCACCTAATCCATTGCCGAAATCAAATGCGATAATTACAATTTCAGCTACTAATATTGATGTGTATAGTTATTCAGTTGTAAATGCAGGAGGACAAATAGTTGAACTTGAAAACCTCAGCGGAAAACCAGATTCTGACATTATTAACCTTAATGGCGCAGTAACAGTAGGCTCATACACCATTCGTTTTGATACCAGCCAGGGTATTATTATGCGAAAATTCATTGTAATATAAGGTAAACTCCTACTCTTTCTTGGCATGTGGAAAACATAGTGGTCTAAAAGTTGTCTATATCACTAGTATTAACTAATTTTCAAATACGAATGAAACCAATAAAGCTTAAGCGTACGTTCATTACTTTGCTGCTAACATTAGTTATAGCAGTGGGTTTTGCACAAAATGTTCAAACTGAAACGGGTATTGCGAGTTTCTATAACGACAAATTCGTGGGGAGAAAAACAGCAAACGGAGAAATTTTTACACAAGATAAAATGACAGCAGCGCATAAAACACTGCCTCTTGGAACTTGGGTAAGAGTTACTAACCTCAAAAACGACTCAACTATTATCGTAAAAATCAATGATAGATTGCCACAGTCGAGTAAGAGGACCATTGATCTTACTGAGGCTGGCGCTGGTAATTTGAATTTTATCAGAAGCGGACTTACAAAGGTTTTGCTTGAAATAATTCCGGAACCTTTTCTTACTAAAAATATGCGTCCCGGCGATTTACCTTTGGAGCCCATGCAAATGTATTCCATCAAGCCTTTAGAAGATAATACCAGAGTTGTAAAAATTGCGCCTATTCGCGATTTAATTGACATGGAAGTGTATTTTGCTAATAGATCGATGCAAAAGAAGGTTAAATAGGGATTAACCTTTAATAAGCAATTGAGGTTGTAAAAAAACGTATTTCTAATAAATT
>JBBRGZ010000213.1:0-5007 GCA_038223395.1 Chitinophagales bacterium
TAATTAATAATAAAATTTATACGCAACCTATTATTCTGAATAAATAAGAATGATGTACACAGGATTAAAACCTGTTTTTACCAATATACATTTAAAAAGGATAAGTGTTATCGCATTTATCCTTTTTCATTTTACAGTTTCTGCCCAGATAAATTGTGAGAATGATAGCACTTTGCTCATTCCACTTGTTGATTTACAAAGCGATTATTATTTAGGATTTCAAGGCGGGTTATATCCCGATGGAATGAATACAATGCCTGCCTCTCACGCTGATTCAGGGATTATTATCGCCCAAAATTTATTGCCAATTAATTTTGATGGAGCGGTAGATACTTTATATGGTAAAACAGTTATGGTTGGTCTTGGTTCTATCTCTGCAGGAAAAGTGTTTAATAAATTTATAGTACAATATCATAACGCTGGATTTAATGATTCGTGTTTTAGAATTGTAAACGGATGCTTGGCCGATAACGGTATAGAAGATATGATTGCAAAAAATGCAGATTTACAATATTGGAAAGATGTTAATGATTTTTTGCAAACTGCAAATCTCAAAAAAAAACAAGTAAGTGTTGTTTGGGTAATGACAAATTCTTTTTCTGATACTGTTACCTCAATGCCTGCTTATGTTGATTCACTCACTCAAGATTATATCGCCTTAATAAGAAAACTTAAAAGTCAGTTTATTAACCTCAAGCTCATTTATATTTCGGGAATGCAATACGGCGGCTATTTAAAATTGGATGCTGAAAATTATGTTGCCTTAGCAGAACCCGCATTTTATTATAACGATTTTGCAATTAAAGCTGTAATTGAAGCCCAAATAAACGGAGACACTTTACTCAATTATTCAGGAGATTCTGCATCAGCTGCCTGGGTTGGCTGGGGCCCAAATGTATGGGCAGATGGACGAAATTTAAGAGTTTTTGATAATTTACGCTGGTTATGTCCTGGTGATTTTGAGCCTGATGATAATGGAATTGCTTTATCAGGTTCGGGACAAGAAAAAATTTCAGATAAATTATATTCTTTTTTTACAACCGAACCTACAACGCTGCCTTGGATATTTGGTTTACCCTATTCTTGTTTTACTGAAATTGAGGATACAAGCTCTGAAGAATTAATCAATCCCAACTCCGAAATTGTTTATATAACCCCAAATCCTGTACGCGATGTTGTGCGTTTTACCATTAATTTAGAAACCAACGACAAGGCTTCTGTTATTGTATTAAATGCATTAGGTCAAAAAGTAATTGAAGGTGCCTTTTTAAAAATAGAACCCGGCAAAATTTTTACAATTAAATTAACGGATTATCCAAGCGGATTTTATATTCTTTCAGTTTTAGTTGAAGGTGTTGCTTACAACGTTCCCTTTTATTTGGCACCATAACCTTATGCATTTATTCTTCCGAAAAAGAATCCCAGCCCTGCGCTTTTAATTTAAATAAATTGTCATTTTTAGTTTTAATAAAAGTCCCGTTTTTTTGAGGCACTATTTTTCCTATTATTGAGATAAGTGGGTTTGATGCAATTTTTTCTTCATCCTTCGGATTTATAGTAAATAATAATTCATAATCCTCCCCACCATTTAATGCGCTTACTAGCGGATCTAAATTAAATTTTCCTGCCTGCTCTATCGTTTCATCTGTCATCGGAATATGATCTTCGTAAAGAATAGCACCGCAATTACTTTTATCGCAAATATGCAATATCTCCGATGATAATCCATCAGAAACATCAATCATAGACGTCGGTTTTATTTGTTTGTCTCTAAAAAACTGAATAATATCTTTGCGTGCTTCGGGTTTTAGAAATTTTCCAACAATGTGTTTTTTATTTTCCAAGTCGGGTTGAATATTCGGATTTTCGAGATAAATTTTCTTTTCGCGTTCCAACATTTGCAATCCTAAATAAGCAGCACCTAAGTCGCCCGATACACAAATCAAATCATCTTCTTTTGCACCATCTCTACCCACAATTTCATCCTCGTTTGCATCGCCAATTGCTGTTACCGAAATAATTAATCCCTTTAAACTTGTAGTAGTATCTCCACCAATTAAATCAACACCATAATAAGCACAAGCATGAAAAATACCTTCATATAATTCTTCTAATGCCTCAACTGAATATTTATTAGAAATTGCTATAGATACGGTCACCTGATTTGGCGTTGCATTCATTGCATAAATATCGCTCACATTAACTGCAATACTCTTGTATCCCAAATGCAAAAGTGGTGTGTACATCATATCAAAATGCACACCTTCTACCAACATATCGGTTGTAATAACTGTAAGCTTGTTTGCATTATCTATCACTGCAGCATCATCTCCTATACCTTTTACTGTAGAAACATTTTGAATTTCAAAATTTTTTGTCAGGTGGTCAATCAATTTAAATTCACCTAAGCTCGATATTTCAGTTCTTCCTGTTTGTTCGTCCATAATTATCAATTAACTTGTATTTGCATATGCAAAATTGCATAAAGATTTATCAAAATGTGATTTTGCTTATTATCTTAGTGGTTTAAGACCAGAGTAGAACTAAAAATTAAGCAGATTGGTATGAAAATTAACGCACCGTTAGAGACTTTTTATAAATGGGAAAAATCGCAACCAAACAAATTATACATGCGCCAACCTGTTCATGGCGAGTGGCATAACTATACGTGGCGGCAATGTGGTGATCAAATTCGCAGAATGGCTGCCTATCTCAAATCTCTCAATTACCCACCTGGTTCTCGCATTGCAATTTTATCTAAAAACTGTGTGCACTGGGTTATGTCTGATTATGCTATCTGGATGGCCGGACATGTTTCTGTGCCGATGTATCCCAATATGTCGCCCAATACAGTTCGTCAGATTTTGGACCACAGCGAAAGTAAACTTGTTTTTATAGGCAAACTCGACGATTGGAATTACTTAAAACCAGGTGTGCCGGAAAATTTACCTTGCATTACTTATCCCTTTTATGGAATTAATGAATTTGATAATTGGGATGCAATTGTAAATAATCAGCAACCAATTCAAGAAGATATCCTGTTTCCTATTGAAAACCTTTGTTCTATTATGTATACCAGCGGAACAACGGGAGTTCCAAAAGGTGTAATGCACTCTTTTTACAATTTTGCCTTTGCTGCTGAATATGCCTTTCCAACTCTTGGAGTAGATAATACCTCCGTATTTTTTTCTTATTTACCCATGTGTCATATTGCCGAAAGATTACTCATCGAAATTGGAAGTTTATATACCGGAGGAGAAGTTTCTTTTGCAGAAAGTTTAGAATCATTTCCAAAAAATTTAAAAGAAACTTCACCTACTTTATTTTTAGCTGTCCCACGCATTTGGGCAAAATTTCAGGAAAAAATTCTGGTTCAAATGCCACAGAAAAAACTGGATTTATATTTAAAAATTCCAATCCTAAATTCCATAGTAAGAAAAAAAATTAAATCGGCATTAGGTTTATCAAAAGCACAACAATGTTTTTCGGGAGCTGCACCAATTCCAATCGATTTAATTAATTGGTTCTGGAAATTGGATATTAAAATTCAGCAAGCGTATGCAATGACGGAAGATTGTTGTTATAGTCACACAAACTTATTAAACAAAAATAAAATCGGAACCGTTGGTCTACGTTTTCCTCATGTTGATATTAAATTTACTGAGCAAAATGAAATATTAATTAAACACCCTGCCCTCATGCTAGGATATTATAAAGAAGATGCCTTAACAAAAGATGCATTTACCGAAGATGGTTATTTTAAAACCGGCGATAAAGGGGATGTGGACAGCGACGGCTTTTTAAAAATTACCGGCCGCGTTAAAGAATTGTTTAAAACAAGCAAAGGTAAATATGTGGCTCCAATGCCTATAGAAATGAAATTTGCATCTAATACAGATATTGGACAAGCACTTGTTGTAGGATATGCATTACCGCAACCTATAGTGTTGGTTACAATTTCTGAATTAGGAAGAAACAAATCGCCGGAAGAAATAGAAAAAGGATTATTGCAAACAAAAAATGATATTAATACTACTTTAGATTCATTCGAAAAGATTGAAAAAGTTGTCATCATTAAAGATGAGTGGACGGTACAAAATAATTTATTAACACCTTCAATGAAAATAAAACGCAACGAGGTAGAAAAATTATTTCAAACGGATTATGAAAAATGGTTTGAAACTAAAGAAGATGTTATAAGACAATAATTTTATATACAATTCAACAATTTAAATTCACTTTTAAATGTACATGTATGCAATTTTTTTTCAAATTATTTCATCAGGAAAAACAACCCACAACATTTAAGGAAATTATTTATTGGTGGGGCGAGCGCCGTCTTGCATTTAATATTGTAATAGGCGTATCAGGTTTATTAAGTGTTTTAATCTGCTGGCTTGCAGGATTTGAAATGGAAATTATTCGCTTGTGTATTATTGCTTTTACTTACGGAATCGCAGCAAATATAATTTATACCAGTAGTTGGATTGCAGAATATCTTTTGCGCAAAGCAAATAATTTCGATACAGAAATTAAATATATAGGCCCGGTATTTTTTGCAATGGGCTTGGCGATAGCAATTTTGGTTACTTTTTTTGGCGGGTTACTGGTTGGTTATTTGGGATTTTTTGGAGCACCTCTAAGTTAGAAAAAACCAAGTTCATTTTTTCTATTAGTAAGCATTTATTTTTATATGCGACTGTCCATTTGCAAAAGCAATATTTCTACTTATTAAAAAATTAATTTCATCTTATTATATTTTTTTAATCTCCTGGCTTAAACAATAACCATTTTTATTTACTCCGCTTTTTTTTCCATGCATAATTCAACCAAAATACCATTGGTACTTTTTGGATGTAAAAAACAAATCATTTTATTATCAGCTCCCAGTAGTGGTTCTTTATTTAATAAAATAAATCCTTCACCTTCAAGCCTTTTCATTTCAGCATAAATGTCGTCAACTGCAAAAGCAATATGGTGAATTCCCTCTCCGCGTTTATCAATAAA
>JBBRGZ010000214.1:0-4971 GCA_038223395.1 Chitinophagales bacterium
CATGCTCATTAATTTAATTGAAGAATACGATTTGCATGCCTTAGATAAATTGTCGGTTGCCGATGTTAAAAAAATGCAAAAGGAAGAAGAAAAACGCAAACAAGAAAAAGAGGAAATAAAAAAAGAAGAGCCTGTTGTAAAAAAAGAAACACAAAAGGAATCTAAAAAAGATAAAAACTTTAATTGGGGAGGATATCAAGCCGACGTATTTTATTTTAATCGCATTCCAACCGTAACTGTTAAGGATGGAGACTCACCGGAAAATCTTGCTGAAAAACATCATAAAAAACTTTCGCTGTTAAGAGATTATAATGATATCGAAAATGGTGCAGACATTACTCCGGGCACTAAATTTTATTTGCAGCCAAAGCGCAAAAAAGGAGATACAAAATATCACGAAGTTAAATCGGGTGAAACGATATGGAGTATTTCGCGCGATGAAGGTGTGCGCATGGAGCAGTTGTATAAATTTAATAAATTAAAACCGGGACAAGAACCGGCAGCGGGACAAAAAATTTATTTGCGCAACAAATGCAAAGATGCTCCTCAATTGCAAACGGCTGCCGACAAGAAAAAAGAAATAAAAAAATCGGTACCAAAAGAAATTAAAAAGGAAGTAAAAGTTGAGGAGAAAGTGTTAGAAGAAAAAACTCCCGAACAAAAGAAAACCGAATTTAAGGATGATGATAATGACGACTATATAGATTTTGATGACGAGTTAGTGGCGCCTGAAATTAATAATAAAGCACCAGGGGCTGAGGGCGAAAAAATAATAACTCTTGAACCTATTATTGAAGTAATAAAACAAGCCCCAACGGAATTTAAACAAGTAGCAGTTAAACATACTGTTGAAGCAAAAGAAACCCTCTATGCGCTATCTAAAACGTATGGTGTATCGGTAGCGCAAATTCAGGAGTGGAATGGATTAAAAGATAATAACATCAGTATAGGACAAGAACTGATTGTGGGATATAAATAAGCATAAACGTTAAAGTGCAGATAAGAGAATTAAGTTTCGACATTTTTATATCACAAGAAAAATTGCAGGCACGCATTCAGGAAATGGGTGCCGAATTGTCTCAGCTCTTTGTTGATAAAAATCCCCTTTTTATTATTGTTTTAAATGGTGCTTTTATTTTTGCTGCCGATTTAATTAGAAATTATAAAGGCAACTGCGAAACACTTTTTACTCGCATTAAGACATATACCGGAACTGCATCAGGAGAAATTTCTGAATTTACAGGCCTGAGCAAAGCAGTTAACAATCGCGATGTTATTTTTATTGAAGATATTATTGATACCGGAAAAACGGTGTATCATCTGCAAAACGAAATTGAATTATTACATCCTGCTTCAGTAACAATTGTAACCTTATTACAAAAAAATATTCTGCGGCCAAATCTTGTGAAGGCAGACATTATTGGGTTTGAAATTCCGGATGTTTTTGTAGTTGGATATGGATTGGATTACAAAGAAAACGGCAGGAATTTACCGGAAGTCTGGAGTTTAAAACAATAATTATTGTAGGGCCTTTAAATAACTCATTCCCTCAGGAGTTAATTCTTTTGTGCGCAAACCTTCGGAATACATATAAGCAACATGCACACAATCGGGTTGTAAATTAAACTCCATTGTAATTGTATTTTTATCATTAGAAGTAATATCATCAGAAATTCTAAAAATAATTTGCCCATCGTATTTACATTTATATAAAGGGGTATCTTTTGTAGAAATATAGTTGCCGAATTTTTTTATTTCTGCTTTATCTGTAATTTGTATAACAGTATTCGGTTTATCGTCGTGATAAAATACTACATCAATTTTTTCGGTGTTTTTCACAAGCTCAGTTACTTCGGTAACTTTTTCGCAACGCAAAAACATAATTACAAAAAACACAAGGGCAGAACCTAAAACAAGATTGAATATTTTCATAATAATTAGATAAAGTTATGAAAAATATTTATATTTAAGTGCATTTTATAAAAATTAAGTTATGATTAATCCAATTAAAACATATCTCATCCTATTATTACCGCTTTCCATTTTTATAAATTGCAGTACGCGCAGTAAAGTAAATAATACAGCCCCGAAATTGCCGGCATTGCAGCAAATTGAGGTGTTAGCCGAAAATTTGAATGTGCCTTGGGGGATGGATTTTTTGCCGGACGGGCGTTTGTTATTTACAGAAAGAGACGGCAATATTTCGGTTGTAAATTACCAAACAAAGGTTGTTACTTCAATTGCCAAAAGAAATAACAATGCACAAGCCGAAGGTGGTTTGTTAGGTCTTGCTGTTGATCCTTTATTTAGTGAAAATCATTTTATATTTATCTACGAAACTATTGCTTCAGGAAATAGAATTGTAAGATTAACTTTTGAAAATGAAACCTTATCTCATGAAATTATTTTGTTGGATAATATTCCCAAAAAATTATTTCACAATGGTGGGATTTTGCGATTTGGTCCCGATGGTTATTTATACGTCGGCACCGGAGATGCGCGTGAACCGGAAAATGCACAGGATATTAATAGTAATTCAGGAAAAATTTTACGTATGGATAGAAACGGAAAAATTCCGAGCGATAATCCATTTAATAATTATGTTTGGAGTTATGGCCACCGCAATGTGCAAGGTTTATGCTGGACAACCGATGGCACAATGTATGCAACCGAACACGGACCTAGTGGCGAATTAAATGATTGGTGTTGTCACGACGAAATAAATACAATTGTGAAAGGCAATAATTACGGTTGGCCAAATGTAATAGGCACTTCAGTTATGGAAGGCGCACAATTACCCTTTGCGCAAAGCGGCGATGATACTTGGGCGCCAGGTGGAA
Organism: Chitinophagales bacterium; assembly: GCA_038223395.1. GTDB lineage: Bacteria > Bacteroidota > Bacteroidia > Chitinophagales > BACL12 > UBA7236. Next base: position 2,841 of record JBBRGZ010000214.1, read on the forward strand.
TTATTTATACAAGCAATTTTAACGACCAAAATTCTAATGCAGGCAGTCTTGTTTTTGCATGTTTAAGGGGAGAACGTTTGGTAAAATTTTCACTTTCCGACACACAAAATCCACCTCAAGAAATGCAATTATATGCAGGAATATATGGCAGATTGCGCAACATCATCAGCGCCCCAAATGGCGATATTATTTTTACTACAAGCAACCGCGACGGCAGGGGAAATCCGGATAAAACGGACGATAAAATTTATATTATAAGAAAATAACCTCTGTTATTTATAAGAATAAAAGAAATCGGAATTGAGCGATTTTTGTGAATAAATTTTACATCACTTTACTACGTACTGTATTTCCTTTCGAAATACTTTATAGTAATCCTTTTCGATTCCGCCTTTGCGCACAAGGTCAACTTTATGTCCGGTTAAAACTTCAAGTTCATCAGCAAGGTCAACAATTTCTAGGCCGATAGGTTTTTTAAAATCTACTATAATATCAATTTCACTATCGGCATTAAATTCTTCAGTAACAGCCTCACCAAACAAGCCAATGCTGCTTACACCGTATTTAGATGCAAGATATTGTTTGTTTTTAAGCAGGGTTTCCATAATATTTTCAAGTAAACTCATATCTCAAAGGTAGGTTATATTTAATATTAAGGTTTTTTTAGCCCTAAAGGTTCAGTCTATATACGTAACAAAACTTGCATTGGATGAAAACTATTGGCTTGTCACTAACAACAAACAATTGGAAATAGCTCGCAATGCGCCTCAAAGTCCCAATTTTATTAGAAACTGCAATTTGTTGCTACTCCTTTTACTTATTCTAGGCTGAAGCGGGTTATCTTTGCAGCCTGATAATTTACTGAATTATGACAAATATCATACTTTTTGGGCCTCCAGGCAGCGGAAAAGGCACCCAGGCCGAAAAATTAAAGGCGCATTTTAACCTATTGCACATTTCCACAGGCGATTTATTGCGTAGCGAAATTAAGCGCGGCACCGCTTTAGGACTTGAAGCTAAAAAACTGATGGATGACGGTATTTTGGTGCCCGATGCAGTGGTAATTGGTATGTTAGGTGGAGCAGTGGAAGAAGCTAAAAACAATCATAAACAAGGCATTATTTTCGATGGTTTTCCGCGCACAACTGCGCAGGCAGAGGCTTTAGACAGTTTATTGCACGAAAAAGGCACTAGTGTTAGCTGCGTTTTAAGTTTGGTTGTTGAAGAAGAAGAGCTGACACAACGCATTTTAAACCGCGGACTTACAAGCGGCAGAAGTGATGACAACGATGTAGAAACTATTCGCAAACGTGTGCAAGAATATAGGCTCAAAACGGAGCCTGTGGCCGATTTTTACATAAATCAGGATATTTTGGTTGAAATTGAAGGTGTTGGAAGCATAGAAAATATTTTTAACGGTTTGGTAGATGCAGTAAACACTGTGGCTTCAAAACATTCCGATTCATAAGGTAAAAGAGGGTTAAAGCAGGAAGATTCTGCTCTATAATGGAAAAACAAAACTTTGTTGACTACGTAAAAATTCATGGCAAAAGCGGTAATGGCGGCGCAGGCTCTGTGCACTTTCACCGAGATAAAAATACAATGAAAGGAGGCCCCGACGGCGGAAATGGCGGTAGAGGCGGACATATCATTTTAAAAGGCAATGCACAGTTGTGGACCTTATTGCACCTCAAATACCGCAAACACATTATTGCCAAAGCCGGCGAATATGGAGTGGGACAATTAAGAACAGGAGCGCAAGGGGAGGATATTATTCTTGAAGTGCCTTTGGGAACTGTTGCTAAAGATTTTGAAACCGGTGCAATTGAAGCTGAAATAGTTGAAGACGGACAAGAAATAATTTGGATTCCCGGCGGAAGAGGTGGGTTGGGAAACAATAATTTTAAATCACCAACAAAACAAACACCCCAATACGCTCAACCCGGAGAACCAGGAATTGAGGCCTGGAAAATTTTAGAATTAAAGGTATTGGCTGATGTTGGTTTGGTGGGATTTCCAAACGCCGGAAAATCAACATTACTCTCCGTATTATCTGCAGCAAAACCCGAAATTGCCGATTATGCATTTACTACCTTAGTGCCCAATTTAGGTATCGTTGCCTACCGCGATC
>JBBRGZ010000215.1:0-4970 GCA_038223395.1 Chitinophagales bacterium
ACCCCTCAAAATGGGCTCCAAAAGTACCTGCTTATGGAGAGGTGACTTATGATAATTTATATGCTGGAATTAATCTGCGCATATACAGTTCCGGCAATAATATGAAATATGATTTTATTGTAGCTCCGGGAAAAAATGCTGAAGACATTCAATTGAGATATGAAGGTACCGATGGAATGGAAATTTTGAATGGCGATTTAATTATAAAAACTTCCGTAAATCAAATTACAGAATTAAAACCTTATGCTTATCAAAAAAGAAAAGGACAATTAGTTGCAATTCCGTGCGATTATATTTTAAATAATAGTATTATAAGTTTTTATTTTCCTGAAGGATATAATAAGAATCTTGAATTAATAATTGATCCTGAATTAGTTTTTGCTTCTTATTCAGGCTCAACAATCGACAACTGGGGTTATACTGCAACTTACGATTCTAATGGCAATTTATTTGGTGGTGGAATTGCATTCGGAAACGGTTATCCTACAACGGTTGGTGCATATACAACAACCTATCAGGGTGGCGCAACCGATATTAGTATTTCATTATTTAGTGCAGATGGCAGTTCACTCGTTTACAGCACATATATTGGAGGAAACAGCTCTGAGTTGCCGCATAGTTTAATTGCAGATGCCGACGATCAATTAATTATTTATGGCACTACAGGTTCTTCCGATTTTCCAATGTTGCCAAGTAGTTACGACAATACATTTAATGGTGGCGTAGGTGTTACAGTTGATGGTTTAATTAATTTTTCATCAGGAATTGATATTTATGTTGCAAAGCTTTCAACTGATGGAAGTACTTTAATAGGAGCAACATATATAGGTGGCACAAATAACGATGGCATGAATTTAAAATCGGGATTAACTACGCAATATAATTATGCCGATTTTGCGCGAGGAGAAGTGATAGTAGATAATAGTAATAATATTTATGTGGCATCAAGTACAACTTCAACAAATTTTCCAATTACACCTGGTGTTTTTCAAACTGCGTTAGTAGGCGATCAAGAAGGTGTAGTATTCAAATTAAATGATGATTTATCTAATTTAATTTGGTCGTCATATATTGGTGGAACAAAAGAAGATGGTGCATATTCAATGAAAATAAATTCGTTGGGCGAGCCTATAGTTTGTGGTGGAACAGCAAGCAGCAATTTTCCTACAACTGCAGGAAGTTGGCACTCGGCTTATCTCGGAGGAATTACCGATGGATGGGTTGCGCGCATTAGTACAGATGCTTCGTCATTAATTGCAAGCACCTTTGTAGGAACAAATAATTACGATCAATGCTTTTTTGTTGAAACAGATGAAGAAGATAATATTTATTTTACAGGACAAACTAAAGGTACCTATCCGGTAACTGCCGGTGTGTATACAGAAACAAATGGTAAACAATTTATTACAAAATTAAATCCCAATTTAAGTACTGTTGTTTATTCTGCAATTTTTGGTTCGGGTGGTTCTGCAATTAATATTTCGCCTTCTGCATTTTTAGTTGATGCATGCGAAAATGTGTATGTAAGTGGATGGGGAGGAACAGTTAATTCGAGTTATAATCCGTCAACAGGATATACTACAGGAATGACAATTACGCCTGATGCAATTCAATCAACTACCGATGGGGATGATTTTTATTTTTATGTGCTTTCTAAAAATGCAGTTTCATTGTTATTTGCAAGTTATTTTGGCGGCCCTTCAAGTCCCGAACACGTGGACGGAGGAACCAGTCGTTTTGATAAAAGTGGAACAATTTATCAAGCAGTTTGTGCCGGTTGCTGGGGATTGAGCGATTTTCCTGTTACTCCCGGAGCATATAGCGAAACAAACGGTGGCTTTTTATGTAATCTTGGCGTAGCAAAAATTGATTTTAATTTATCGGGAATTTACGCAGCTGCATTAGCAGAACCTTCATTATCGGGTTGCGTTCCTTTTGATGTTGATTTTACAAATACAAGTATAGGTGCTGTAGATTATATATGGGATTTTGGTGATGGAAGCCCACTTTCAATTGCTTTTGAACCTTCGCATACTTATACAACTCCCGGTGAATATAGCGTAATGCTAATTGCTATAGATTCAAACAGCTGCAATATAGCAGATACGTCTTTTTTAACTATTAGTGTTTTAAGCGATAGCATTTCTGCAACTTTCGATTATGTATTAATTGAAAATTGCGATAGCCTTTTTGCAACATTTACTGCAATAGGCGATTTTTTAGCAACAACAAATTTTGAATGGAATTTTGGTGATGGAACTACATCAACAATTGAAAATCCAACGCATACGTATTACGGCCCGGGAGAATATATTGTAACATTAATTATTAATGATCCCGAAAGTTGCAATGGAATTGACACCTTTACTGTAACTCTCAATTATTTATTTGAATTTAATACTGGTTTCGAATCAGAAGTTTTGGGATGCATTCCTATTGATGCAACTTTTACGAGTAATTATATTGATGGCGATAGTTACCAATGGAATTTTGGTGATGGCACTTCCGATTCGGGAATTATTGTTACGCATACCTATACAATTCCCGGAGAATATCTTGTGGAATTAATTACATTTAATTGTAGCATTCCGGATACAGTTAGTCAGTTAATAATTGTGGATGATTTACCAGTTGCATTTTTTGATGATGATCCGCATTATATCATAATTAATACTAACGTTACATTTACAAACCTCAGCACAAACGCTGTTACTTACGAATGGAATTTTGGTGATGGCGGTACTTCAACAATTAAAAATGGACAACACATATTTTCAGAATTAGGTACATATAATGTGTGTTTAACTTCTTATAATACAAACGGATGTTCAGATACCTATTGTCGCACCGTAGAGGCAGAAGCATCCGGCGTTATAGATATTCCAACAGCTTTTACTCCAAATGGAGATGGCATAAATGATGTGTTATATGTGGAAGGATTTGGTATTTCGAATATGCAATTACTCATATTTAATCGCTGGGGTGAATTAGTTTTTCAAACAAGTAATTATAAAATTGGTTGGGATGGAAATTACCATGGAAAATTGCAAGAAATGGAAGTGTATGTGTATTCACTAACAGGCAATTTTGCCGATGGTGTTTTATTTGAGAAAAAAGGAAATATTACATTATTGAGATGAGAAAAATATTTGTCATATCATTTTTAGTTTGTGTATTGTTGCAAAACGGTATGGCTCAAGATGTGCATTTTTCTCAATTTTTTGCTGCACCTCTTTTAACAAATCCTGCCAATACCGGAAATTTTGACGGCAGTATGCGATTGGGTTTAAATTATCGCGATCAATGGGCGAGTGTTACTATTCCTTTTAAAACTTTTTCAATGTATGCCGATGGTGGTATTCAACCTAAAAAAGCAGTAAACAGATTAGGCTTAGGTTTCGTAGCTTTTAACGACCAAGCGGGCGATGGTGCTCTTACAACAAATAAAATATATTTCTCTAGCGCATATCACATCGGATTTACTGAAAAGGATGCTTGGCGATTAGCAATTGGTGTTACAGCTGGTTTAGTGCAAAAGTCGTTTGATATTAATAAACTTACCTTCGGAACTCAATGGAACGATTTTCAATTTGACCCTAATATTATTAGCAACGAAACTGCTTCAACGGAAATTCTTGATTATGTAGATTTAGGAATTGGCACTCTGTTAACTATAATTCCATATGAAGGTCAACGATTTACATTTGGTGCTGCTGCATGGCATATAAACGAACCCGAAGAAACATTTTTTAATAATTCAAATACCGTTGGAATAAAATATACAGCAACAGTTGGAGGATTTTTTGCCACTGAAGGCATCGCAAGTTTCCAACCTCAAATTTATGTTTCAACACAAAAAAAATCTCTTGAAATAATTGCAGGAACTAACGTCAGTATTCCGGTAAATGCAGAAGAAAATCCTTATAATTCCATATTTATTGGAGGATGGTATAGATATAACGATGCAGTTTGGATTGTTGGTGGTGCGCAACTCAATCATCTAACTGTTTCTGCGAGTTACGATTTAAATGTTTCTAAATTAAATACTGCAAGTAATTCTCTTGGAGGATTTGAAATTGCAATTGCTTATGTATTTAATAAACATAGCGATAAAAGTCCATTGCGGTGCCCGGCGTATGAATGATTTTTTATAGGTGATGATTCCAATTTTTTCACGCAAAGGCGCAAAGGTGCAAAGGCGCAAAGATGTGGTATGTGGTTTTAATTACATTTAAATAAAGACGCGAATAAATAATAATTTTAATCGAAATCCGGCTGGTCTTTTGCGCCCTTTGCGTCTTTGCGTGAAATATTTTGAGATATTATTAGAACTCAATTCACCAAGTAAATATATAATTAAAAACTGTATCGAAATCCGGCTGTTCCTTTGCGCCCTTTGCGTGAAATATTATTTACAATTAACTAACCGCACTCATTAAATTTTTTGAAATAGATAAATGGAACGATGTTCCCTTTCCTGCTTTTGAATCAACCCAAATTTCTCCGCCATGGCGTTCAATTATTTTTTTGCAAATGGCAAGACCAATTCCTGTTCCGGTATATTCTTCGTGCGTATGTAAACGTTGAAATATTACAAAAATGCGTTGAAAGTATTCTTGACTTATTCCAATTCCATTATCCTTAAAAATTAACTCCCACTTCTCACCCATATCATTAACTGAAATAATAATTTCGGGTTTGCGTTTTTTTGCCTTAAACTTAATCGCATTGTCAACCAAATTTTGAAACACCTGTGTAAGCTGTAATCTATTACCATAAACAGTTGGTAAATTTTCAGATAACACCAATGCGTCGTGCGATTCAATTTTATCTTTTAAAACTCTATTGATTGTATTAAATATTTCGTTGAGGTCAATTTTTTCGTAGCCTGTATTAAATCTGTTAATGCGACTATATTCTAATAAATCGTGAATAAGTGTTTGCATTCTTTTTGCACCTTCCACAACAAA
>JBBRGZ010000216.1:0-4957 GCA_038223395.1 Chitinophagales bacterium
GGAACGCGACCAACAATACCCTCAGGAACTAATTTTTTGATATCATCTTCCACATCCTGAAAATAACGATCCTTGCTGCCGAGTTCCATTGCTTCTACGCTTCCCATCCCACGATATGATTTAAATTTTCTTCCTTCGTAAATAATTGTTTCACCGGGACTTTCTGCTGTTCCAGCTAATAAACTTCCCGCCATTATGGTATCTGCTCCTGCTACAATTGCTTTTACAATATCGCCTGTATAACGCACGCCACCATCACCAATAATTGGCACTCCACTGCCTTTTATTGCATTTGCAGTATCGTTAATTGCGCTTATTTGTGCTACGCCAACTCCGGCTACAACCCTTGTGGTGCAAATACTTCCGGGACCAACACCAACCTTTACTCCATCAACACCTGCATCTACCAATGCTTTTGCAGCTGCACCTGTTGCTATGTTTCCCGCTACAAGTTCTAATTCTGGGAACTGCACTTTTACCGCTTTTATCATTTCAATTACACCGCGCGAATGACCGTGCGCAGTATCAATAATTACTAAATCAACGCCTACATTTTTTAAGGCCGTAACCCTTTCCATCGTATCTGATGTAACACCAACTGCAGCCCCAACCAATAATCTTCCAAATTTATCTTTGCAAGCTCTCGGGTGACTTTGCAATTTCATAATGTCTCTGTAAGTAATTAATCCTTTCAGTAAACCTTCGCTGTCAACTACCGGAAGTTTTTCGATGCGATAATTTTTTAATATTTGTTCTGCTTGTTGTAATGTAGTTCCTTCAGGTGCTGTAATCAGATTTTCTTTGGTCATAACAGCATCAATATACTTATTCATATCTGTTTCAAAACGCAGGTCACGATTGGTTAAAATACCAACTAGGCGATTATTTTCGTCGATAACAGGTATGCCGCCAATTTTATATTCGCGCATCATTTTTAATGCATCTCTAATTGTTGCTCCTTTTGTAAGTGTAACGGGGTCAATGATTAATCCGCTATCGCTACGTTTTACTCTGCGCACATGTTCCGCTTGTTTTTCGATGGTCATATTTTTGTGAATAATACCAATGCCACCCTCACGTGCCATAGCAATAGCCATCTGATATTCTGTAACTGTATCCATAGCCGCAGAAATCAAGGGAACATTAATACGGAGGTTTCTAGTAAGTTGTGTTGAGATGTCAACTTCGCGAGGTAACACTTCAGAATATGCAGGTACTACCAGAAGATCATCGAAGGTGAGGCTTTCGCCGAGGAATTTGTTAGAGAGATTTTCCATGTGCAAAGATAAGAGCACAACAGGCAAATTAGCAAATTTGAGGTTTCCTGAATTGAAAATCTATCTAAAAATCATTCATCAACATGCGTAAAATAGTAATTTGAAACACACATTTAATCATCTTCTAAAGGTCCACATTCAGAACCCGGCGCCATCCAGCGTTGTGTGTTTTTGAAAAGTTCTGTTTCGTATGCATATCCAAAAATGCCGAAAAAATCTGCCTGAATACCGGTCAAGATGCGTGTTCTCAATCGGGTTTCGCCACAAGGCTGAGCAGCACTTACAATTCCGGGCTCAACAAAAAGTGAATAATAATTATCCATTGTTAAATACGGAACTACAGGTACTTCAAAAATACTTATTTCAAATCGCGGGAATTCAATTCCTATACTTATACCGGCAGCGATTGTTCCCGACGCGCCATTTTCGCCATCAAAAAGTTGTTCGTCGGTAATATCTGAATTAGGCGTTACTGATGCGCCATTAAAACTAAAACCTTGATTTGAATGGTAATTCATAGTAAGGTTTAGAGTGCCACTTGCACCCTCTCCGGTTAACACAGGCATGATGCGAAAATTGGCTTTCATTGCAACTTTAACAGGAACCGGACCAACTAAATACATCCATTCAATTTGTGCAGGAATATTAAAAAACTGAACACCACTTACCAATCCAATTGCACCCATCTCAAATTTTAATTCACCATCAATATTATTTTGCTGTATACTAAAATTATTGAGCGCACTTTGTTCAACATCCAATTGACCAACTTGATTAAAAGAAGACACTTTTCCCTTAACTGTAATACCAAATAAATCGCCGCGACTTATCGTAAGTTCGAGTTCTAATTCATCAGATGTTCCACCGGAAGCTTTAAATTTCATTGTTAAATGATAATCGTCAATATCTCCTTCAAAACAAGCCTGTATATTTTCATGTGTTCCTGTTTGCATACTAAAAATTTGTTCACAATCACCGGAATCGTCATCATTATCGTCGTCTGCAGGATCATTTTGTGCAAGTAAAACGCCTGCTAAAGAAATTTGTAAATGATTTTGTTTTGCTTCAGATATTACTTTTTTCCAACTCACTTTGTCATCCCATTTTGCATGCGCCTCTTCATAATAATCCGTTAATCGCGCATATTCTGTATTAACAATATATGCATCATTCTTCTCTTCAACAGAAATTATTTTTCGTATAGAATGTCCATAAAACATCGCAATTTTTCCGGGTGAAATTGATTTTATTTCTTTTGCATCTTTTGAAAATTGATATACACCGGTTTCCATATTTGCTGAAATAAAATGTTGCATGGCATCTAAACTCACTTCAACAGTTCCTTCTTTTACTTTGCCCGTAAAGGTGGAATTAGCAATTTGAATTTTATTTTCATTACCTATAGTAATATTATCCGAATTGGAATTTGTTTTTTTCTTTCCGTTACAAGAAATAAAAATAAATGCTATAAAGGAAAAAAATAAAAATGTTTTAAGTCTTTTCATTGTAGAATTTTTTTGTGGATTAAGATATAATATTACATAGATAGAATTAAAAACTCAACTCTTCTATTTAAAGCGCGACCTTCTTTTGTATCATTTGTTGTAACGGGTTTAGATTCACCAAAGCCTTGCGATTTTAAACGAGAAGCATTAATTCCGTTCGTTGTTAAATACGTAATTACGGCTTTCGATCTATTTTTTGACAAGGTTAGATTTGATGTTTCTTCTCCTTCATTATCTGTATGTCCGTCAATTTCAATTTTCATTGATGGATGTGCATTAAGCAAATTAATAAGATTATTTAATTCAATATTTGATTCGGGTAGTAATTCTGCACTTGCAGTTTTAAAAAAGATATTATTCAATCTGATTTTTCCGCCTATTGCAATCTTAGAAAGCAAAAGGTCTGATTGTAAACGGTTGCAACTATCTACATTTTTTAAATCCACATTTCCAGATTGTGAAGCATAATTATCGGCATTTGCAGTATAACCATAAAATTTACCTAAAGGAAGAACGATTGAATATTTGCCTGTTTTGGGGTCGCTGGATGCAATACCAAGTTCTTTTCCAGTTTCAATATCGAAGTATGTTATAGCGGCGCTAATTGCATCTCCATTAATAATATCTGTAACTTTTCCCGATATTAAAAGTACCGGAAGTGGGCTTAAATTAGGTGGAAGTTGAGTTCTGAAAATATCAGAATTTAGGATATTAATTTTTCCTTGACGCACAAAATAAACATAATCGCCACAAGCATCAAATGAAAGATAGCTATCGTATTTTTTTGTGTTAATTGTTTTCCCAAGATTTACCGGATTCGACCAGTTCATCCAAGTATCATCAAGGCGACGGCTCATATAAATATCATTACTTCCTTCACCACCTTTTCTATCGCTACTAAAATACATGGTTACGCCGTCGCTTGCAACATACGCTGCCTGTTCATCATCGTCTGTATTTATTGGTGCAGGTAATTTTAATGGTTGCGACCAGCTATTTTCTCCGGTTTTAAAACTTACATAAATATTATGTAGCGAACTGCCGGTCAACTCAGCAAAACAAAAAACAATAGTTTTACCATCGTTCAATAAATAGGCATTTTTTGTAACGCCTTTGTCGAGGTCATCATATCCTTGTACTTCAATTTTATTTGGTTTTGTCCATCCGTCTGCAGTTTTATGCGTCATAGAAAAGCCACGTTTAGAACCGTTGTGAATTCCATTGGTATAATAACCGAATATTAATAACGTGTTCCCATCAGGTGTAATACTAGAAACAGCATTATTTTTTTGTTTGTTGAATTGTTCATCCATTTTTTTGGCCTCCGACCAATTGCCGTCAGATTGTAATTCGGAATACCAAATTGTTTGTATGGTTTCACCAAAATATGTCCCCAGTGGATCAAGCTCAACTTGTTGGCGCATATAATAAAATGTTTGCCCATCTGGAGTAATAAGGGGTAATAATTCCATAACTCCACTATTTATAGCTTCCGACATTTTTTCCGGCTCAGCATTTTGCCCATGTAACAAAAAGGAAAATCCTGAAATAAAAAGCGCTAAAACCGATTTTTTAAACATATAAACTGTGTTTAAGTAAATGTAAATATAATACATTTATATACGTTTGACAAAAGCATGTCTATCGTATTTTTGTAATGAAAACTTAGAAATGATCTTATAGGGAAAGGAAATTTTTTCGCAACTTTTAAATGATTATAAATGCATGTTCCGAGTTTAGGCAATTTGGTATTTAGATATTGGATTGCCTAGCAAAAATGTATAATAATATTAAAAAATGGAATATGTTAAATTAACAAAATATAAAAATTTCATTTTTATGTAGTAAAATTAAAGGACATCGCTTTCTATTACTATTTTATCCTTATTTTCTTTATATTCGTATAAAAATTACCCAATTATGAAGCCACTCGATGAAATTGTACTTCGCACCTATACTGCTAAAAAGGGAGCAATTGCAAACATTATTATTCCAATTTCGATAATTTTAATGGCATTAAATGAATTTATGTTTAGTAGTTTAGATGCTGCTATTGGCTTATTCGTTTTGGGTATTTTTTTATTTAATTTATCTAAAGGGGTGCAAGTAAATCTAAATAAAATGCAATATCGTGATATTTATATTGTGTTTGGTTTAAAATTGGGTGTTTGGAAA
>JBBRGZ010000217.1:0-4937 GCA_038223395.1 Chitinophagales bacterium
AAGAACATGACATTTAATAATCGGCTGAATCTCATTCATGCTGAAATTGTGGCGGCTGAACTTTTAGATAATACGAGACGCTCAAAACGGGATCGCCTCACGAAACGGAAACGTTAGCACGTTAAGGGATTTTATTAGACAACGAATGCCCGGAGGATGCAGTAAGTCGAAGGACAATACACATTAATTTGTTTTACGGGCCGTATGCCGGGTTCAAATTATACTTTTCCAAGAGACTATTGTAGAGACACGTAAATAAGCAATTGCGCGGAGCATTTTTTAAGTATTAGAAGGAAACCTATAAAACTGAATTTAATTTTAATAAATATTACTAAACATAGGGTGTTTACATCTAATAAATATTATCGGATATACGAACGTTTAAATTATAATTTTTTCGCCGATTTTTTTCCCTTTATTTAAATTGCTAAGGTTGTGGGAAAGTTTTCTTCTGTTGAAGTATAAACCTTTTGATCACTATATTCCTGAATCCTGAATTCCTACAATAGCGCCAAATCAAAAAATTTCCATTAGGACAATTCATATCCTAAAAATTAAAAAATTAAAAAACAGCTACATTTGAAAAAATCAAAAGACCACAATGGCAAAACAACAAATCAATGAAGATTACAAAGCTTTTTTTTCAGCAATAAAAGAGAAAATATATCAAGCCCAATACGAGGCGATGAAGAAGGTAAATCAAGCCTTAATCAATCTATATTGGGAGATAGGAAGAAGCATCGTGGAAAAACAGCAAAAACATAAATGGGGAAAATCGGTAGTAGAGACTCTGGCAGATGATTTACACAAGGAGTTCCCCGGCATGAGTGGTTTAAGCAGCCGCAAGGTATAGCGGATGCGGATGTTTTATGTAGAATATGAAAAACTGCCACCAATGGTGGCAGAAATTAGCTGGAGCCATAATATTATCATTATCGAAAAATGCAAAGAGGAAAATGAAAGAAAATTTTATATAGGCATGTCCAAAAAATATGGATGGACAAAGAATGTATTGGTACATCATATTGAAGGGAAAAGCTTTATATTGAAGGGAAAAGCTTTGAAAATTTTTTGTTGGGGCAAACCAATTTTGAGAAGGCACTGCCTGGAAAATATAAACACCAGGCAAAGCTTGCAGTGAGAGATGAATATAATTTTGAGTTTCTGGAAATCAGCGAAGAACATAATGAAAGAGAATTAGAGTTGGCATTAATGAAAAATATCAGAAAATTTTTAATGGAGATGGGCGGGGACTTTGCATTTATTGGTAATCAGTACCGGCTTGCACTGGAAGAATATTTTAGCATTGACATATTACTCTATCACAGAAGGTTGAAATCGTTGGTCGCCATAAGATTTGAAGACAGGAAAGTTTAAACCGGATTATGCAGGTAAGATGAATTTTTATTTATCTGTACTGAACGATAAAGTAAAAACAGAAGAAGAAAACCCTTCTATCGGAATTATTGTTTGTAAAGAGAAAAACCGTACTACTGTTGAATATGCCTTGAAAGAATTAAATCAGCCGATCGGGGTAACCACCTATAAGGTATCGCCAAAACTTCCGGAAGATTATAAAAAATATTTACCATCGTCCGAAACCATAGCAGAAAGTTTATCCGATATTTTTGACAGTCTGAAACAGACGAAAAATGACTGACAACAGAACCGGAAGTATGAGAATTCTTGCGAATCTTGAATTCATCTTTTCTTCATCGAACATTTAACAAAAAACCCATTCTTTCGAATGAGCTCTTATTTACACACCTGAGAATAACTAACCGTTTTAAATTATTGCTTTACAAATTTTTGGTGTTCTGTTTTTGAGTTTGTTTTTAAAATCAAAGTGTACATTCCCTTTGGTAAATAATTTATATCAACAGAAACGGAAGTAGTTCCATTCAAAGCAATTTTTTGTTCTTTTAATTTTCTTCCTGCCATATCAGTAATCTGAAGTAAAGCATTATCATTACTACCGGTTACCTGTACATGTAAAATATCTTTTGCAGGATTGGGGAATATTTGAAGTGCGTTACTATTTCCGAAAAACCTCACCGCTACAATTTTACTGTATGTGAATTTGCCGTCTGCGTCCACCATTTTTAAGCGATAAAAATTGGTTCCGGTAATTGGGGCGTTATCGGTGAAAGAATAATTTTTTAAGGAAGAACTAGTTATTTGTACTGCTACTTGTGCAAGCTTTGAAAAAATATTTCCATCGGCACTTCTTTCTATATTAAAAAATGAAGCATTTTTTTCTTCACTTATTTGCCAGTTCAACTGAACACAGGCATTTTGTTTTACGGCATTGAAATCAATTAAAATTAAAGGCAAAACAATATTTTGATTGCTAACTGCAAAAGGTGAGAATGAAGTGATATTATTTCTTGTAAGCTGGTACGGGTTAGTTCCTTCAACTGGTAAAGATGTTCCAAAATCCCAACTATTATTAATGTAATGCAAAAGAAAAGCATCGGTTCTATCAAAGCCGCCAAGTTCATCTTCTGCATTCCATTGTAAAGTCACGTTTGCATTTGAACCGCCTCCAACTTCTTCTTCTATATACCATGTACGGTTTACAGCTTTTTCAGTAACCGATGCGCCTTTATCACCATTATTATATAGTCCTTCCTTTACACGAACTTTATAATTATCTATCGTTCCGTTATTTGTGACAATAACAGGTGTATAAGATGATTCAGATATACCAACAGGAAACAAAACAGGGATAGTTGCAATATTTGGCAGCGTTAAACTTCCTGTGCCATTGGTAATAAAATAATTAGAATTATCATAGTTAGTAAGTGCTCCATTTATTCTAAAATTATTATTCCCGAGAATAACTTTTCCATTTTTTCCTAAATCAAAATTCTCAGCTACAATATCATTTTGAAGAGTATAAGATTCATTAGCCTGGTTGATAAACTTTACATTGCCTACACTTGAATTAGATGTACTCCCAATAAACCTGTTAACGGGAGTGTATTGGTTATTATAGAAAGCGATTGTATTGTTGACAGCATTATTAAAACCATTACAGGTATTGTTATTTACGGTTAGGTTATTATCAATAAAATTGCCACCCATTGCTACATCAGCATTGGGGCCAATGTAAATACTCCCTCCGTTTCTGATTTCCAAATCTCCGCCATTTACTAAAGTATAATTACTAACAGGGTGAGAAGCTAAAACAAGTTGCCCTGAATTTACCTGTAGCTTTCCGGTGACATGTAAAGGGACACCATCGAAGTAAACTTTTGCACAATTCGATTTTTCAATAATAAGTGTATCTACAGGAAAGCCTGTCGGCCATTTTATATGAGAATCTGTGCTACCAGAAAATTTTATTCCGAACCGAAAACCACCCGGAATAGGTCCATAGGAACTAACGTTATAATTTACATAATTTGTAGAACCACCTATTTCAAAAACTTTCTGGCTATTGATCGTTACATCTTTTATAAGATTTGGATCGGCTGTTCCATCCATTTCTAAGTTGCCGGTAATATTCAGACTAGCATTATTACCGATAAAAATTGAACCTCCACTTACTATCAAATTTCCATCTATGTAGAATGGTGTAGGTGGTGTAGGTAGATTGTCTCCATTTTGAAATGTTAGTTGAAATGCAGAATCTTTGTTGAAGCAGGTTATATTTCCTTTTATTGTTGAACTACCTGCTTTATATTCAATTGCAAAAGTTGAACTAGTAATAGCATTGATTTGTACATTATCTAACACAACTGAATTATTATATCCGTAAGAATCAAGGGCACAAACACCACCTGAAATATTTAACGTACTATTATGTAACCCTGCTATACAATAAGGACCAAAATAAGCAGTAGATGCATTTATAATGCAGTTATTAAAACTATCTTTTTCTGATGGATATGCATTATTACTGTAGGGTTGGAACATACTACAAGTAATTGTACAATTATCAAAAATTGTTCTTCCGCTTGGAGTGAAACCTCCGCCAGTTCCGGGGTTTGTAATTTCAATTATGCTGTTAGTTGCCTTAATGGAATTCATGTTCAAAGGTGTCGAAGAACCATCAGCAGCAAAATTACCTCCAATTCCCGGACAGGTAAGTCTCCCCTGGTCGATTTCTAATGCGGTCTTTATATTCGTCCCAATTGATTGGGCTACTATTCCTCCGGCAACCATTGTATTATCAAGTGTGACATAACTAAATGGATCTATTTGCATTGAATACAGGCTTACAGCACTCGATGACCCACTGCCTGAACAATGATTATAGCCTCCATTATCATAGGGAACATTACCTAAAATAATAAACGGACAATTGGTAACGGAAATGTTGCCAGTATTCAAAAACTCTACAATTTCCCCATTAACGGGCGTAGTATATACATAAGTGTATGAATCAGTAGTTGTGTCATGGCAAAGAACAGGCGACCAGTTTTTTCCATCTGTCCAGGAATGACCATCTCCTTGTCCGCTCCAAACACGGTTGGCATTCATTTGCGGCTGTGCCTGTACAATATTTATCGCAAAAAATAAAAAAGTAAGTAAAATGAAAATGGGTAAAATTTTTGTTTTCATAATATCATTTTTAAGAATATTAAGTACATAAATATTTGAAAGTGGGACTATCAGTTTTTATTTCAAAAAATCGATTAACACATTATTAAAAGTGCATTGCAAGTTGTGAATGTCAGTTGTTGATGACGTTCCATTAGCCCAATACATAATGTTGAAGCTGGCATTGCCGCTCATTTTATACCGGTCAACGTTTGTTCCGATTGCCTGAAAAAATTCCATTTTCGTAATATTAAAAGTGGAAGTTTGAGGCCCCTGCACGCGCGTAGAATCGTGATGAGCGCCTGAAGAAGTGTAAACATCATACCAGCAATAACCTGAGTTATAATCCATGTCCAAAGTATAAGAGCCGGCACCGGGAATATTAGAAA
>JBBRGZ010000218.1:0-4933 GCA_038223395.1 Chitinophagales bacterium
TTACCGGATTTCCGGGAGAAACTGACGCCGATTTTTTAGAAACATATCAATATTTGAATACCTTAGATATTTCGTATTTGCATGTGTTTACCTACAGCGAAAGACCTGATACACAGGCAATTGCAATGGAAAACGTAGTTCCACAAAAAGTGCGCGAAGACCGCACTACACAATTGCGGAGTTTATCAGAAAAAAAGAAACGGTATTTTTACGAACAATTTATTGGCACAATAAGAAAAGTGTTATTTGAAGAAGAAACCGATGGAGAATATATGTTTGGATTTACAGATAATTACATTCGAGTAAAAACACATTACGACCCACTTCTTGTAAATGAAATTGTTCCTGTTAAACTCGAAACAATTTCAGCCACAGGCGAAATGGAAGTATCAGAAATTATTACAAATCAAGTTACCTACTTATTGCACGCTTGATTCCAAAAATTAGAATTAATAAAAAAACAGAAAGATAATGATCCAACTACGCTCTTACGCAACAATAGCAGAATTATTTAATTCTATTTTTAATACCAATTGGAGATTTCCAATTTTTTCATTCGGATTTTTTGTAGGTATGGCATTTCTAGCTGCCGGATATGTATTATATCTTGAATTAAAAAGAAAAGAAAAACTAGGCATTTTAAAGCCGGTAAAAGAAAAAATGTTAGTTGGTGCACCTGCATCTATTGCCGAATTAATTTTTAATGGCATTGTAGGATATATCATCGGATTTAAAATTGGTGGAATGATAGTTTCATGGGATGCATTTAATGCCGCCCCACAACAATTTATATTTTCTATGCAGGGAAATATCGTTGGTGGTTTATTGGGTGCATTAGGACTTGCCTATTTAAAATTTCGCGAAAAAAAGAAACAACAATTACCAACGCCTGAAGAAAAATCTTTCGACGTATATCCGCACGAACGCCTTGGCGATATTATTATGATTGCTGCAATTTTTGGAATATTAGGTGCCAAAATATTTTCCAACTTCGAAGAGCCAAATGGATGGAAAGATTTTATAAAAGATCCACTCGGTAATTTTTTTAGCGGATTAACCATTTATGGGGGATTAATTTTGGGTGCCTTTGCAGTAATAATGTATGCGCGCAAAAAGAAAATAAATGTATTGCAACTTGGCGATGCAGTGGCTCCGGCTTTAATTCTTGCATACGCGGTGGGCCGATTAGGTTGTCAGGTTGCCGGTGATGGCGATTGGGGAATTTTAAATAGTGCCTATGTTTCTCAAGCCGATGGTTCTGTTGCCCTCGCTCAACCCGGCGAATTTGAAAAAGCCATTCAAGCAAATGCAAATTATTACGAATTCGAATTTGATTCATTAAGTAATGTGCCCCATAAAAATTTTACTTCTAAAATTTTACCTCGATCGTGGATAGCGCAAAATTATGCGCACAATGTAAATGGCGAAGGTGTTTATATTGAAGGGTGTAAAAACGATTGGTGCGGGCAGCTTCCTGTTGCTGTGTTTCCAACGCCAATATATGAAACTATCATGTCGCTCCTGATTTTTGGATTTTTATGGATGATAAGAAAACGCATCCGTATTCCGGGCACTTTGCTTGCCATTTATGTTATTTGTGCAGGTGTTGAAAGATTTTTTATCGAAAAAATTCGCGTTAATAATGTATTAGAATTTATGGGTATCCATGCATCGCAGGCTACTTTTATATCAATAATATTTATTACTTTCGGGTTTGGAATGATACTCTTGCTGCGCTACAGGTCAAAACGCGTTGCCAAATAGTAAAAATCTCCCCCTTACCACACATACAAATGGCTTTTAAAGTCATCTTTAGGTCATTTAAGATTTAGGGAAAACCTGTAATTTTGTGTTAATTCATAAATTATTTGTAAGTTTGATTGTATCTTTAAAGTAAAATATTAAAATAGTATTGAATGAAACCAACTGTACGCTTACTCCTCAGCTTCACATTTTTGGCTTTAAGTCTAACCTGCATTAATATCAGTTCATACGCGCAACTCGTTATAGACGATACCGCTACGCCTGAAGAATTGGTTACTTCTCTTGTTGGAGAAGGTGTTACAGTATCAGATATCACAATGGATTGTCCTACAGGAGCTTTTGGCTTTTTCGACTGTGTTGACTGTAATGTGGGAATAACAAGTGGCATCATTTTAACCAGTGGTGGCGCTTCATTAGCAACCGGACCTAATAATTCCGGCAGTGAAACAGGCGATAATGGCGCACCTGGCGACGCTGACTTAGACGCTATTCCGGGTGTATTAGGTACAAACGATGCCTGCGCTCTCGAATTTGATTTAACAGTTACTTCAGATACCATCCGATTTAATTACACTTTTGGCTCCGAAGAATATCTCGAATTTGTTGGCTCCTTTAATGATGTATTTGCTTTTTTTATAAGTGGGCCGGGCATTGTGGGTACTGAAAATATAGCACTTATTCCGGGAACAACCACAGCAGTTTCAATTAATAATGTAAATACCGGCTCACATCCTGAGTATTATATTGTAAACGGAACCGGATATGACGCACCTTATAACACAGACAACTATTATATTCAATACGACGGTTTTACAACAGTATTAGAGGCTAAAAGAAATGTTATTCCTTGCGAAACGTATCATCTTAAAATGGTTATTGCGGATGACCTTGACGGAGCTTACGATTCCGGCGTATTTATAGAAGCAGGCTCTCTTGTGAGTCCGGGTGTTACCCTTACTTACGAAACTGAAATTGAAGCTTATCCTGATGTTATTGAAGGCTGCAACGATGGTTTATTAACCTTTAAGCTTTCATTTGCTCCGGTTGATACCTTTTTTGTAAATCTTGATGTTACAGGAACAGCAACAATGGGCGTAGACTATCAAACTTTTGATACAGAATTAGCATTTTATCCCGGCGATACCTTAATAGAAATTCCAATTGTTGCCTTTACAGACGCTTTGGCCGAAGGTTCTGAAACAATTATAATTGCTGTTGACCTTGGCTGTATAGCGGGAGTAGGAGATAATCTTACAATCCTTGTCTACGATGCCATTCCTTTATATGTATCCTCCGATACACTCATTTGTCCCGACGATGGCGCTTTGCTCACTGTTACGGGAGCAGATAGTTATTCTTGGTCGCCGACAGCAACCTTGAGCGATCCAACTTCATCCACAACAGAGGCTTATCCCACTGAACCTACTACCTACACAGTGGAAGGCACCTTGGCAAGCTGCGTAAATACAGCTTCAGTTTTTGTTGATATTCAATCGCCTACAGCAAACGCAGGTTCGGATACTACTATATTTTATGGCGAAACTGCGCTATTAATGGGAAGCGGCGGTGTAGAATATTCTTGGTCGCCAACTACCGGTTTGAGCGATCCGAATAGTCAAAATCCTTTTGCATCACCGGAATCTACAACAACCTATACTGTTACAGTTACTACTGCAATTGGATGTGTATTTACCGACCAAGTTACTGTTACGGTTAGTACTGATGCTTTAGTAGGCGTGCCTAATGCATTTTCACCAAATGAAGATGGCACTAATGATGGATTTACAATTATTGTTAGAGGCCAATTAGCGAGTTATTCGCTGATATTATATAATAGGTGGGGACAAGTTATTTATGAAACGAACGATTTTACAAAGGCTTGGGACGGCAATCTAGATGGAAATGGTCAACCAATGGGAACCTATGTTTATGTATTGAATTATACAGATTTAAACGGTGAGAGTTTTTTACAGAAAGGCAATTTCATATTAGTAAGATAAGATATAATCCCTTAAAAAAAAATAGATTGAAACTGAATACTATCATGCTTTAAAACAGGTTTAAAGCGCAAAAAAAATTGAATGAAACCAAATTTATGCAAATTCCTCCATGCTGCGATTTTGGTACTTTGTACTGGATTTTTTAGTGTAATTAATGCACAGTTAGTAATTGATGATACTGCTACGCCTGATGATTTAGTTTCGTCTTTGGTGGGCACAGGTGTTACTGTTTCAGGTGTAACAATGGACTGTCCAACGGGTGCTTTTGGCTCGTTTGATTGTGTTGATTGCAATGTAGGGATTTCAAGCGGAATTGTGCTTACAAGTGGATTGGCATCCTTAGCAGCAGGACCTAATAATTCTGGTTCGTCAACAGGTGGTTTCGGCACTCCCGGCGACCCGGATTTGGATGCAATTCCAGGCGTTTTAGGAACTAATGATGCCTGTGTTTTAGAATTCGATATTACAGTTACATCAGATACAATTCGATTTAACTATTCTTTCGGATCGGAAGAGTATTTAGAATATGTAGGCTCATTTAACGATGTTTTCGCCTTTTTTATCAGCGGCCCAGGAATAGTTGGAACTGAAAATCTTGCAATTATTCCCGGAACAACTACACCCGTTTCTATTAATAACGTAAACAATGTTACCAATCCAAGTTATTATAATATCAACGGAACGGGCTTCGATTTGCCATATAGTGGAGATGATTATTATATTCAATATGATGGTTTTACTACTGTTTTGGAGGCAAAAAGAAATGTTATTCCCTGCGAAACTTACCATCTTAAAATGGCAATTGCCGACGATTTAGATTATTCTTTAGACTCAGGTGTATTTATTGAAGCGGGTTCATTAACAAGTCCTGCCGTTAGCCTTTCATACGAAACGCAAATTGATGCTTTTCCCGATATTATTGAAGGTTGTAATGAAGGAGAGGTGACATTTATTTTATCTTTTGCACCTGTAGATACTTTTATTGTAATATTAAATGTTGACGGCACCGCAACTAACGGAATAGATTACTCTGCAATTCCTGATGAGCTCGTTTTTCTTCCGGGCGATACTTCGATTACTATCACCATTGATGCAATTGAAGATTTAATAGCAGAAGGGGTTGAAACCATTACAATTTATGTTGATTTAGGATGTGCATCCGGCGTAAG
>JBBRGZ010000219.1:0-4886 GCA_038223395.1 Chitinophagales bacterium
AATCGTTTGTTAATTACCATTAAAAATGCCCTCGATAAATCGAACTTAATAACGGAAACAAAAGTATTAAAACGTCGCGTTACAAAAACACGCGAAATCATAGGCGATTCACCTGCAATTGTAAAAATTAAAGAAACTATAGAACGTGTTGCGCCTACAGACGCACGTGTGCTCATTACAGGTGATAATGGAACAGGTAAAGAATTAGTGGCGCGCTGGATTCACGAAAAAAGTAATCGCGCAAACGGACCATTAGTTGAAGTAAACTGCGCAGCAATTCCAAGCGAATTAATTGAAAGCGAACTATTCGGTCACGAAAAAGGTGCATTTACTTCAGCAATAAAACAACGCATCGGAAAATTCGAACAAGCAAATGGCGGAACTTTATTTCTTGATGAAATTGGCGACATGAGTCTTAGCGCTCAAGCTAAAGTGTTACGCGCTTTACAAGAAAATAAAATAACACGCGTTGGTGGCGATAAAGAAATTCCTGTGGATGTACGTGTTGTTGCGGCAACAAATAAAGATTTAATTAAGGAAGTAGAAGCCAACCAATTTCGTATCGACTTATATCACCGCATCAGCGTAATCTTAATTCACGTGCCATCCTTAAACGATCGTTCTGATGATATTCCATTATTGTCGGAAAGATTTGTAAAAGAAATTTGTGAGGATTATAATATCCCTAAAAAAGTAATTACGCCAAAAGCAATGATGGAAATACAAAATATCAACTTCACCGGAAATATCCGCGAGTTGAGAAATGTAATAGAACGCCTCGTTATTTTAAGCGAACAAAAAATTACGGATGAAGACGTTGTTACTTACGCACAATCGCCAAAAAGTGGTGGAAGTCCGAAAGATTTATACGAGCGTTTCGAGAAATTCCAAGATTTTAAAGATCACATCGAAAAAGAATTTATTTTACATCGCCTCAATAAAAATGGATGGAATGTTTCTAAAACTGCAGAAGAATTAGATATCCAAAGAAGCCACTTATATAATAAAATAGAAAAATATAATTTGAAACGTGATTAAATCATGAAGCCCGAAATATATAAAAATCCCAGCCCCGAAAAAATAAAAGAATTAAAACCCGAACCACCAACCCTCGGCGATGAAATTATCAACATCATAATCGGCATTATCATCATAGCCGCAATGATAGCCGGTTTAATTGGGGCTGTGAATATTTTTTTATAAAATAAAAGTTTAGAATAAATAAATAATTGTAACGCTAGCGCAAGGGTTAAGGGTGCAAGGGTCAAGGGTCAAGGGTCAATGGTCAAGGGTCAATGGTCAAGGGTCAATGGTCAATGGGTCAAGGGTGCAAGGGTCAAGGGTGCAAGTGTCTACTTGTGCCGATCTAAATTAACGTTCCACCGAAAAAGTTTTCCCTTCAATTGCAAGAACAGAATTCTCAAAAACACTTTTAGCTTCAACTAATAGTGGATTTAAATTATCGTACTTCGACGAAAAATGTCCAATCATAAGTTGTTTTACCTCTGCTAATTTTGCCATTTCGGCAGCTTGAATTGTTGTAGAATGAAAAGTAACTTCTGCACGCTGCGCACTTTGTTCATCAAAAGTACAATCGTGATATAATAAATCAACAGCGCGAATTTGATTTGCAATTTCCGGATTAAATGCCGTATCGCAACAATATGCATAAGACCGCACACGAGCAGGATCAATTGTAATTTCTGTATTTAAAATTCTATCACCCGTAGTTTCATCAATTATATCCATTCCTTTTTTAATGTCAGGAATTAATTCAACAGGAATGTCGTATTCCTCTAATTTATCTTTATTGATTTTTCTATCGCGTTGTCTTTCCTTAAATAAAAATCCGAGACAATCAATTCTGTGTTTTAATAATATTGTGTCAACCGTTATATCTTCATTTTCGAAAATGCGTTTGCTTTCTTTTGCATCCAGTGCATGAAAATTTAATTCGTAGCACAATACCGTATTTCCTACTGCTAATTGTTGTTGAATAATTCCCAATAATTCTGCCGGAGCAAAAATGTCAAGAGGTCGCGGTCGTTTTAATAAATGGTAAGTTGAAATAAGGCCAATCAAACCAAAATAGTGGTCGCCGTGCAAATGAGAAATAAAAATTTGATTTATTTTCATCCATCGAATGCCAACCTCATTAAATCGCATCTGAGTGCCTTCGCCGCAATCAATGAGGTACAAACGGTCGTTTATATTCAATACCTGTGCGCTTGGATGACGCCCATGCGCAGGTACCGCCGAATTACTGCCTAAAATTGTAACGCTGAACGACATGGACTATTCCTGATCAATTTCCCTTTCAATCTCCTCCATAAGGATAAAATCTGTCGCCTCACTTTCAGTTGGAACCACATTCAAAATGGTGTCCAATTGAGAAATTTTAATGAGTTTTAAGGTCGAATCGCTGCAACCTATCAATACAAAGGTGCCTTTGCTCTCTTTACACAATCTGTGGCCAATAAGTAATGCACTGAGTCCTGAGGAGTCAATAAATGTTACTTCACTCAAGTCGCAAATCAGATTTCTGAAGCCTTCCTGGTTCAAAATAACGAGTTCACTCTTTAAATTTGCTGAAATGAGCGAGTCTAATTTGGGCTGATCTAGCTTAAAAATGCAATATCTTTCTTTTTTGTCTAATGAAAACTTCATATATGTTTGTTAAGTGTAAAAATATAATTGTAAATGCGAAGGTAACTAATTAAAATTTTTTCCAAATTTGTTTGTCATTTGAGAAAGGAATGAACGTTGGAATTTTATTTTAATTGAAACGTTTACAATAATACGACAATAGAATGAACTTTTAACATGAAATTTCCTTGTTATTTTGTCAGGACTGCAGGGTTGGTTTAATTATTGAAAAGAAAAGTATTATGGACGCAAAATTTTCTCCAAAAGTAAAAGAAGTGATTTCTTACAGCCGTGAGGAAGCCTTAAGGTTGGGTCACGATCACATCGGAACAGAACACCTCCTGTTGGGTTTGATTAGAGATGGTGATGGATTGGCAATTAAGGTATTGCTCAGTCTTGAGGTTGATATTGCAGTATTGCGCAAAACCGTTGAAGATGCCATAAAGGATAAAACTGCCCGTATGCCCTTCAATTCAGGCAGTCTCCCGCTCACCAAACAAGCTGAAAAAGTGCTTAAAATAACAGTTCTAGAAGCAAAAGTGCTCAAAAGTGAAACAATTGGCACCGAACACCTTATGTTATCCATCCTAAAAAATAAAGACAATATCGCAACCCAAATTTTAGGACAATTTGACGTGGATTACGATGTTTTTCGCCAAGAACTAGATTATGTTCGACAAGATATGCAAGGACAAAAAGATACTCCGCCTACAAATCAGCAAGAAGATGATAATTTCGAAGAGGAAGAAAAAGGCGAACGCGGATTTAATGTGCCTCGCAAACCGGGAGCTGCAAAATCAAAAACTCCTGTTTTAGACAATTTTGGCAGGGATGTTACCCGCGCCGCTGAAGAAGGCAGATTAGACCCCATTGTTGGTCGCCAAGAAGAAATTGAAAGAGTTTCGCAAATATTATCCCGCAGAAAAAAGAATAATCCTATTTTAATAGGTGAGCCCGGCGTTGGTAAAACTGCAATTGTGGAAGGACTAGCATTGCGCATTATTCAACGCAAGGTTTCCAGAGTGTTATTCGATAAACGTATTATTATGTTAGACCTCGCAGCTTTGGTTGCAGGAACAAAATATCGCGGGCAATTTGAAGAACGCATGAAAGCCATCATGAATGAGCTTGAAAAAAATCGCGATGTCATTTTATTTATTGATGAAATTCACACCATTGTTGGTGCCGGTGGAGCAACAGGTTCATTAGATGCTTCCAATATATTTAAACCTGCATTAGCGCGTGGCGAATTGCAATGTATCGGTGCATCAACTCTCGACGAATATCGTCAGTATATTGAAAAAGATGGCGCACTCGATAGACGTTTTCAAAAAGTACTTATTGACCCGCCAAGTCCGGAAGAAACAGTTGAAATTTTAGGAAATATAAAATCTAAATATGAAGAGTTTCATAATGTAGTGTATTCCGACGAAGCAATTAATGCATGTGTTTTTCTTAGCACAAGATATATTACAGATCGTTTTTTACCGGATAAAGCAATAGATGTTTTAGACGAAGTTGGAGCGCGCGTGCATTTAAAAAATATTCACGTACCGGA
The DNA here is from genome assembly GCA_038223395.1 of Chitinophagales bacterium. GTDB lineage: Bacteria > Bacteroidota > Bacteroidia > Chitinophagales > BACL12 > UBA7236. The sequence continues at coordinate 4,205 of JBBRGZ010000219.1, forward strand.
AGACATCGTGAATCTTGAAGCACAAATTGAAGCAATTAAAGAAGAAAAAAATAAAGTCGTAAAAAGTCAGCGTTACGAAGAAGCTGCAAAATTGCGCGATACCGAAAAACGTTTACTTGAAGATTTAGAAAAAGCAAAATTAAGTTGGGAAGAACTCGTAAAATCAGAACGCTATCCTGTTACAGAAGATGATATTGCAGAAGTAGTTGCCATGATGACAGGTATTCCAACAAAACGCATTGCACAAAGCGAAGGAACAAAATTGGTTGGCATGGCTGACGAAATGCGCAAAGGCGTTATTGGTCAAGACGAAGCAATTTCTAAAATTACAAAAGCAATTCAAAGAAATAGAGTAGGATTAAAAGACCCGAAAAAACCAATTGGCTCATTTATTTTCTTAGGTCCTACCGGAGTTGGTAAAACTGAATTAGCAAAAGTATTAAGCGAATATTTATTTGATGCGAAAGATTCTTTAGTGCGCATTGATATGAGCGAATACATGGAAAAATTCAGCGTAAGCCGCTTAATCGGTGCGCCTCCTGGATATGTTGGTTATGAAGAAGGTGGACAGTTAACTGAAAAAATACGTCGCAAACCGTATTCAGTTATTTTGCTTGACGAAATTGAAAAAGCACATCCTGATATTTTTAATATTTTATTACAAGTTTTGGATGATGGTATT
>JBBRGZ010000220.1:0-4859 GCA_038223395.1 Chitinophagales bacterium
ATAGTTAATCCTTAACAACCCTAAATATCCAATTTTTTTATTGAATATGAAAGCAATAATGTATTTTGAGTTGTGATAGGTTTTATTGCCCATAATAAGTTGAGCAAAAAAAGCGATAAAACGGCTTTGATTTCTCTCAAAGCTGCTTTAAAGTTAAATGCTGCACATGCAAGTAGAGCATTTATTGTATCTCCTTCTATGCCACTTAAATAATTTCGGAGCATCCTGTAGTCATGTTTGAGATGAGATATAATCGGTTCTATTGCAGATCGATTCTTTAATTTACTTTTTTTACTTCTGGTTGCTTTTACTTTTGTATCAGGATAAATAATTTGAGTTTTTCCTATTTGCTTTTTTCCTCTAAACCCTTTATCTACAGAGGCGTAATTAAACTCCTTTTTTGTAATTTGTTTCACACAGTCTAATACCTGCGAAAGTGTTTTACTATCATGTGGATTTCCTATGAACGATTCAACTCCAACAATGATATTTGTGTGTGCTGTGGCAGCAAGCGATATTTTGTTTCCAAATTCATAGGGTTTATGCTGCTTGCCCTTTGCAATGCAGGCTGTATGCGGTTCATGGATAGAGTAAATTTTATTTGTATCTGATCTTTCTTGTGTTAAAATGCGCGTAAATATGGTAATCATTCCTTCATGCGATTCATAGCGTTGTTGCACTTTCAACTTTCGACTTACATCGCGCATTATTCGACCAGCCATTGTACGTAATTTACCTAAAGCATTGCGTGATTGTTTTAATTGTTTTTTACTTCTAGAGAAACGAATAATGTTGAGTAATTTCTTTTCTTTTATTACATAGCTTTGACGTAAAAGGATGTTTTCTTTTGAAGCTATTTTTCTGCAATGACCAATTATTTTTTGATATTGTTTACTGTCGGTCGGGTAAGTAATATTTTTTTCTTGAGCTGTTGAATCAATATTTAATCCTCGTGCCTTTTCAATTTTTTTGTTATGTAATCCGACACTTAATTCAAAAATATATTTTACGCCTTCAACTCCAATGCGTTTTCTAAAGTGCACCAAATCGCTAGGATCAAATGGAAAATTCCATTTAAAAGTATCCTCTCCACAAAAGTATTGATAATACGGATTTTGAACCCACGCTTCTACAATCGTTTCATCGCCATAATTATACATCTGCTTTAATATCAAAACTCCAACCATCAGACGAATAGGTTTGGATGGCTGTCCGGTTTTCGAATACTTATCAGAAAATTTTTCTTCAATTCCTTGCCAGTCCAGTCTTTCAGATAAAATAACTAACTCGTGACTTAGATTTACAATTTCCTTTAAGGTAGGTGCAAAAAGATTCTTTTGTTTTTGATTCGGTGATTTGCCTAACATAGTTTGCCGGATTTTTAATAAAGTTCTCTGTTTATTGGCAATCTAGGTAGATGTTTTTTAACAATTTTTTGTGTACAACTTAATCATATTAATGGTTTGAAGTGTTGTTAAGGATTAACTAAATAAGCAGTCCCTTTTTTTATTGCTCCAAAAGCATCAAAAGTTTTTTTCTAGCGCAAGCGTTTCTGCTTGTGCTAGAAAAATAAAAACGCGGAGACTAAAACATTTAATCCTCCATCAAAATATCTCTCACCTTATACTTCTCCGAATAACTGAGCATATCATTCTCACTTTCAAAAACTTTTATTACAGCAAAAGTTGCCCAAGCATTTTCATTATTTTCTCCCAAATTAATTATTAATCCGCTATTGGTAATATGCTCCAGACAAACATCAAGTAAACAATATTTTTTTGGATAAATTTTGTTCTCGTCTATTTTTAAATCAGGCGCATAATTCGATACATCTAATTTTCTAATTATAGTGCAAAATTCATTCGGCTGATTTTTAAATGGCTCTTCTGCAGTAATGTTGTTAGGGTCAGCATTTGTTGTATTACTTGGATCAGTTTTAATCGCAACTTCTTCTTCCTTTGGTTCCTTTCCGGTATTTCTATTGCAACTAAAAAGCAGAATTGTAATTAATAAACACAACGATAAATTGAGTCTTGCCATAATTAACTTTTTGATTTGAACGACCATATAACGGAAAATTCGGATACAATAGTGCCGTCTTTTAATCTTCCTGTCGATTTTGCAGTAACTGTAGTCCCTTCGCCGGTTAATAATGCAGAGTCAACGGCAGCAAAAATTTTATCGCCGTCGTTACATGCGAAGTAAATGCGTCCCGCAGCTTTTTTAAAGAAATCCATTTCTAAATGTACCACAAGCATGGATACTTTTTTGGAAGTACCTTGAATTGCCATTAAACCGATAACACCCGTGCTCATTTCGGCACCCATTGCCTGCGTGGCAAAATACACACTGCGAAAAGGATTTTGCGATAACCATTTGTAGGGAATACTTACTACACATTTTTCTTCCGTAAACTCTCTAACGCGCAAACCTGCAAACAATGCAATGGGCATTTTTTGGAGCAAATACAGTTTAAAAAGCCATTTACTTAAAATAGATTTTCGAAAGGATTCTTGCTTTTTTGTCAGATTTCGCTCCATATTTTACAAAGATTGAACGATTTAAGCAAAAATTCAAATTTTTGCTAAACGACCATTATGCGAATTTTCCAATTTCAACCTGAGGAATAATTTGCCCAAATTAATTTTACCATTAAATTTAATTTCAAATAAAAATAAATGTTTAAACCAAGGCCTATGCTCAAGTTGTTGTTTCAAAGGTAAATGAGCTCTTCAAATATAATGTAGCATAATACACACCACTTTACATTAGATTTGGCATAAAACTTACTACTATAAATTAGAAACCCCAACACATTGCTTTCAACTCAAGGACTAAATATTAAACCCTTGTAAGCCCGAGATTATAAAATACAAAAGCCAAATCAATTGCTTTTATATTATTTTAATAATATTCAAATCAAACTTTAACCTTATGGTGAAAAATATCTTTAATAAAATGTATGCAAACCCCAATATTCTTAAAGTAAATGTTCTAGGGCAAAGGGAGGATATCAGATTATGAAATTGATACCATCTGCAGATGAACTGATTTCTAACATGCGCAAATTTTTTCAGCCCATTAATGCAAACGAACGTTTCATGGACGAGGAACCTCTGCGTGCTGAACTTTACACTTCCTATCAAATGAGCAAGCATGGAAAATCGCTTGCTACAAAACATAAATTAAGTGAAAAACCGGGAAAAGATTATTTACTAAAACGTTTAGCAGAAAACGAAGTTGTTTTGCATAAAGTAAGACGGCTCGTTACAGATTCAATTAAATTAAAGAATCAGATTTCTCCAGCTGCAGAATGGCTTATTGATAATTTTTATCTTATAGAAGAAAATATCCGTAATGCCAAAAAACATTTCCCAAAAGGGTACAGCGAAAATCTGCCGCATCTGCAAAATGAAAGTTTAAAAGGACGTGCACGCGTTTATGATATCGTTTTAGAAATCATTTCTCATAGTGATGGCAGAATAGATATTGAAAATTTAAGCTCATTTGTTAAAGCATATCAATCAGTTGCTAGTCTTGAAATGGGAGAATTATGGGCAATTCCAATAATGTTGCGTTTAGCACTTATCGAAAATTTGCGTCGTGTTTCATCTCAAATTGCCGTTGATAGAGTTGACAAAAATTTAGCGGATTATTGGTCGAAACAAATGATAGAAACTTCAGAAAACGATCCGAAGAATTTAATTTTAGTGATAGCGGATATGGCACGATCAAATCCACCAATAGTAAGTGCATTTGTTTCTGAGTTAACACGGCAGCTTCGTGGAAAAGGACCTGATGTTGCTTTAGCACTTAATTGGGTAGAACGCCAATTGTCGGGAAGTGGATTAACAACAGAAGAATTAATAAATGCTGAGAACCAAAAACAAGCTGCAGATCAAGTTTCAATTAGTAATAGTATTGCGAGCCTGCGATTATTAGGAGCTTTAGACTGGCGCGATTTTGTTGAAGCACACAGTTTTGTTGAACAAACACTGCGCGAAGATAAAAATGGCATTTATGCTGCAATGGATTTTTCAACTCGCGATAATTATAGACACGTAGTTGAACACATCGCAAAACATAGCCCTGTTTCTGAAACAGAGGTTGCGGGCATTGCCGTTTCGCTTGCGCAACAAAATAACAATGAAGATCCACGCGAACAACATGTTGGATATTATTTAATAGGAAAAGGTAAAGATCAAACAAAGAAGATTGCAAAAATGCGCGAAACTGTTGGCGCAAAATTGATAGATAATGTACATAAACACGCCTTTGGATGGTACTTTACTTTCATTTTTTTAATTACCTTATGTGCTACCTACATTCTTGGTTATTTCGCCTATCACGATACCAATAATCCATGGTTTTTTGGACTTATTTTATTGCTTGTAATTATAAGTGCAAGTCAACTAGCAATTTCTATAGTCAATTTTATTTCAACTTTATTTGTAAATCCGTTGCTTTTACCTCGCATGGATTTTTCAAAAAAAATAAATCCTGATTATAGCACTTTAGTTATTATTCCTGTAATAATAAATTCAGAAGAAGAAATAGAAAATTTAGTTGAGGCACTTGAAGTGAGATTTTTAGCTAATAGAAAAGAAAATTTGTTTTTTGGATTATTAACCGATTTTGCAGACGCAAATACGCAAACATTACCGAGCGATAAACATTTACTCGCTTTAGCAGAAGCGGCAATTATAAACCTCAATAAAAAATACAACCGCGAAAAAAATGATTTGTTTCTCTTATTTCATCGTTCAAGAAAATTCGCTCCCTCAGAAAATAAATGGATTGGATACGAAAGAAAACGTGGTAAAATAGCAGCTCTAAATGCACTGCTTCGCGATGTTTCA
>JBBRGZ010000221.1:0-4834 GCA_038223395.1 Chitinophagales bacterium
GTCTATTTAACTTCTTCTATCTTTGTGCCTCCAAAAATAAATGTTCATTTATGTCTAATACTTCTCTGCAGCTGACCAATGGCGAAATTTTTTCAACAATGTTGGAAATGGAACACGAACAAATGGTTTTTTGCACCGACACCAAGAGTGGCTTAAAGGCCATTATCGCTGTGCATAATACCACTTTGGGACCTGCATTAGGCGGTACGCGTTTCTGGAATTACGCCACAGAAAATGAGGCCATTATTGATGTATTGCGTTTATCGCGCGGCATGACCTATAAAGCAGCCATTAGCGGTTTAAACCTCGGCGGCGGAAAGGCTGTAATTATTGGCGACAGCAAATCGTTACAAAATCGCGAAGCCCGTTTTAGAAGGTATGGCCGTTTTGTGGATTCTTTGAATGGAAAATATATTACTGCCGAAGACGTTGGAACATCAACAGGCGATATGGAATATATTGCAATGGAAACAAACCACGTTGCCGGAAAACCCGAAGAAATGGGTGGCGGTGGAGACCCATCTCCTGTTACTGCCTATGGTGTTTTTCTTGGCTTAAAAGCTTCGGTGAAATACAGCACAGGGAGCGATATTCTTTCAGGAAAAAAAGTGTTAGTGCAAGGCGTTGGTAACGTTGGAATGCATTTAGTGGATTTGTTGATGAAAGAAGGTGCTGAAGTCATGATTTCTGATATTAGTGAGGATAGAATTAAGAAAATTACCGGCAAACACAAGGTGCAAGTAATTGATAAAGATAAGGTGTACGATACACCAATGGACATTTACGCGCCATGTGCTTTAGGTGCAACTATTAACGATGATACTATTGGAAAATTAACTTGCAGCATTGTTTCCGGCGCAGCAAATAATCAGCTTAAAGACGAAATTAAACACGGCAAACAATTAATTGAACGCGGCATTCTTTACGCGCCAGATTATTTAATTAATGCCGGTGGATTAATTAATTGTTATTCAGAATTAGAAGGATATAACCGCGAGCGTGCATTGCAAAAAACAGAAATTATTTATACGCGCGCATTGGAAATATTTGATATTGCAAAAAAAGAAAATATTACAACACAAGCTGCTGCTAACAGAATTGCAGAAGAACGAATAGCAGCAATTGCACATATTAATTCGCGTTTATAAAAATATTTTTTAGTGCATGTTGATTTCGTTTACATGCGTTTTATAAATATCAAAATATTATTACAATTAAATTCATTAATTACACAGAAGTACTAACCACCGTTAATTGAAATGCTGAGCAGAAGAGGATTACGAATTAAGGCAATGCAAACATTGTACATTGTTTCGAGCAACGAAAACATGGACGTGAGATCAGCACTTAAACAATTAAATTACAGTATTAATAATTCGCATCTGGCATATTTATACGGATTGCATTTTATAACTGAACTCGCCCATCAAGTAGATTTGGAGGCGACGATGAAAAAAAATAAATACATTCCTTCCGAGCAAGATTTGGCATTTCCCGTAAAGTTTTTCAAAAATAATTTGGTGAACGACCTTTGGGAAAATCAATATTTTCAAAGTAAACTCAAAAAGGAAAATTTATTGGATTGGGTGGATGAAGAAATTGTAAAATTAATTTACACACAAATGAAATCATTTCCTCTTTATGCAACTTATGCAAATACAGCAGAAGATGAAACCGGTGATAAAAAAATTGTGCAAGAAATATTCGAACAGTTTCTTTTAAAGAATGAATATTTTGACGAACACATGGAAAATGTGGTTGCCACTTGGGCAGATGATGAATTTATTGTGAAAGGATTAATGGACGAATTTTTCAAAACAAAAGCAATAACCCCATTAAACGAAAGAGCATTATTTGATTTCCATATTAGTGATGAGGAACAATTATTTGCCGATACACTTGTTGCAAAAACAATGGAAGAAAATGCCTATTACGACGAGCTCATTAAATCGAAATTACAAAATTGGGAGCTTGACAGGGTTTCGTTAATTGATAGAATTTTAATGAAAATGGCAATTACTGAGTTTTTGCACATTCCAACCATCCCTACCAAAGTAACTATTAACGAATATCTCGATATTTCAAAATTATACAGCACACCAAAAAGTCGCGAATTTATTAACGGTATTTTGGATAAGCTGATGAATGAAATGAAAGTGTCAGGATTAATCATAAAAACCGGACGCGGCTTAATCGAATAACCATTACCTTTGTAATATGAAATCGAAAATTAATATCACTGTAATGGTCCTTGCAATTTTGGCTTCAGGAACCATGATTTCCTGTAAAGACAAGCCTGCAACTGTTGACACAACTGCCACACCAAGCAAGGATGCAAAAATCTCAACCCATGTGGTTGAAAACTTAACAACAATCTCTTTTGAAAGAGACCTGCACGATTTTGGCGAAATGATTCAAAATGAAGTGGTGCATACCGAATTCAAATTTACAAATACAGGCAAATACGACCTTATTATTTCGAGCGCACGCGGCACTTGCGGTTGCACAAAACCTGAGTGGCCAACCGAACCAATTGCACCCGGACAATCAGGGGTTATTAAAGTGGGTTTCGACAGCAAAAACAAAAGTGGTCCCATAAATAAAACAGTTACAGTAACCGCCAACACAGATCCTGCTGAATCACGCATTATTATTAAAGGCGTAGTGATAGTGCCTAAAGATTAATATATAAACCAAAAAAAATAAACATGACCGAAAATTTAGTATTTCTTTCCCTTGCACCTAGCGGTGGTGAATCGTCTGGTTCTTCAAGTTTTATGAGCATTGCATTCTTTGTATTGTTTTTTCTGATTTTGTATTTTTTCATGATTAGACCACAATCTAAAAAAGCAAAAGAACAAAAGTCTTTCTTAAACGAAATAAAAATTGGTGATAAAATTGTAACAATTGGTGGCGTTCACGGAAAAATTTTAAAAGTGGATGAAGACACTTATTTAATTGAAGTTGATACAAACACGAAAGTGCGCATCGAAAAATCTGTAATCTCTTTAGATTTTACTAAAGCAGTCGCAGCACGTAAACAATAATATTAATCTGTTTAATTAATTCTGATTGAAATTTACTGATGCTGAAAATCCTTCAGCAAAACATAAACCGGGCAACAATGTAATTCGTATTATATTTTGCCTGGTTTTTGCTATTATATTATGGTTGCTCAATGTATTATCCGAAAACCAAGTTTCAACAATTCCGGTTCAATTAAATTATATTACGGGTGATAATCAAGTTAACTGTATAAAATTAACAGAACAAGTTGAATTAACAATCCGGTCTGATGGTTGGTCTTTACTAAAAGAATATTTTAATAAACGTTATATCAATATTGATTTAGGCAATTATTCTGAACAGCAACTACTCATTACAAATATCAATAATTCCATTTTCAGTGCAGATTTACCGTCCAATTTTTATATTTTGCACGTATGGCCCGATACGTTAAATTTGCAATTTGCTGATTGTATCACCAAAACAATTCCCATCAAAATGCATATTCAATTTTCGAGTACCCTATTGAGTATTGATTCGATGAACATTAATCCCGACAGTATTACAATAACAGGTGCGGTTGCACTTTTGAAAGAAATTCATGAATGGCCTGCTGAAATTATAACAATTGATAGTGAAGATTCTATATATCTTGGTTCTGTTGCTTTAGAAAATGTTGACGATAATAATATTCGCATGTCGGCAATCGCGGTAAATTATCAATTGTATGTCGCTACCCTTTTGCAGCATCAAATTGCAGCAATAGTTTTTAATCCTATCACCAAAAAAAATGAAACAATAACTGTAAAATATACAACCTCACAAACGGATAGCGTGGAGATAAAATCATCAGATTTTGTATTTGAAACCACACTTGACAGCGTTTCTAAACATTTTAACATTATTGCGGTCAAATATCCTCAGTCTGCACAAAATATTAAAACTGAACCCACGTTCTTATATTTGATGAAGTAATCATGATAAAAGTAGGTATAACAGGCGGAATTGGAAGTGGCAAAACAACAGTATGCAAAATATTTGAAGTTTTGGGAGTGCCGGTTTATTATGCCGACGACAGAGCTAAAGAATTAATTACTTCAGATGCTGTTCTCATTAAAAAAATTAAAAAATTATTGGGGGACGATGCCTACGATGCAAATAATAATATCAACAAAAAAAGAATCTCTGCAATCGTTTTTAATTTTCCGGATGTATTGGAAAAATATAATGCAATAGTGCATCCTGCAGTGCACGAAGATGCAGAAAAATGGATGCGCCGTCATCAACAATTTGATTATGTTGTTGAAGAAGCTGCACTTTTATTTGAAACGGGCACATACAAAAAACTCGATACCATTATTTGCGTTACAGCACCAATAGAAGTGCGCATAGAAAGAATAAAGAAACGCGACAACCTCACAATTTCTGAAATAGAATCTCGCCTCGAAAATCAAATGCCTGAAGAAGAAAAAATTCTTTTAAGCGATTTTGTAATTCACAACGATGGCTCCACACCACTCATTCGCCAAGTATTGCGCATTCACGAAAAAATACTCGAAAAAAAAGAAAATCTTTTTACATAACAAGAACTAAATCGAACCACGGCTGTTCCTTTGCCCGCTTTGCGACTTTGCGTGAAATTTTTTTTTGAGAATTAAACTTAACACTATACACGCTTTGTTGATGCGTTTTTTTTCACGCAAAGATGCAAAGGCCGCAAAGAAGGGTTACTGGTTTTTATTATTAAGTTAGTATTTCGGTGTACTAATTTCGTAATCCGATTCTGCCCGCTTTTTTAACAAATTTTTATATTGAATTCCAATAGTTG
>JBBRGZ010000222.1:0-4809 GCA_038223395.1 Chitinophagales bacterium
ATTATAATGCAGATACTCCAAATGATTATTTTTTTATTGCCAAACAAGCCAATTATTTTTGGTATTAAATGCAGATTTATATTCGCCTTCCCTTCCAGTAATATTTGCCAAAAACGCCGGCAGGCGCTACTAATATAATATACAAAATGTGTAAAATCTGCATGGGTAAAAATAACCAAAGTAAATTTTCTCTTCTAAAGAATTTAGTAACAGAGTAAGTGAAAATTGTATCTATACATAATTTCGCCAAAAACTGAAACATTGCAAGTTTTAAAAAGGGAGGATAAAAGAATCCGATAACAAGATTAACTACAATAAGCAAATTAGATAAATAGGCAAAGGCTAAAATTGCAGTTATTCTTTTATCTTCGTAATGCGTGGATTTGCTTGTCCAACGCACTCTTTGATGCCAGAAAGTGATAAAGTCCCTTTCGGTATTTGTATAAACAATGGATTCTTTATTTTTTAAGTATGCGATGCGCCCTTTATAATGTTTTGCCATTTTGTGCATCAGCATCATATCGTCGCCGCTCGGAAGGTGGTCAATATCTTTAAATCCTTCAACAGCTAAAAATGCTTCTTTTGTATACGCCAAATTTGCGCCGTTGCATAAATTGTAAAATCCATTTTGAATACATGCCGCAGCAATACCCACCAAACTTAAAAAATCGAGGGTTTGAAATTTACCAAGAAAGCTCGTATCTGGATAATAATTTACCATACCGGCAATCATTACAGGATTGTGTTCTTCATAATAATGCACTAAAGTATTTAGCCAATTGTTTCCAACGTGACAATCGGCATCGGTAGTTACAATAAGCTGACCGGTTGCTTGTTCAATTGCGAGTTGAATACCTGCTTTTTTGTTTGCTCTTAATGCTTGTTTGTTGGGAAAATGTTCGGCAAGAGAAATGATGCGTGCGTTTTTTATTTTTAATTGTTGTATCAATTCTACTGTTTTATCGGAAGAAAAATCATCCACAATAATTATCTCAAATAAATCAGGATGATATTGCTGATCGCGCAAATCGTTTAATAAATTGACGATATTTTTTTCTTCATTTCTTGCAGGGATAACTACACTTACTTTAGTTGATGCAAGTTTTTTGGATGGTTCATATTCCTTTAATTTTAACCAGCCTGATAAAAAATATAATATCAGTATGATATAAAGAACTGTAAAAACACCTATACCGATACTGATTTCTAACATGTTACAAATGTATTGCTTGATTTCGGGAAAATGGGCGTTAAAACAATCAAGTTCTCCAATTATTTAAAGATTTATTTAGGGAAAGGAAATTTTTCAGGCCAAAAATCTTATTCAAGCGTGTCTATCTCCTTTTGAAGTGGAGGAATTAACCTTTCATCAATAAAATAATGTCCTCTGTCAAGTTTAATAAGCGTGCAATTTCGCAAATCTTCAGCAAAATAATTGGCGACAGATATAGGAATCACCTCATCGCGCACACCAAAAAACAAAAGCGTTGTAATTTTATTTGCATTTATTTCTTCCTTTACAACCTCAATATCCGGATTAAAACTTCCCATACTTATCCAAGTATCGTATAATCTTTGTCGTTTTTCCTTTGTTTCCATGTGGTTGAAAGTGAATTTATGCAACCAAGGGGTAATTAATTTCAGGCGACCTGCGGTTTTAATAAAAACAAAAAACCATCCGGGATATTTAATTGTGGTTTTGAATAAGCTTCTGCCCCATTTCGGGTAAACAGCAACATTGTATAATTTATTTGTTTTAATACCGTCGCTTGCCATTAATATCAGTTCATCTATTTTTTCTGCATAACTTTTTACTATATATAATACACACTTCCCTCCCATGCTAAATCCTAAAATTGAAAAGCGGTCAACAGAAAATTTTTTGAGAAACGAAGCAAAGAGTTCAATTAAATCGTCAGTAGAAAAAAATCCGGGTTCCAGCCATTTTGAATTGCCGTGGTAAGGTAAATCAATAGCAATTACACTGTATTTTTTGCCAAGAGCCGGTTCTAAAACCAAAAAACTTTCCGAATTTTCACTAAATCCATGAAAAGCAAATAGAATTTTTGGCCCGGAACCGAAGCGGATATAGTGAATTTGAGAATGCCTAAAGGCGATATATCCGGAATCTGTTACTGGCATTTGTATCAAAATTAGGCAAATGTTGTTTGTATTGAGCGTTAATGCACCAAAAGCCAAGGATGTGTTTGAGAAAGTGGACCTGAATAAACAACAGCAGGAGTAAAATACTGAAATATGCAATAAGTTTAGCTGTTTCAAGTAAAAAACAAGCTGTTTCCAATCGTTTGTTATTCAGGTTAAACCCAACTAAATCAAAAGGTTAGTTGATTTTTATTTGCTTATTGATAAAGTTGGGTTAATAAATCTCGAATAACTTTTCCACAACAATTTCACTTTCTTAAAAAACAGGTCGTACTATGCTATCTTTGCCCTTTAAGATGCAGTTACCTGTTTACTTAAATACGATTTCCTTTCCGACTGTTGTCCAAACACTCCTTTTTTCAGTTTCCGTATTAAAAATTAAAGAATGCCGAAAGATAATTCGATAAAACATGTTTTGATTATTGGCAGCGGTCCCATCATTATTGGACAAGCCTGCGAATTTGATTATTCAGGCTCACAGGCGAGTCGCAGCTTGCGTGAAGAGGGAATAACCGTTTCGCTCATCAATTCAAATCCCGCAACTATTATGACAGACCCTGTTACGGCAGACCAGATTTATCTCTGGCCCCTCAATACAGGAAGTTTAGAAAAAATAATTGTTGAAAATATTGAAAAAGGTACTCCAATAGATGCGATTTTGCCAACTATGGGCGGACAAACGGCATTAAATCTTGCCAAAGAAGCCTTTGAACTCGGAATTTGGGCAAAATATAATGTGCGTTTAATTGGGGTTGATATTGAAGCCATCGACAGAGCAGAAAATAGAGAGTTGTTCCGACAGTTGATGGTGGAACTCGGTATTGGAGTAGCAAAAAGTCACGTTGCAAATTCGTTTTTAGAAGGAAAAGAGTTTGCACAGGAAATTGGATTTCCTCTTGTAATTCGCCCTTCATTTACACTTGGCGGAACAGGCGGCGGTTTTGTTCAAAATAAGGATGAGTTGGATGCTGCTTTAATGCGCGGATTAACTGCATCGCCAACGCATGAAGTTTTAGTTGAAAAGGCTGTTTTGGGATGGAAGGAATTTGAACTTGAACTTTTGCGCGATTCAAATGATAATGTTGCCATTATTTGTGTAGTCGAAAATCTCGATCCGATGGGTGTGCATACAGGAGATTCGATTACTGTTGCTCCGGCAATGACTTTGAGTGATTCCAGTTATCAAAATATGCGCAATCTTTCAATAAAAATGATGCGCGCAATGGGAAATTTTGCGGGAGGATGTAATGTACAGTTTGCACAAAATCCCTATACCGAAGAATTAATTGCAATAGAAATTAATCCACGCGTTTCGCGTTCGAGTGCATTGGCAAGCAAGGCAACAGGTTATCCAATTGCAAAAATTGCAGCCAAACTCGCAATTGGTTATTATTTGAATGAATTAAGCAATCAGATAACAAAATCAACTTCAGCATTTTTTGAACCGGCTTTAGATTATGTAGTTGTAAAAATGCCGCGTTGGAATTTTGATAAATTTCCGGGAGCAGACGATACTTTAGGACTACAAATGAAAAGTGTTGGAGAAGTGATGAGCATTGGCAGAAGTTTTCAAGAAGCATTACAAAAAGCTTGTCAGAGTTTAGAAAATAATAAAATAGGATTAAGTGGTGAAAAGGGATTTTATAAATCAAGTCAAGAAATTATTGAGAGTTTAGCAAAACCACATTGGGACAGGATATTTAATATCAAAAAAGCGATGGATTTGGGAGTGCCTGTGCGCACAATTCACAACCAAAGTTTAATTGACCCTTGGTTTTTAATGCAAATTCAGGAATTAGTTAAAATAGAAAAAGAATTACGCCGCTATCAATTAAATAATATCCCCAAAAAATTAATGATTGAATTAAAACAAAAGGGATACAGCGATATACAAATTGCAAATACCGTAGGCAATTGTACTGAAGAAGAAGTGTATAATTACAGAAGAAATTTAGGCATAAAACGCACATACAAATTAGTAGATACTTGCGCTGCAGAATTTGAAGCAAAAACGCCTTATTATTATTCCACTTTTGAGGATGAAAATGAAAGTGTTAAAAGTGATAAAAAGAAAATAATCGTTTTAGGCAGCGGTCCAAATAGAATTGGCCAAGGCATTGAATTCGATTATTGTTGTGTGCATGGAGTACTAGCCATTAAAGAAAGTGGCTATGAAGCGATAATGGTAAACTGCAATCCCGAAACTGTTTCTACCGATTTTGATATTGCAGATAAACTCTATTTTGAGCCTGTTTTTTGGGAGCATTTATGGGAATTAATTGAACACGAACAACCCGAAGGCGTGGTAGTACAATTAGGAGGACAAACAGCATTAAAACTTGCAAAACAATTGCACGAAAAAGGCATAAAAATAATAGGCACCTCTTACGATAATATGGATATTGCCGAAGACCGTGGAAGATTTTCTGATTTATTAAAAGAATTAGGAATTCCTTATCCCGAATATGGCGCTGCAACAAATGTTGAGGAAGCAACGGAAGTTGCACATCGCATTGGTTATCCGGTTTTGGTGCGACCAAGTTATGTGTTAGGCGGACAGCGTATGCGGATTGTAATTAATGATGAGGAATTAGAAAAAAGTGTGATAGGAATTTTAAAACATTTTCCTGATAACAGAATTTTAAT
>JBBRGZ010000223.1:0-4803 GCA_038223395.1 Chitinophagales bacterium
CATGAAAATGGGTGTTGTTGACGACTTCTCAAATTTTATCAATGCTGTTATAGACGAAAAAGCGTTTGATACCATTTCAGGTTACATTGCTCAGGCTAAAAAAGACGGACTTGAAATTGTTTCAGGAGGAAATTTTGATAAATCTAAAGGCTATTATATTGAACCCACAATTATTTTAGCGAAAGATGCAAATTATAAAAGCATGTGTGAAGAAATTTTCGGTCCGGTGCTCACGATTTATGTTTACGATGAGAATAAATGGGAAGAAACATTAGAAATTGTAAACACAACTTCTCCTTACGCATTAACGGGAGCAATATTTTCGCAGGATAGATATGAAATTATCCGTGCAACGGAAAAATTGAAACACGCTGCAGGTAACTTTTACATAAATGATAAGCCAACAGGAGCAGTTGTAGGACAGCAACCATTTGGCGGTGCAAGAGCCTCAGGAACCAATGATAAAGCAGGTTCCATACTCAATTTGTTGCGCTGGGTATCGCCGCGTTCTATTAAAGAAACATTTAATCCACCAACAGATTACCGTTATCCGTTTTTAAATGAAGAATAAATTTTTAATTTTGAATGATGTTTAAACGAGGTATTCTGAAATCTGCGCTGCTGTTTGTATATTTATTTACACTAGTTTTTGCAGCAAATGCTCAATCTTGGATTACAGGAGCAGATTCTTATAATATTATTGAAGACTATGCAGGTGCTGTTTTTGATGTTAAAAGCAACGACATTAATCTTACAGGCGAGCTTGATATTTATTTGGAAATATTAGTTGCGCCGAGCCATGGTATTGCAATAATTGATGATGTAAACGATTGGATTCTATACACACCTGATGCAAACTACGCTGGAACAGACGATTTTGAATATACAATTTGTGCTAATACCGATCCATTAGAATGTGGCTCAGCTTCTGTTATGGTTGATATTGATTCTGTTGACGATGCACCAATTGCAATTGACGACAATGTCAATACATTTATTAATATTCCTTTTAATATCGAATTACTTTTAAATGATATTGATGTAGATGAACAAGGTTTGGAATTTGAAATTATTGATGATGCAAATCCCGGAACAACAACAATTTTACCTTTATTTCCATTGGTTGGCGAATATATTTTTTATGAACCCGCACTCAATTGGATTGGTATGGATACTATAATATATCGGGTATGTAAATTGGGTTCTGATGTTTATTGCGACACAGGTGTAGTTTATGTAAATGTATTATCAACTAATTTTAATAAACCGGCAGCGGTTAACGATACCTTTAATATTTATGTAAATGTTGATTCCGACTTTGATGTTTTAATAAACGATTTTGATGGAGATGCAGATGCATTATTTATTACAGATTTAATTCTTGTTGGTGCTGATGGAGATATTGAAATTTCGGCAACAAATACAATAAGCTATAGAGCAAATTTTGTTGGAGTTGATGATTTTACTTATGTGGTTTGTGATAATAATATTCCTTCGCTTTGCGATACTGCTTTTGTGCATGTTAAAATAACGGAAGCCTCAATTGTTGATGTTCCGGTGTATGTTCCTAATTCTTTTTCACCCAATGGCGATGGTATTAATGATGAATTAGATATTGAAGGAATTGAAAACTTTCCGAAATATAATTTGAAAATATTTGATAGATGGAGCAGCCTTGTTTACGAAACTGATAATGATATTAAAATGTGGAATGGGAAATCGAATAAAACATTTGTTTCCGCTGAAGGTGATGTTCCTGAAGGCACATATTTTTATATTTTACGACTTGATACATTACCTGATCCCTTAACCGGATTTATAGTTATAAAAAGATGAGAAAAAGTTTAACTCTGTTTGCCATTTTAATGAGTACGGTTTTATCGCGTTCGGTTTTCGCACAGAACCTGCCGCTATACGATCAGTATCATTTTAATCAACTCATTTTTAATCCTGCCTATGCCGGAAGTAAAAATGCCTTCGAAACAAATATTTTTGTTCATCAGCATACCTCAAATATGCTTGGCGCTCCTACAACACAATCTTTTACTGCGCATTTGCCGGTGTCTAACGATAAAGTGGGTTTAGGAGTAAAAATTTATCACGATAAAATTGGCGCTACAAACGCAACTGCTTTTGCATTTGATTATGCCTATCGCGCACATTTGAATACAAAATTTGTTGTTGCTATTGGCTTGGAAGCTTCACTCACTAATTATTCAATTAATTATGCAGAGTTAGATGCATTTAAGGATGGTGATCCTGCTTTTGGAGGAAAGGTAGATAGTTATATCAAACCAAATTTTGGTGCAGGGATCTATTTGCATAGCAATAATTTTTATTTGGGCGTTTCAACTCCAACAATACTTACTGATAAAAATGTTTCAACATCAGATGTCGGCAAAGAATATGATGATATTTTTAATCAGACAACTAATACTTATGCAACAATTGGTGTTTTATTAAAAATTACCGACAATTTTTCGATTAAACCCGATGCAATGTTAAAAATCGGAAATAATATTCCATCGCAAGCAGATGTAAACATGAACCTGATATTGTATAATACATTATTAGTTGGTGGAGGATATAGAACAAACAATAGCTTTTCATTCGTTGCTGAATACATGTTTACGTCAACCGATATTTTGCAAAATCAAGATGCCGGTTTAGGATATTCTTATAATTCAGTGCTTGGAAACGACGCTGCTTTTTTTGGACCTTCGCATGAAGTATTTTTGGTTTACCGCTTTCATAAAAATAAAACAAACATAAAAAATCCAAGATTTTTCTGAAATAATTGCTTATGTATAAATTAAAACTAATTTTGGTGTTTTTGAGTGTTTTGGTGTCGCAATTTATTTTTGCGCAAGAAGATTATTTAAAACGCGCCGATAAATTATACGAAAATGGAGTTTACAGCGATGCTGCTGAAATTTATCTCACATATCTGCAACAAACCTACGATTACGATATCAATTTAAAACTTGCTGAATGTTATAGAGAAATGAATATGACAATTGAAGCGGAATTTTGGTATGAAATTATTATTCAACAAGGACTTGCAAGCGAAGATTTAATTCTAAATTATGCCAATTTATTAAAGAGTAATGGAAAGTATAAATCTGCGAAAGCATATTATTTAAAATATGGCGCTTACGATGATGAAGGATTTTATTTAGCCTCAACCTGCGATTGGGCTATGGCAAATGAAGATAAAACACCGGAATATGTGTTAAAAAATTTGAATATCAACACAACAGGTTCTGATATAACACCAACCTTTTTTAAAAAAGGAATCATATTTTCATCAGGTGGCGGTGATGAAGTTAATGCGGGCACAGGAATGCCTTTTTATGACTTGTATTATTGCGAATGGAAAAATGACACAACCTGGTCAAAAACGCCACTCAGTAAAAGCGTAAACAGCAAATATCATGAAGCATCGCCTTGTTATAATCCAAAGGATGAGGTACTGTATTTTACAAGAAACAATCACTACAAAAACAGAACTATCGCATCAAAAGATAAACAAGTAAAATTAGAGATGTTTTATTCCGATTATATTGGGAATAAATTTTATGCGCCAAAACCAATGCCTTTTAATTCAAAAAATTATTCTATTGGTCAATCTACTATTTCGGTAGATGGGAGCATTTTAATATTTGCATCAGACAAGCCGGGAGGTTATGGTGGAACAGATTTATATTTCGTGCAGAAAAAAGGTTCAGGCTGGAGTGCCATTAAAAATTTAGGACCGGTAATTAATAGTGGCGGCGATGAGCTTTTTCCATATTTAGATCCTGATGGTAAATTATATTTTTCAAGTAATTATTTACCCGGGTTTGGAGGATTGGATATTTTTACTGCCATACGTGAAGGGGACCATTGGACAGTTCCTCAAAATGCAGGTAAGCCACTCAATTCAGCTGCCGATGATTTTGGTGTAATTATGCGTAATGGAAAAGGATTTGTTACTTCTAACAGAGCCGGTGGAGTTGGTTCTGATGATATTTATACGGTAAGCGAAGCGCATATTCTTACTACATTATATGTGTATGGCGCTAATTTAAAACCAATTTCTAAAGCGCGCGTAACTTTTGTTGAAGGTCCAAAATCAGAACCCATTTGCGAAACTGATGAATACGGAATGGGCGATATCAGTCTGTTAAAAAATTCTAATATGGCGATTAAAATTTCTAAAGAAGGATATTTAGATAGAATAATTTATAATATCGGTTCTTACAGGTCTAATAACGGTATGTTTCCGGTAGAAATGCAACCTCTTATAGGAGCAATTGAAAATAATAACACGCAACAATCAATAGCAGCAGAACAAATAAATAATAATTAATTTAACTGCTTACCGCATAGTTTTAACTGCATTTTCGTTTAAAGCTGTAAGGCTACTATTAATTTTTATACATGTCGGAAAACAGCAAACCCATAATTTTAGTTACCAACGACGATGGCATTCATTCTGCCGGAATTCGCGCATTGATTGATGCAGTAAGACCGTTGGGAAAGGTGGTAGTTGTAGCACCCGATAAGCCTCAAAGCGGCATGGGTCACGCAATTACTTTAAATGATCCGTTGCGTTTAAAAAAAGTAGACCTATTTGGAGATATTGAAGCATATTCCTGCAGTGGAACTCCGGTTGATTGCGTTAAACTTGCTAAGGATAAAATTTTGCATAAAAAACCGGAGCTCTGTGTTTCAGGAATAAACCACGGTTCAAATTCATCAATAAATGTTATTTATTCGGGCACGATGAGCGCTGCCGTGGAAGCAAGTATTGAAGGTATT
>JBBRGZ010000224.1:0-4792 GCA_038223395.1 Chitinophagales bacterium
TTCTAACCACTTTCTTGGCTCGAAAGAAAATTCAAGTTCTTCAATTAATACTTCTCCCCCTTTTTCAATTTCCATTTCAAATTCGCCAAACTCTTCAAATTTGTCAAATTCTAAAGTTGAACCCGTTCCACCGTGTTCGAATTCAATTTCCATCTTCAATGTTATTTTGGGACTAAAATGATATTCCGGTGCAAAGGTTATTCGGTTCAAATCGAAATTGTTCCGTTTGTCGGGATAGGTTTCCCAGTTAAAAACGTTGTATGTAAGTTCGCCATAACAATGCAGTTCGAGGTTAGAAAATATACTTTGCTTCACCGAATCCTCCTGCGCAGCAAGGCGAGAAGTAGCGATAACAAGGACAAATATGGAGCTAAGGTTTCTTTTCATTATTTAGATTTATTCTAAACAATGGCAAATATAAAGGCAGAATTGAGATTGCAAAGCCAAAAGTGTTTTAAATACCCAATTATACCGCAAAATTGGTATTATGCTTTTGAATTTGCTTTTTCGCCTGATTTAGTAGATTTTGAATCATTCAACAAGATAAGCGCGGGAAGTAAAAGGAAAAAAATCGGGATGCTTCTGTATCGAGAAAGTGTATCTGCATCGAAGGAAATAAGTCCGTAAGCAAATAGCAATTCTATCGAAAAAACAAACATCAGCATGAGTGTTGCCGAAATAACAATTTTACGTTTTCTTTTAAAAAAACAATATCCTAAAAAAATCCATATTCCCATCAATTCAAATGATTGATAAATACGAAATAAGTTATCACTTTTAATAATATTAGGTCTAAAAAAAACATTATTAATTGCATAGGGCACTTTCTGCAACATATCTTCAATACTTCCACTCAGTGGTTTAAAATTATAATCAGGATCAGTAGGTTCACTTAAAAAATAATGTTGTTCACTTTTAAGCCATAAAACAATATTAAGTCGCGGTTGAAACCAAGCACTCAAACATAAAATGAGCATTATTGACATACTATAAAGTAAAAAAATGCGCATAGCAGATTGAGGTGTTTTTCTAACAATAAACCAAACAACCAAATTTGGCAAAATCAATACCAGCACATAGTCGCGAATTAGCAGCAGAAAAAATAATGCAACCAACATCCAAATTATTCTTTTAAGTTCAAACCGTTGTTCCAGGTTTAAACATTGTATAATTATGATGCACAGCAAGAGCAAAGTTGGGCCTTCTTTTAATAATCCATTACTCCAAAATACAAGAGAGGGAAGAAATAAAATAATGGCTTGTTGAAGGTTGGAAAAAGATTGTATAAGTTTCGCTTTAACGAGTGTTTTCAGCAAAACAATTAATCCGATATAATAAATAAAGGATAACAAAATAATATTGCCATAAGGATTTCCAAACGAAAATATATTCAATAACGTATTTATACGCACCATGTGATATTCAGGCACAGAAAGTGCAACAGTACCTCCTGTTAAATATTGCTGCAACCCTTCAGGTGCTCCATTTGTATAATATCCAAAAACCAGTCTTAAAAAATCATATGGATGCTCGGTTAAAGTTGCATAAACCAATTTACTGTCGTTAAAATAGCGCAAACTATCGCCGTGTCCAATTACATTTTGCCAAATATAAAAATTGCTGCAGCCCAAAATAATTCTGAAAAGAAATGCAGCAATTAATACGATTTTTGATATCCCTGCAACAGAAAAAAACTGCCATTTATAAATGCAGATTAAAAATACGGAGAGCCAGATAAAAAGGACGACTTGTGATAGCACAAATCAAAGATACAGTTTGCATTCCTGAATTTCACCAAAACTTAAGGTGTATTGATATCTAGAATTACCATTTTTAGGAAGAGAAGAGGCCCAACCTATCAATTAATGGCGAATTGATATTTTTTTAATTTTAGAATCAAAACCAGTATTGTAATCTATAATATAGATACCCGTTTTTAAATAATTAAGATCCAAAATATATTCACCATATAAAATCTCTTGATTAAAAACAACTTGTCCTAACATATTATAAATCCGGAGGGTTGATTTTGGATAGACACCCTCTGTAATAGTTAAGATATTTTCATCGAATTGGAGAGAACTGTTATCAATACTGTCAATTCTAAATGTATTAGATGGCAATGAAAGAGTCATTCCAAAATTATCTCCAACTAAACCTATAACAATTGAGTAATCAATGCCTTCTACAATCGGTTCATAATCTGAATCAAGTCTATTATCATCCAGATAAAAATCATAAACCGGTTTTCCAGTATAAACTCTTTGTGATGCAGTAGGTTTAAGACTTTTAGCTGTACCAATATCAAAAGTGGATAAGGATGTATTTTTTACAACAGCTATTTTGTAATATAAAATATTTTCTTCAAAGGGATAAGCATCAAATTGTACTTTAATATCACTTGAATTTCCAGTATTTCTTCCATCACTTGCCCAAGGTTGTAAGTCAATTTGATTACAATTTAATCTATATAAATCACTTTCGCTATAGGATTCGATACTGGTTGATATGTTGTCAGGCATTGAAACAACAGTTGCTTCATAATATTCAAATAAGTGAGGCTCAATATCCCCAAGTATTTTAATATCAGGAGAAAGCTGAATAGAATAGTTAAGTTCATCGTGAGGATAAACCACCTGATAATACTCTTCGCTTACGTTATCTACTTCAAAGTAGAAGTTAGAATTAGTAAGATAAATTCTGTATTCAGATATTCCAAGTTTGGAATTTTGGGCAGTAAAATTGATATTGAAATCTGATAAACTGCACGTATTATCAGTTTGAACTAAATATACTATATCAACAATTGGAGCTATGTTTTTAATAATACTTTGATGGTTAGAAGGTAATGATATATCACTCGTTAAAGTGTTTGGTCCTTTAGGAACTGAAAGTATTATTGCATTATAGGTTTTATTGTGCGTAAGTAATTCTCCACTAAGATCAAGAACCGTATTAGAAAACTGAATTTTTTGATCAGTTCCATTTGGTAAAACTGAGCTGTAATACAATGAAGAATAATTTTCTAATTCTTCTTTAGTAGGTTTTTCTACAACATAAGTAGTATACATAAAAACTCGATATTCACTAATTGTTGATTCATCACGTCCTTTTGAAAAACTAAGGACAAAGTCATTTGCAGTGTTAGTTTCCCCTTCATCTGTCAAAACTAGATTTCTTGCCATTGAAGCAGAGGGTTCATCAATTATAATAGGAGTTTCAGGTAAACTTTCATAAGCATAATCATGAATGTATAAATGATCTCTATTGGAAATCGGATTGGAATTAGAATTAAAACTCAATCTCACCCATCCAAAATGATAATGCCCATCAATTAGGAATCGGATACCCATATAAAGGTCATCTTGTAACCATGTATCATAATCGTATACAAATTCATTTAATTCATATTTGAAATTTACAAGTGCAACGGAATCTAATGTATTCCAATCATTAAAACCTCCAATTTCAAATCCTTCATTTAACACTGCAGCGCCAAATTCCATTGGCAAAAGCGGATTATTTACCACGGCGTCAAAATCATGAATTAAAAATTGATGTCGGCGGTATGTTGATTGAAAATCATATCCATAAGTCGAACTTACAGAAAACCCATATGTAAATTCATTTAATTCAAATTGTATATCAACAAATCCATCTTCATTAAAATCTAGCGAAAAAAGGTTGAGATTATCTAGGTCAATATCCGGATCGATATCTTTATAAATTATCTCTCCATTTGCTTCGGAACAAAGCATTAAAAATGCAATCGCCGAGGTAGAATAAGCACTAATTTTTTTAAGTTTCTTCAACTTTGCGTTTGACATTACTCAAAATTACATTTAAGTATTGATAAGTACTAAGCTAATGTATAAAGTGCTAGATTTTCGATGTGAATTATACCTATTATTGAGTGGAATGTTTATTTATTCACAAAATTCTGAAAATTTCACCCAATTCTTTCCCCTTTCCAACTTACATTTGTATCATAATTAAAATCATGTCAGAACAACTCGCAACCTTAGAACAAGCCAAGCAACTTGGTATTTTAGAAGAAGAATTTGAAAAAATTAAAGAAATTCTTGGTCGTACGCCAAATTTCACTGAACTCAGTATTTTCAGTGTCATGTGGAGCGAACATTGCAGTTACAAAAACTCCATCACCCTATTAAAAACGCTTCCACGCAGCGGCAAAAAAATGTTAGTTGAAGCAGGCGAAGAAAATGCAGGTTTAATTGATATTGGCGATGGATTAGGTTGCGCATTTAAGATTGAAAGTCACAATCACCCTTCTGCAATTGAGCCCTACCAAGGCGCTGCTACCGGAGTTGGTGGAATTCACAGAGATATTTTTACAATGGGGGCCCGCCCTATTTGTTCGCTCAACTCGCTGCGATTTGGCAATATAAAAAACAAAAAAACACAGCATTTAGTAAAAGGTGTGGTAAAAGGTATTGGCGATTACGGCAATTGTTTTGGTGTTCCAACTGTTGGCGGCGAAGTGTATTTTGAGGATTGTTATAACACAAATATTCTCGTGAATGCAATGAGTGTTGGAATTGTAAAAGTGGGAGAAACCGTTTCTGCAATTTCTGAAGGCGTTGGTAATCCGGTTTATATTGTAGGAAGTGCAACGGGTAAAGATGGTATTCACGGTGCAAGTTTTGCCAGTGGCGATTTACGCGATGATAGTCACGAAGACCTGCCTTCTGTTCAGGTTGGTGACCCATTTCAGGAAAAATTATTATTGGAAGCTACTCTCGAAGCAATTAAAACGGGAGCCATTGTAGGG
>JBBRGZ010000225.1:0-4756 GCA_038223395.1 Chitinophagales bacterium
TGATGCAATTAACACATATTGAGTGCCTGTTTTAATAAATTGTGCCGCCAAAACTAGAGCATAAACAGAGGAAGCACAACCTGTTTTTATTTCAAAAGCCGGACATGTTAATCCCAGTTTGCCGGCAACAAAGGTCCCCATACTATTTGTATAATGCGGCGAGGTAACTGTTACTGCAATAAATAATCCAATCTGTTGTGGGTTGATGTTTGCATTTTTAATAGCCGTTAACGCGGCTGCTTCTAAAAGATCAGCGGAATTCATTTCTTTAGATTCTACAGGAGTGCCAGGTGTGTGTGTCCAATATCTATTTACATAACCATACTCATTTTCAATAAAATTTCTATCGTAATTCTTTTCTTGAAAAACTTTTTTCCAGTTATTCCCAAATTTTAATTTGTGGATTTGTTCATTGGTTACCAAACAATTTTCCGGTGGGAACGCAGAGCCGGTTGCAACAATTTCCAAGCCCATTAAATCGTGAATAGGTAAACCACTCATTTCCATTTTATACGAGTTTTAATTCTATCAAATTCAATAAACCTCCGATGTTGCGTAATTCGATTATTTCGCCCGTTTCAATTTGTATCTTAAAGTGTTTTTCAATCCTTGAAATAATGATTATATTATTTATAGAATCCCATTTTTCAAAATCTGTAGCCGAATATTCGTCCTTTAAAACTAAGTTCGGTTCTTTAAAAACTTTACCGAATATTCCTGTTATTGCAAATCGTATGTCTTCGCGGTTCATGGGACAATATTATGGAATTTTTAAATATAAATAATTTTCAGCAGATTTACGCTCGTGGTATTTAACTCAATTCAATTTCTCATATTTCTACCGGCAACAATTCTGCTTTATTATTTGATGCCTTTTCGCCTCCGTTGGGTTTTGTTGTTAAGTGCAAGTTACTTTTTTTATATGACATTTAAACCGGTTTATGGTATTTTACTTTTAAGTTCTACCGCCATTTGTTGGTACCTCAGCTATATGATTGCAGGCGAAAAAAGCCAGCATAAAAGAAAAATACTTCTTACCATTGGAATTGTAGCCGATGTCGGAATCTTATTTTTCTTCAAATATTTTAATTTTTTTAGTGATACTGTATGGTTAATTTTTACCGGTGAAAATACGCCAACCTTTGATACGGTTGATTTATTATTACCGATTGGAATTTCCTTTTATACATTTAAATCGCTGAGTTATTTAATAGATGTTTATAGAAAGACAACACCACCGGAAAAACATTTCGGCTATTTTGCTTTATATGTTTCATTTTTTCCTCAATTGATTGCCGGACCTATTGAGCGATCAAATCAATTATTACCCCAATTTAAGAAACAGGTTAAATTACAAGTTGAAGATATTGAATATGGTATTATTCGAATTGTTTGGGGATTTTTTAAAAAAGTTGTAGTTGCTGATACCGTAGCCCAATTTGTTAATTTTACCTTCGGTGATATCGCAACAGCAAATGGATTACAATTATATGTAGCCTTGCTCTTTTTTGCTGTACAGTTATATGCAGATTTTAGCGGCTATTGCGATATTGCAATTGGATCTGCAAGATTATTTGGGATTAATCTCAGCGAAAATTTTAATCAGCCTTATCTCTCCAAAAGTATTGCTGAATATTGGAATCGGTGGCATATAACGCTTACGCATTGGATACGGGATTATATTTTTATTCCCTTAAACAAGGGAGTTACAGCATATTGGAGAATATATGTAAATACCATAATTATTTTTTTAATTATTGGTATCTGGCATGGGGCAAGCTTAAATTTTTTAGTTTTCGGGTTAATTAATGGAGTTCTGGCAGTATTACAAGCAATCTATAAAAGAATTTCATTTTTACCAAAATTCACATCAAAGGTTGGTCAAATATTTTTAACCATGTGGACATTTCATTTGATGTTATTAAGCGGCGTAGTTTTTCGAACCAAAGGATTTGATGAAGCTATCCTTTTTTACAAAAAATTATTTTTTGAATTCAATTTTACAGAAAAAAATATGTTAAATGGATTTTCTGTTTATGATTTTGCAATATGTTGTTTTGTGAGTATTTTATTTATCCTCTCTGTATTTTTGCGGAAAGATTTCAACTTTAAATACAAGTATACCTTTATTTTTATATTGATAACTTTTATAATTCTACTTGGAAAGAATAATGCAGAAACTTTTATTTACTTTCAATTTTAAAATGCAAAAATTAGTTTATTTAACAGAATCAAGCCCTAAACCACTTTAAGATTTTTTGTCCTCAGCTTTAACCTGCATTAGTATATCCTGTTTTAATTTTTCAGTACATTCTTTGCGCTCTATTTTAGCAACAAGAAATTCTTTAAATGTCTTCTCGATATGATAATGTTCAAGACAGCCTTTACAGCGCTCAATGTCTTTAATAAACAGGTTGCGTTCCTGTTCAGGTAATTCGCCGTCGAGTACAAGAAATACTTTCTCTACAAAATTGCGGCAGTCATGTTTGGGTAGCTGTTGGTCCATATTATCTATTTTCTTTAAAACCTTCCTTTTGGGCGTAATCACGTAATTTTTCCTTTAATATATTGCGTGCCCTATGCAGGCGTGATCTTACTGTTCCAATGGGGATATCAATTATTTTGGCAATTTCTTCATACGAAAATTCTTCTATGTCGCACAATAGAATTATCGTTTTAAAGTCAACAGGCAATTCATTTAAAGCCCTTGTTACCTCATCCCCCAGCATACCCTGAAACAATTCTTGTCGCAAATCAAGGTATTCCAATCTTCCTTCCTCATCGGTATCGTGAAAACTCACAATATCGTCAAACTCAACACGCGCAGGCTGCTTTGTTTTTCTGCGGTATTCATTAATAAATCCGTTCTTCAGAATTTTAAATAGCCATGCCTTCGCATTTGTACCCTGCTGGTACGAGTCTATAAAGCGATATGCTTTCAAAAAAGTTTCCTGAACCAAATCATTTGCATCATCTTCGTTGAGCGTAAGATGAAAAGCAAAGTTGTACAACGCATCCATATGGGGTAAAAACTCCTTCTTGAATACGCGATCTTTTGTCTTTTTTACGAGTTTTCCATTTTCCACAGCCTAAAATTATGACTTTTGCTCTTACTCGTCAAAAAAAATCCTTTTTTCTCTCAAATTACCTTGTTTAACAATTATTACATACTTTTGAAAATATTAGTATTAACCACAAAAAAACCAACGCCTACATAGACCCTACCTTTACGAACCAACATACGGCATGCGATCTATACTCAGGGTTTTCCCAAATAACTTTTTTGCCTCATTGGCAATTTTAGGTTTAATAGTAGGACTTGTTACTTCAAAAGTAGTTTTAAGTGTAGCTACAATCACAATCATGTGCAATGCCTTGATTAATATTCGAGCAGGCGAAAATATTAAAACATGGTGGTCCGATAATTCAAATAAACTCTTTTTAGCTATCCTTCTCGTATACCTGCTTTCCGGATTGTATTCTCAGGACACCGGCTATTGGATTGACCGCTGTCGCATGAAATTGCCTTTTTTGGCTATACCTCTCGGATTTTCGGCTGTGAAAAAATTAACTACAAAAGATTTTAATCGCTGGCTCGCAATATTTTTTTATACTATAGTTGGCGCATCAGTTGTAGTGCTTATCAACTATCTCGCACACTACGAAACACTTAATTATAAACTCACTTTAGGTCAACCCATTCCTGCTCCAATGCGCGACCATATTCGCTTCAGTTTAGAAGTTGCTTTTGCAATTATTGTTGGGGGATATTTACGCAAACAAAATTTTTATTTTTTCGCTAAAAAGGAAAAAAATGTGTTGACCGTATGTATTGTTTTTTTAATTATCTGTATACATATTTTTGCTGTGCGTAGTGGGATTGTTACTTTATATATTGCAATACTTATTGTTATTTTTCAGTGGCTATTTTCTAAAAAAGAATATTTAAAAGGATTTTTAGCTATTGTTTTACTTGTTGGATTCGCATTTGCTTCTATACAATATATTCCATCCTTAAAAAGCAGGGTAAGTTATTTTAATTATGAAATGAGTCTAATTAAAAAAGGTGAATTACATCCCGAGCATAGCGATGCACAAAGGTTATTAAGCATTATGTACGGTTGGCAAATTGCCGAAAAAAATCCGATAATTGGCGTTGGCGTAGGCGACATAAAAAATGAAATGGATACCTTATATCAGCAACATGCAGGCAGCGAATTTGTAAAATCAAAATTGCCGCATAATCAGTTTATCTACTTAATGGCAGCAACAGGCGTTATCGGATTATGCCTATTTATTTTTTCAATTTTTTATCCCTGGATTTCTAAAAAAAGATACAAGAATAAATTGTTCACTGTATTTTTTACAATTATGATAATTAGTTTCTTAGCGGAACATACTTTAGAAATTCAAATAGGAACTGCGTTTTATCTTGTATTTTTAATCCTGATTAAAAAGTATATTGACGATAATCATCAACCTGAAAACGACCTAATTGTAGCGCATGCATAAAGTAACAGCCATAATACCGTGTAAAAATGAATCACACAATATAGAGCGCGTGTTGCAATCGGTATGTTGGTGCGACGAAATAATAGTTGTGGATTCTTTTAGCACCGACAATACTGTTGAACTGGCAAAAAAATATACAAACAAAATTATTAAAAGCGAATATGTTAATTCTGCTAGTCAAAAAAATAGAGCAATACCTCAAGCTTCAAACGAATGGATTTTATTGGTTGACGCAGATGAAGAA
>JBBRGZ010000226.1:0-4753 GCA_038223395.1 Chitinophagales bacterium
TGCTATCCCCATGAAAACACGATACAATATTAGGTGCTATGCTTCAATTACACAAATATATTTTACATTTTTTTTCAAGCGCATGTGACAAGGTTTCAATCACTGCAGTATTCGTTGTGAGTAGTGAAATGTGTGTTAAATGTGGATTTCGTTGAAACACAATTTAAAGATTTACGTATAATTGCAGTACAAAATTTACAATTATGGCAAAAGGTAAAAACAGCGTTAAAGAAACCAAGAAAAAACCTGAAAAAACAAAGAAGGAAAAGCGTGCTGAAAAAATTGCTAAAAAGGCAAAATAAGTAGCAGCTACAAAAAAAATAAGCCGGAAATACAATGTATTTCCGGCTGTTTTATTTTTAATGTTTTGTAATTAATTAATTAGCAAAACGTTTTGCGCCACTATTATTTGCACTGCGATTTCCATTTCTGCTTGCACTTGTACTTCTTCTTCCTGCATTTGCAGAATTGCGATTAAATGTTCTAGCAAAAGGTTTTTTCTCTCCATCAAAAGTAACCGGGTCATTCACATTCATTACAAACGGATGTTTTTCAACAACGGGAATAATTTTGCCTGTTAATTTTTGGATATCGCGCAAAAATTCTTTTTCTTCCATATCGCAAAAAGATATTGCAACACCGCTTGCTCCAGCTCTTCCGGTTCTGCCAATGCGATGCACATAGGTTTCTGATATATTCGATATTTCGAAATTAATTACATGCGTTAATTCATCTACATCTATACCGCGTGCTGCAATGTCTGTTGCAACAAGAACTCTTGTGCGTTTATTTTTAAAATTTGTAAGCGCAGATTGTCTTGCATTTTGCGATTTATTTCCGTGAATAGCTTCTGCTTTAATACCGGCTTTAATTAAATCTTTGCACACCTTATCGGCACCATGTTTTGTTCGTGTAAATACTAAGACTGTAACTATCGCTTCATCCTTTAATAAATGCAATAACAAATTCTTTTTGTTCGATCTGTTTACAAAATAAACCGATTGGTCAATAATTTCAACTGTAGAAGAAACAGGTGTTACTGCTACTTTTGCCGGATTAACTAATAAAGAATTTGCAAGCGATGAAATCTCGCCAGGCATTGTTGCCGAGAAAAATAATGTTTGTTTTTTCGTAGGCAATTTTGCAACTACTTTTTTAACATCATGAATAAATCCCATATCTAACATTCTATCAGCTTCATCTAAAACGAATAACTGAATTGTATGCAAACGAATAAATCCTTGCGTCATTAAATCCAGTAATCTTCCCGGAGTTGCAATAAGGATATCAACACCGCGTTTCAATTGCTGTGTTTGTCCGTATTGAGAAACACCACCAAAAACTACAGTGTGACTTAAACCTGTGTATTTTCCATAAGCTGAAAAACTTTCACCGATTTGAATTGCTAATTCGCGTGTTGGCGTTAAAATAAGGGCTTTAATTGTGCGCTGTGTGTTTGTTTGTGATTTCTGTTCATACAATAATTGCAGAATGGGAATAGCAAAGGCGGCAGTTTTTCCGGTTCCTGTTTGGGCACAGCCTAACAAGTCCTGTTTTTGTAATACAATAGGAATTGCCTGTTCCTGAATTGGCGTAGGAGTGGTATAACCCTCCTCTTTCAGAGCCCTAAGTATAGGCTCAATGAGTCGTAAATTGTCAAATGACATTATAAAATTGGTAATTTATATAAGGTGGGAAAAAGTTACAGATACAAATTCGGCGGTTGCCTTTATCGTAGTGTTCTTCTCTAATTGTTTTAACTCCTTATCTGTTTATTAAAGTGCTTCTTCTCTCGCGATTTTCTAATCTTTTCATCTGAACACAACCTGAAAATAATCTGCTGAAAAAGCATTCGGGCACAAAGGTAATACATTTATATAACATTACCTAAATTATTATCATTTATTGATTTAAGCACCCGCTGTTGCTGATGTATGATGTTTATTTTGAACTTATTTCTTGGTATAATAAAACGCATACAATTTTTATAAATATTTAGTTCAATTCTAAATTCTTTAAACACCTAACACAAGTTTTAATCTGCTGTATCCACTTTTACTAACAGGCACTTTTGCTCCGCTTTTGAGTATGGCAACGTGACTATCTTTTTCGTATATTTCCAAACGATTGATTTGTTGTACATCAACAATATAACTTCTGTGGCAGCGCACAAATTGCGTTTTGTCTAAAGCATTTTCAAAAAATATCATGGTTTTATGTTTCATGTATCGGCCTTCAGCCGTATGTATAAAAACATAATCTTCTGCTGCTTCCAAAAATAAAATTTCGTTAAAAGGAATAATCTTTATTTTATTGTTGAGCTTAATTACAACGCGCTGAGGTTGATTGTCATTTTCGATAACTGCAGCAGCAGCTTCAATTTGTTTATCT
Organism: Chitinophagales bacterium; assembly: GCA_038223395.1. GTDB lineage: Bacteria > Bacteroidota > Bacteroidia > Chitinophagales > BACL12 > UBA7236. Next base: position 2,392 of record JBBRGZ010000226.1, read on the forward strand.
TCAATTGGATGCCTTGTTGCTTTCCATTTTTCTATCGCTTTTTCAAAGCGGTCTTTATTAAATGGTTTAAGCAAATAATCAATGGCATTTATGTCGAAAGCTTTTATTGCATATTCATCATAGGCAGTTGTAAAAATTACGGAAGGTTTTTCTTCTATCAATTCTAACATTTCAAATCCTGTAATTTTAGGCATTTGAATATCAAGAAATAATAAATCGGGTTTGTGTGTGCTTATTGCTTTAACTCCTTCAAAACCATCGCCACATTCGGCAACTATTTCAATATCAAGATGTTCTTCTAAATATTCGCGCACAATGCCGCGAGCTAAAGGTTCATCGTCAATAATAATAACTTTAATCATTTGGGTTGTGGGATTTTAATTGTGGTTGTAAAAATATTGTTTTCGGATTGTGTCTGCAATAAGTCGTTGCGTGAAAATAATAAATATAATCTGCGCTGCACAGCATTTAAACCAAAGCCTGTTCCTTTTGTAGGTTGACTCGTTTGATTATCGAAAGGATTTGTAACAGTTATAATTAAATCGTTGTTTTGTTTGTGTGCGTTAATCGTAATTGTAACTGCATCCAAAGTATCATATAATCCAAATTTAATGGCATTTTCTAAAACGGGTTGTAATAATAAAGAGGGTATTTTCATTTCTGCACATTCTTCATCAAATACAATTTCAGTTTTTAGTCGGTGACCAAAACGCACTTTTTCAATTTCGAAATATAAATTCAAATGATTTAATTCTTCTCGTAATACAATGAGTTGTGCATTGTCTTTGCGAATGGTCCCGCGCAAAAAATCGGAAAGTTGTTGAATCATATTGCGTGCTTCCTCAGGTTTTGAGCCTGCAAGCGAGCTGATTGAATTTAAACTGTTGAATAAAAAATGTGGTTGCAGCTGACTGCGTAAATCATACAATTCAGCTTCTTTAGAGAGTTTTTCTGCCTCGTGTTTGCGCAACACATTTTCTTTTTGTGTTTCTAAGGTTGTAATTAATATATTTATCATGCTCGTGCACGCTGACAATAAAAATGCAATGCCAATGCGCACGGGATTTGATTTTGTTATAAATGAAATGTAATCTGCATCCCCCTTAAATAATAACATTAAAATATATGAACTTGTAAAGGTTACAATAAGGGCGATTATGCCTCCGGTAAGAATGATATAAATTGTTTTTTCTCTTTTTGGGAGATAAAATTGCATGATAAATAATTGCAGAAAACAAATTGATGCGAGTGTTACATTAAATATTAAACTGTCAACAACTGCAATAGATAAATCAAAATCTGACCAATAAATAAAACTCGCATGAAATATAATCCAAATACCCCAACTGATAAGAAAGGGTAAAAGAAATTTTCCGGATGAGAGTAAATTATTAGCCAAGATGTCAATTAATTAGTAACTTTTAATTTCAATACCACCAAAAATTGAGGTGCCTTTTAATAGTACTACTTTATTTGGATCTACAGTCACATTATGCGTTGGGCGATTGTCTTCCATGCCTCCGAAAATATTTACCACTTCTGTTTTTAAGTCCCAATGTGGTGGAATAATTAAAGTGCAGCCACCAAAAATTTGCGTTAAATCTAATTTCACCTTCCCTTCAAAATCAGCCTGCATTAAATTTATTTCTGTGCCACCAAAAATACTGATTGCTTCACCGCCTTTAAATTGTTTTGTAAGCATTTTTTTATTCACACCACCAAATACCGATACCACATCAATATAATCATCCGTAAGTCCATTATCTGAAGCTAATCCCTTTTCTCTCGTTTGCTCATGATATTTATTATATTTTGAACGCGACCTTCTCGAACGCGACTTAGGAACAAATATAAAATAGGCACCAAGTAAAATAAAAGCTAAGGGCCCGTAATATATTCTTAAATTAAAATGCGGAAATAATTCATCCAACTTAAAATACAATCCGATACCAATTAATATCATCCAGCTATAACCTCTGAAATTACTTTTTTCACCTGTGAAAATTCCAATGAGTATCAGAATCCATTCCCAGCCTAAAAAATCTAATTGCGTAGTAATAATCCCAACTCTTTCAAGATAATATAATACACCTAGGGTAATCAACGCTAAACCGGTTAACACAAATCGCCTCTGCTTTTCCGGTTCGGTGTTGTTTTGTGGATTATTGGGATCGTTAATAATATTCATTGCTTTCAATTTTTAACAAAAGTATATTGCAAAAGGGCTCTTTAAAACAATACTACAGCAAATAAGGGCGTTTTTTCGGTAAGCAGTTACTTTTTAACGATAAACAGGTGCTGCAATTTGTAAATTTTATAAATATCTTTGCTTTTCTATGCGCAATATCAATAAATATCTCCT
>JBBRGZ010000227.1:0-4749 GCA_038223395.1 Chitinophagales bacterium
CCACTGTTTTGTAGCACTTATATAACCAATAGGCGCATCTAACCAAACATAAAGCACCTTGCCTTCAGCATCGGGTAGTGGCACTTTAACACCCCAATCAAGGTCTCTGGTTATTGAACGCGGATGTAAACCTTGCTTCAACCAGCTCGAACATTGGCCTAAAACATTCTTTTTCCATTCTTCAGTTCGTCCTTCTCCATCAATAATCCAAGAGCTAAGCCAGTCTTGATATTTATTTAACGGCAAATACCAATGCGTAGTCTTTCTTTTTATAGGCGTTTCATTGCTGAGAGTTGAAACGGGATTTATTAAATCGTCGGGCGACAAAGAGCTGCCGCATTTTTCGCATTGATCGCCAAAGGCATTCGGGTTTGCGCAAACCGGACAGGTTCCGATAATATATCTGTCTGCTAAAAACTGATTAAATTTTTCGTCGTAATACTGTTCGCTTTCCTTTTCCTCAAAAACGCCTTTATTATATAAGTTTAAAAAAAATGCACTCGAAGTTTCGTGGTGTATTTCAGATGAAGTTCTATGATAGATGTCAAAATTAATTGCCAATCCCTGAAAGGCATTTTTAATTATAGTATGATATTTATCTATAATTGCCTGAGGAGTGGTGTTTTCCTTTTTTGCCTGAATTGTAATTGCAGCACCGTGTTCATCGCTTCCGCATACAAATACAACATCGCGTTTTTGTCTTTTCAGGTATCGCACATAAATATCTGCAGGCAAATATGCCCCTGCAATATGACCAATATGCAATGGACCGTTTGCATAAGGCAATGCTGATGTTATTAAATATCTTTCGGGGTGTTGCAAGTTTTTGTCAATTTTGAACTGCAAAATTAAAAATAATATGCTCAAACGCCTTGCATTAAAAAAGGGAGATACAATAGGAGTGCTTTCAACCGCAAGATGGGTAGAGAAAGAGGTAATAGAAAACACCGAAACCGTATTGCGCTCATGGGGATTAAATCCGGTATTTGGCGAAACAATGCGTGCTAAATACAATCAGTTTGCCGGCGACGATAATTTGCGCGCAAAAGAATTACAATCTTTTTTAGACAATCCCGAAATAAAAGCAATTTTATGCGCCCGCGGTGGATATGGCACTTTACGCATAATTGATGCCATTGATTTTACGCAATTCATGCTCAATCCAAAATTAATTTGTGGCTTTAGCGACATTACTGTTTTATTAAATCATATTACAGATAAAATCGGAATTCCCACTTTGCATTCTGCTATGGCTATAAATTTTTCAACAAATAGCAACGAAGCATTAAATAGTTTGCGTAATTTTTTATTTGGCGAAACTCCAACATATTTAATTGACGCACATCCATTAAATAAAATTGGTTCAGCACAAGGAAAATTAATGGGTGGAAATCTTTCTATTTTATACGCATTACTCGGAACAAAATATGGATTTTCAACGCGAGGTAAAATTTTATTTTTAGAAGATGTAGATGAATATTTATATCACATCGATAGAATGATGATGAGTTTAAAACTCGCCGGAAAATTGGATAATATTGCAGGCTTAATTGTTGGCGGACTTTCTGATATGAAAGACAACACAATACCCTTTGGAAAAACGGCAGAAGAAATTATTCTCGAACACGTAAATCATTTGAATATTCCCATTTGTTTTCAATTCCCCGCCGGGCATCAACAAGATAATCGCGCCTTATTATTTGGAAAAACTGTAGAGCTCAATTGCGATGAAGCGCAGGTTGTAATTAATTATAAATAAAATTTGGAGCAGAAACATTTTCCCTGACCACTACATTCACATTCCGATAGCTATCGGAATTACACTTCAACTCCTCTCCGATAACTATCGGAGCTTCACTCACTGTGGGCTTGCCTACCGGCGGCCTACGCCAGGGAGGGTTTCCGTTACAATCCAGGCTATTGCGAATGCAATCAATTACTTAATTAAAATGGCCTTAATAGGCGCAAGCGTCGCTCTTGAGCTATTTAATTCACTTTAGAAGTAAAGGGATATTTATTTCCCCCATAAGATTTTAAATCGCAAGTAATTCTACCCACTTTTAAATCAGATTCTATACGCACAGGAATTCTATTTTCATCATCCGTTAACCAAAGAGTCATACCTTCACCTTCTTTAAATATATCGCCTTCTTTTAATAAGGGTTTTAATTTTATGCAATTAAATTTTCCAAGTTTAGTTTCATATACTTCTTTACCATCGTAGCGCACATACATATCATATTCTTCATCATCAATTGCCATTTTAACATGAATTTTATCGCCTGTTTTTGCAGTTGTTAAATCGAGTGTGCGCATCCAATAAAAAGTTGAAAGTAAATCCACACCACAAGGGTCAACATTCGAAATAGTTTTTGTACTTTGTTTACCTTTTTTATTATCGCGAAAAGAATAAATAATATTATTTTCTCTATCCCAATCATAAGAACGATAAAATGTATAACCACCTTCATTTACATCGCGACTAAATTTATACGATTGCAAGGTTTCAGTATCCATCCAAGTATCTACTTTATCGCGCACTTTAAATAACCAGTCGAAAGATTTATAGCTATTTGCTTCACCCGAAGCGTGTAAAACGGAATTGCCTTTAAAATCTTCATTTGTAAGTTTGAAATAGACTTCACCTCCACTTAACCAAACTGCGCCCCAATTATAATACACTTTATAAGTAAGCGACTCGCCCGATTGAAACGACATATGAGGCACAACACAATTTGTTGCTGCAGGAATTACATTGGAACTATAATCCGTATCCACTCCACTAGAAAATAATGTCCCGATTGAAAGTGAAGCAATTATTAATGGTTTTATCATGATTGTCTGTTTTTAAAAAAGTTATATTTAAAAATAAAAATATATCCTAAACTTGCCGGAATTATCAGATTTAAAATCCAAATACTCGATGTAGCTGCTAAAGCAGTGCCAACCTTTACATTATAATTCGAAAAAATTAATGTTGCAATTGGCAATCTTGTTAATAGATCTACAATTGCGAAACTTGGTACTACTGTTTGTGCTAAATAAATAACACCTATTGCAACTACGCCGTCGAAAACACTAATCTGGGCGCCGAACAACCTAAGAAAAATCAAATACTGTGCCGTGTAAACAGAATACCTCAAAACCGATAGCATCAAAAGCTTGCTCAGCTCCCGTGAATGGTAGCTTTTAAGCACTTCTGTATAACTGTAAATGCGTTTAAGAAATCTACTTCTTTTAAACACTTGAATCACTACATCCAAATTATAGTATGCCAACAACAGGAGACAAACCGTGATAGAACTCACCAAAATGATAGAAAAAAACAAAAAGGAAGCAATATCCTCAATGCGATAGATATAAATTATCATGCTGATGATACCTGTGATAATTGTAGCGAGATTTTGACTAAAACTTCCAATAAGCGAAACAATAACAGCTTGAATTCGAAATTTTCGAGGCACATACAAAATGCGTCCGCCAAACTCACCCACACGATTTGGAGTAAATAGTCCTAAGGTAACACCTGTCCAAACTGCTTTGAAAGTTCGTACAAAGCGAATAGGATTTAGTTTTTGAATGAGTAATTTCCATTTATATGCCTCCAACCCCCAATTCAAAAACATGAGTATCAGCAAAAGAAACAAAATAGAAACAATAACAGATGCATTTTTATCCTCCAATAAATGTGGAATTTGCATCAAGTCAGCATTATGATACAATTGTTTATAAAGTGCAAAAATCAATAAAACGAAAACCGCTATTTTTATAGCGACAGACCACAGCAGAGATTTTTTATTTTTATTTTTCAATGTTAGCGCGATAATGGCAGAATTAAATTCAAAACGAATAATAATGGGCGTGGACCCGGGTACAAATATATTGGGTTACAGCATCATTAGTGCCGATAAAAATACTATCAAAATATTAATTAACGGCGTTATCCAATTAAAAAAAACCGACGACCACTACGTGCGTTTGGGAATTATTTTTGAAAAACTTACTGCCTATATTTCTGAATACAAGCCCGAAGCACTTGCAATTGAAGCACCTTTTTATGGCAAAAATGTGCAGTCCATGTTAAAACTCGGTCGCGCTCAAGGTGCAGCAATAATAGCCGGAATTCAACAAAAACTCGAGATAATAGAATACAGTCCCCGCCGCATTAAACAATCCATTACCGGAAAAGGAAATGCATCGAAAGAACAAGTTGCAAAAATGCTGCAAAGTACGCTAGCAATTGATGTAATGCCAAAATATTTTGACGCAACAGATGCACTTGCAGTTGCAGTTTGCCATTTCAACTGCTCAAATAAAATTACAGCTACAGGAAAACAATTTAATGGCTGGGAAGATTTTGTTTTAGCAAATCCTAATAAAGTCAAAAAATAAAAAGAATACTTCAATCCCACATTTTACAAAGCGCCAACAATTTTTGCGGCAATTTCAGCCAATTCTTCCTGCGACATTTTTAATTTAGGTCGAGAAAAATTAATATCATCCATCGTGCGCAATGGTATTAAATGCATATGCGCGTGTGGAACTTCTAATCCGATTACTGAAACGCCAATTCTTTCGCAGGGTATTACTTTTTTAATTGCAGATGCAATTATTTTTGCAAATGGCAACATTTTACTTAATATATCATCATCTATATCAAACAAATAATCAACTTCCTTTTTAGGAACTACCAAAACATGACCCGGTGCTAGAGGCATAATATCAAGAAACGCAAAAAAAATATCATTC
>JBBRGZ010000228.1:0-4735 GCA_038223395.1 Chitinophagales bacterium
AATAAACGACTTTTTGAGGAAACGGGGGAAAAGGATTATTTAAATAAATCATTAAAATTTTACGAAAGAGGATATTATGTCGGTAATGATTATTACAACGGAATTAATCTTGCGTTTTTATTTAATGTTATGTCATTAATACAAGAGCAGAAGTTCGAAGCAATTGCTGATTTTGGGAATGCAATTAGGATTAGAAAAGAGATTTTAAATATATGTCAAAAATTTATTGAAAGTAAAAACTGGAATGATAGCGATAGTGATCAAAAGGGCTGGATATATTTGACAATTGCTGAAGGTTATTTTGGATTGAATTTACCAGATAAGGAAAAAACTGTTTTAAATGAAGGTGACGTTTATTTTACAGATTTTCATCGAAGTTCTTATAGCGAGCAAAGAAGTAAATTACAATCGTTATTACAGAAGTTTGGGAGCAAATATCCCGATGTCTAATACATCTGGGTTGAGATTACAGCTGATAAGCTTTCCACTAAAGGCAGTCCGTCCAAAAACTCAATTTTTTTATCAAATATAAACCAATTGGCGACGATTTTACGCATTCAAAAATTGGATTTAAAATTTGTTGAGTTGTGTTTTTAGGTTTTTTGCATGTATGAAAATTAAAATATTTGCTTCTATGATCCCTGTTATTTCAAAAATAATAATACTAAGTGCTCTGAAAAACATTTTTAACCTGTTTTTACCGATGATATTCATCACAAGACATAGATTGTATGTAAGAAACATAAATGCAACATCAAACTTACTTTTTTTACATTCAACGCATGATTTAAAATCCAATAAAATTATCCCAATAGATATCCGTATCGGAATACGATTACTTAATTGGAATTGAACAAATAATTTTTCAGCATAATACTTTTATCCTTGCAGACGCTAAGTTAAATAGCATTATTGATGGTAAATTAAGCGTTACAAACAGTAAAATGTGTTCAAAAAAGAGGTTGTGCAACGACCACTTGTGTTAGAAGTAGAAAAGCTATTTCGTGTTTTTTATTAGTTCTGTTAATTTCACTGCTTGATTATATGTGTTATCTGCGGCCATTTGTCCCGTTATAATATTATGAATTTCAATCAATATTTTTTGTTCAATAAAGCTACGATAGGCTTTGGCAGTAGCAATATTTGCACTCATGATAAATTTGAATTCAATCTCAGTCAGAGACTCCTTAACAACTTTTATTAATGCTGTGTCATGTTTCCAATGTTTAATTTTTTTTTCTGTGCGACCTTTGTGATATAAATAAATTATTCGTCCGCAAAAAGTCCTTAAGTAAATAATATTAACCCAGATTTGCTCATTCAGGAAGGGTCTGGATGCTTCAATATTTTCAACACATTTACCAAGTTCAGATAATTTGTCTAAGGAGATTGATTTTAAAGAATTATTGACCAATTCATTTCCTTTCCATTTGTCGGTAAAAAGTGTATCAAATTCTTCCTCAAGGAGCACATCGTCCCACGTACTGATAAGGTCTAAACTGTTGCGAATTGTAAGATAATTTGTCCATAACGATTTGATAGCAGTCAGCCTTTCGTTTTGTCCGACTTGGTAGGTTTGGTTTTGAGAAGTCAGAATGGAATTTAGAATGCTATGATTTTTGCTTATATCTCCTTTAATATTTTCAAGTTTATCGTCATATTCATGCTTTATGCTTTGCTTTATTCTCTCTGTGAAATAGGTTTTAGTAAAGTAGTAAACCAAGCCACCAGAAGCAGCACCAGTTAGTGATGCAATTGTTATGTCAATATATATATTCATTGTCTACTTATTATTACCGGTAAAGTTTTGGTGCTTGGCGAAGGTGGCGATTTTTACCACAAAGTTGATGCGGAGAACCAAACTTTGATTAACCACAAATGTGTCTGCAGAGTACTGAACAGCCACTTTTACCACACGCCTATTAGCAGTAGGGACTCTTTAGTTAGCATGATTATTTCCAAAATACGATTACTAAAGCCGCAATTATTACAATGCCAATAATGATTAAAACAGGAATGATAAGTTTTGTGTCACCACCTTTCATTTCAATTTCAAAAGTTCCGGAGCCTGTTTTAATTGTCTGCTTGGATTTTACATACATACCTTGTTTGCTCATTGCTGTCAGTTCGCCCATAATAGACATTAGGTCGTGTTGTGCAATTTGGCTTTGAGTTATTTTTTCTAAAGCACCCTTTCTAATTTCAACATCGTCTGATGCCACTCTCAACGATAGTTCGTGTCTATCATCGTCAGTCAAGTTTGGGATTTTTGTGATAATATCAATGATTTGGGTATTATCAAGTCTTGCTAATTGATTGTTATTGTCCATATCTTTTTAAGTCGAGTTTTAAATTTTTGATTGTTTGTATTTCTGATTTAAAATTTTCAAGTAAAATTCCGCCCAAAATAAATCCACCAAGAATAAGAAGTATAACAATCTTGTAGAGTTCAAATTTAACTATTAAAAAAATTGCAATGATTAATATCGCAAAATAGATTATCATCTTGGTTGCTGAAAGAAAAATCAATAACTTGATTTTGTGCAATGACTTAACTTCCAAAACTATGCTTAGCTGTCCACCTTCACCCTTGAAGTCAGATTTAAGTGTTGCTTCATTTTCCTTCCTTTTAATTTGATGGTATTGGTCAAGAAAAAAATCTAAGTCCTGTGATTTTACAAAGTGATTTACCGCACCTTCCTTTTCAGAAAAATTCATTTGCATAAACTCTTCCAAAATGTATTGTTCCGCAAATTGCTTATATGTTCCATTTGGATTAATTTCCGGTTTTTTTAGCTTTATAAAATCAAACTGAACTTCGTTAATGTTTGATATGTCAATTTTTGAATTAAGGAAATCAATCTGATAGCTTGCTTTGAAAACACCTGTGTTAAAACTTGATATTTTCTCTTTAAACAAAACAAGGTCATTTTGCACTTGTCTGTATGCAAGGTTCAACTTTTCTAAGAGTGCATATTTACAAACGAGTAAAAACTGCTCAATTTCTTCTGGCGTGAAAATTTTCTTACCATCCATATAGGGTAAATTGGATTGATTGAAATTTTCAAATGGAGTTGCGTAATTTTCAAACAGAGTATTAAGTTCAGAAAGTGAAATGTTTTTGTTTTGTTGCTTTTGATGAAGGGTTTCAATAAAATAGATTACTTCATTTTTTAAAATAAAAAACCGCTTCTCGTCTGATAAATATCTTGGGACACATTTAATAATTCGACCCATTGTTTGACCAGATGTTGAAACATATCCTGATTTCCAGGATTGGTAAGTGTCTAATAAATATTTGTGTGGTCCATAGCCATATAGGTCATAATACAAGTCAGTAATCTTGCTTAATGTTTCCCTGTCGGCATTGAAAAACTCCTTCTCAATATAGGAATATGTGCTAAAGCGCTTAGGCTTATTTGCTAAGGTTCCTTGATAACTCATTTTCTGAAATAAGTATAAAGTCCAACAAGTAAAAGGCCTATCACCAAAGAGCCTACTAAGTAGGCTTTTGGTGATAGGTCTTTCCAAAAAGAAGTTTCTTTTTTTTCTTGTTCGTTAATGTTTATTTCCTTTTTACTGTTTCCCCAAATACCTTTGTTTGTTTCTCCTGCTTATATTTGAGCTTGTTCGTATTCACTAGAATTGCTGAAATGATATTTTAGATAAGCAAATGCAAAACCGTCTGATATCATTTTTTTATTTATATCAACACCGTCAAGAATTATATACCTTAATAGCCTTTGATAGCGGTCTCGGTCGTTTGAAATATTGTCGCTTTGAAGCTCAACGGTTTTGTTTAGGATAAGGTCAGAAAGATATTGCTTTGCCTCTTGTCCGAATATATCTGAAATTTCGGGAGCATTTATTCCGATTAGTCGCACCTTTTCGCCTGTCTCGGTTTCAAAAGTGTCACCGTCAATTACTCTAGTCACTTTGGTTGTTGTCCCAAAGCAAACGCAATTCATCCATAATAATATGTAAGTTATTGTCAGTCTCATTGTTGTTGTAGTGGTCGTCCTACCATTGCCGTTAACTTATTTATACCCGTTTCTCCATTTCGCATATACAGCTAAAGATAGCTCGCAAACCGAATTAAACTCTATTGTTGTTTCATATTATTTTAAAATTCCATTCCCTCCAATACACTTCAAAAACCCGGAAAATTTAATTACTGTCATCCATGGAAATTGCGATTGCTATAATGTTGAAAATAAAAATCATTATTATATTACCATTTCACATACTCCTGCTAAAATAACAGATTTTTTTAAACCACCTTAAATAGCCAATTAACTCAAAGCAAAAACTCACATATTACCCTCAATAAAAGACACTCCTTAAGTAAAATAAAATTAATAATCATCTAAAAATTGTGCAGCCCCGAAAAAATTGCGCGCCCTTTCCTTGCCCCGAAAACCCCCGCCCTTGAAATTGCTATCTTCTACCCAAACCACCTGCGCTCCATACGCCAAAAAATTTGTGGCTGTAAAAAATGCGGGAGTTGCAACGTATGGCGGGACTGCCTTGTGGTAAGAACGCTGCGGGTTATTGCTCCAAAACTTGGTTGAAGTAACTTATTCAATTGCCTTGGGTTGGTAATTCTAATTGGCAAGCGCTTATGTTTTATCTTTGAAGCCAAATTTGAAAAATAACAATGAGCAACAATTTGAGCGAACAGGAAATTATTAGAAGAGAAAGCCTTACTGCACTGCGCAATTTAGGTATTGACCCC
>JBBRGZ010000229.1:0-4690 GCA_038223395.1 Chitinophagales bacterium
CAACCGATTGGTCGGGCGCTTTAAACACTTATCAGATTTCTGATGTTGACCTTGGTTTAGTTTCATTAACCAGTGCAAGCACAAATTTTGATATAGAAATCACTTCTGCCGATGATAACTCATTGAATAACATGGTTTCAACTACTGTTACCTACGAAGACAATGTATCAACGATTATTAATGTTGTTATAAAAACTGACGATTATCCAACTGAAACAAGTTGGCAGATTGTGGATGAAAGTACCGGTTATGTTTTATACGAAGATGGGCCTTACAGTGCTTCACAAAAAAGTGAAATTGTTTACGATGAAGACCTCATTTTACCTGGTATTGGTTGTTATACATTTACTTGTTTTGATGCCTTTGGAGATGGTTTATTGGGTTCTGCTTATTATAAAATTTACGGTTCTGATGGCGGTCTAATCTCCACAGGAGGTGAAAACATAGCATTTGAAAAATCGGATGCATTAAAAGTAAATTCTGAAGTTGCAATTGAGGATATTGCTTCTTTAAACAGCGTTTCATTATATCCAAATCCTGCAAATTCAGCATTTACCTTAGAGTTAGCTGTAAATCAGACTACTGACCTTACAATTGCTATTGTTGACATGTATGGAAAAATTATCAATACTATTTCCAACGCTGCATTAACTGCTGGTCAGCATGAATTCAACGTGTCAACTTCAAACTTGGCAAGCGGAATGTATTTTGTAAAAATTTCTGATAACGGCAATAGCTCAGCTGTGATGTTTACCGTTTTACATTAAATTATTAAAAAAAATCATATTTAAGCCTCTGCCATTCTGCAGGGGTTTTTTTTATGAATTGTCACAACAAACTCATAAGTGCATAATTCACCTTTAAAATTTTCATAAATAAGAAATAATACAATTATATTTGTGTAAAATTTAACCAATATGAAAAAAGTTTTCCTCTCAATTATGCTTTTCGCTGCGTCAATCGTAATGTTTAGCAGCAGAGCAGAAGCCCAACTCGAAAATGGGGACATCGCGCCTGACTTTACCTTAACAGACATTAATGGCGTTCAGTGGAACCTATACGCACTTTTAAATGAAGGGAAAAGCGTTTTCCTTGATTTTTCAGCTGTTTGGTGTGGCCCTTGTTGGAGTTATCATACTTCAGGCAATTTAGAAGCACTTTATGACGATTACGGTCCAGATGCAACTAATGAAGTGATGGTATTTTTTATTGAAGCTGATGGTGGTAGTACTATTGACCAAATGAATGGTATCGGCGCAGGAACTCAAGGCAATTGGGTTTCAGGAACTCCATACCCAATGATATTAACTCATGCAGGTAGCCCGAGTTATAATGTAGTTGGCGATTATAATATTGGTTACTTTCCAACAATTTATCGCATTTGCCCTAACAGAGTTATTAAAGAAGTAGGACAAGCTTCAGAAGAAGTTTTATACAGCTCAATTGCAACTTGCGAAGTAGCAACAGCATCTGTTGACCCAAGTATTTTAGAATATACAGGTGAAACTTCAGGTTGTTCTGAAGTTGAATTATCTATTCAAATGCAAAACATGGGTTTTGATAATTTAACTGCTTGCACTATTAAAGCATTTAATGCTGGCACTGAGTTACTTTCATACGAATGGACAGGTGATCTTGGTATATATGAAATAACTTCAGTTGACCTTGGTTCAATTGTTTTAACTTCTAATGATGAAGATATCGATATAGAAATTACTTCTGCTGATGATGTAACTGATAACAATACAGTTTCAACAACCATTACTTATGAAGACAATATCGACATGGTAATTCACCTTGAATTTAAAACTGATAATTATCCAACTCAATCGCGTTGGGAATTTATAGATGAAAATACAGGAGAACAAATTTATGAAGGCGGACCTTATACAAATGGTCAGAAAAATGAATTAGTTTTTGATGAAGACATTACTTTCCCTTCATTAGGATGTTATACATTTAATTGTTTCGATACAGGTGGCGATGGCTTAACTGGCTCTGGATATTTTAAATTATTATCATCAGGTGGAGGATTAATTGTTCAGGGAACTGAAAATATTGGAGCTAAAAAAATAGTTGCATTAAAAGTTAATTCTGAAACAGCAATTTCAACAATAGATGCAATTTCAGAAATAAATGTTTTTCCTAATCCAGCGCAAAACACATTTACTTTCGCTTTAAATCTTACTTCAACTGAAGATATGCATATTGCAATAGTTGATATGGTTGGTCGCGAAGTAAAAACAATTACAAACGGAACTTTAGCATCAGGAACACATACTTTTGATGTTGACGTTACAGGATTTGCAAATGGAATGTATTTTGTTAAAACAACAAGCAACGGTGTAAATCAAACAGTAAAAATTACTGTTGCTCATTAATTAACACTGAATAAGCAATAGATGAAATAACAAATAGTAGCTTGTAATAAAATGAAATGTTTCAAGCCAACAAGTTGCGATTTTCAAATGTTTGCTATTCAGAGTAACCCCAACTAAATCAATTGATAAATTGATTTGTAAATGGATATTGATTAAGTTGGGATAAAAAATTAATTTATAGAAAACCCTCTTCGATAATTTGAAGAGGGTTTTTTATTTGAGTAGCAGCAGCGTCCTTCACATTTAATTGATGTTAATTGAAGAAGGGACACTTCTGCGACGGTTTCAATTGTTTACCAAAACGAACTATTGTCCGCTATGTCCCCTAAAATATACCACCTACCACCACTGAAAACATACAATGCTTCGAATACTTTTTTTCCAATATCGCATTGGATGTCTACAACCCACTTTACATTCAAGTTTAATTAATCTATTTTAATTCCAGTAAAATAACCTTCTACATTAAAAATATATGCCCCAACAATACTACAAACCCTGTTATAATAATTGCTCCAACAATATCTAACCAAAAACCGGCCCGCATCATTTGTCTGGCGGTTATTTTTTCAGTGGCATAAACTAAAGTATTGGGCGGAGTTCCTACCGGCAGCATGAATGAATAACTGGCTGCAATTGTTATTGGCAATAATATCATAAGTGGGGGCAACTGCAATTGAATTACAACCGGAATCATTATCACCATAAAAACATTTACCGTTGCTGTATTTGATGCAAATTCAGAAAATAAGGTTGTTATTAAACACAAAATAAAAATTAATAACCACATGGGTAAATCTTGCAGTCCGATTAAGTTTCCTGCTATCCATTTATCTAATCCTGATACTTCTACTCCCTTTGCCAATGCAAATCCTCCACCAAATAAAAATATAATACCTACCGGCATTTTTTTAACTTCTTCCCATGTAACAATAGTACTTCCTTTTATATTTTTCGAAGGAAAAAATAATAAAATACCTGCCATAAAAATGGCAACATAACTCTCTCCAACATAATTGCCATTGGGCAACAAACTTTTCCATCCATACAAAGTAAAGGAGCCAAAATTTTTATCATCAAGCGTAAACCATAAAATAATTGCTATGAAAAAAACAGCTGCAATTACCTTTTCTTCATATTTTGGTTTACCCAATTTCTTTTTTTCTTCGCGACAAAAATTTAAGTCAGGTTGAATATGATCGCTATTGCGCAAAAACAAAACTCGAAACAATACAATCATCACAGCTAACATACACAAACTCATCGGAAAAACCATTACAAACCAATTTGAAAATGTAAGTGCTGTATCGTTCGGAAAATTATCGTCATAAAAACTTTTCATTACCATGTTTGGCAAGGTGCCAACTAAAGTTGTAGTACCGCCTATTGAAGATGCAAATGAAATGGCAAGTAATAACGCAGTGGCAATTCCTGATTTCTTTTTTGCGTCGCCTCCATGCAATTGGTCAACAACAGCTAAAACAATAGGCAACATCATTAAAGTTGTTGAGGTATTATTTAACCACATACTAATAAAATAAGTAGCAACAGAAAATCCGAATAATAATCTTCCGGGTGTATTTCCAAATCGCAATAAAATATTTAAAGAAATGCGTTTATGCAGATTCCATCTTTCTATAGCATATGTGAGAATAAATCCACCGATGTATAAAAAAATAACATCCTTCATATATTGAGGGGCCACATCTTTTATATCCATCACTCCCATCAAAGGAAATAAAATAACGGGCATTAAACTGGTAATAAAAATATTTACAGCTTCAGTAATCCACCAATAAGCCATCAATACAAGTACTCCTGCAGCTTTGCAAAGTATTAAGTCGTTGCCTTGAAGATATAAGAGATATGCTGCCAAAATTCCAAGAGCAGGACCACCGAGTAATATGAGTTGTTTGCGCATAAGTATGAATGCATAAATGTGCAAAATCCCACCGAGAAAAAAAAGTGCTCATAACAAATTGACATGGTATTCAACTTGAAATGAACATAACTCTAGACTTTTATTGATAGAACAATCAAATGAATTTATAATTTTGTGCCATGCAACAATTGATAGAAAGTGTTTGGAACGACAGAACATTATTAAAGGAACCGACTATACAGGACAGTATTCGCGAAGTTATTGCGTTATTGGATGCAGGCGAATTGCGTGTGGCTGAAAAAAAGGATAATGTTTGGCAAGTGCACGAATGGGTAAAAAAGGCGGTAATTCTCTATTTTCCAATTCAGCAAATGCATACAATAGAACTTTCGCCCTTTGAATTTCATGATAAAATTCCGCTTAAAAC
>JBBRGZ010000230.1:0-4661 GCA_038223395.1 Chitinophagales bacterium
GGTGTCAGTTATGATACTTTATATATCCCTGAATAATTTGAGGTTGTACTTTATATAAGTCACTCAAAATACAAATGGTTAACAGCGTGCTATATTGTGCGCTGCGTGTCTTATACTTTTACATTTAAATTAAAAAATTATGAAAAAGAACATTGTCATTTTATCCATTTGCTTGTTTGCTTTAGCGCAGGTAAATGCTCAGATTGAACAAGGAACAATATTGGTAGGAGGTTATTTAGGATTTAACACTTCATCCTCTACTTCTACAACGATTGTTGGTGGAACTACCACAACTGTGGATAATCCAACATATTCGAGTTTCAATTTAGGCCCATGGATTGGTTATTTAGTTACTGAAGATCTCGCAGTTGGTCTCGGACTTAATTATGGTCAGTCGAAGACCGAAACAGTTGATGCAATTGATCCACAAATAAATGATACTTACACTACAAGTATGTTTACAATTACGCCAAGTGCAAGATACTATTACGCACACGGAGATTTAGTTCACCTTTATGGCCAGTTGAATATACCAATCGGCTTTGGAAAAGTTTCTGATAAATACACTGATGGTAATACCGATACAGAAGTATTAACAGATGTTTCTACTTTTGGTGTTGGTATTAGTCCGGGTGCAACAATTAAATTAACTGACGCATGTGGTCTTGATTTTTCTTATGGCTTTTTGGGATTTTCATCTTACAAAGAATCCGGCGATCGCGAAGATTATATGGGCGATCCTTATCAGGTTGAATATAAATCAAGTACATTTGGTTTAGGTTGGTCAAATACGTTTACCTTTGGTATCCTGTTTAACTTCTAATTTAAATTAAAAAATATTTTTAACAAGGCAGTCTGCAAAGGCTGCTTTTTTTTTGAAGTTGTCAGGGTGCAATTTCTTCATAAAATTTACCTTGAGATTACTATAAGACATTATGCTACAGCATCTTGCCAATAAGATTACCGACTTGGGCTTGCCGTCCTCAGATTGCACAAGGTGGCGTTTCCGCATCAACCCAGTTAACGAAAAAGGTTGCGGAACTTTAAATATTATCCCAAAAAATTTACCATTAAACAAATAAAAGGTCGTTTCACAAAAAATATTTTCGTTTGGAATTAAAATTGCCAGCAAAACATTCTGTTTGCAAAATAATTTAATTTTACACTTCATATTATACCATGAAAAAAGCTTTATTTAATGCGAATGCAACTTATTTTAATTTCGGCTTGCTCTTTTTGCGCGTTGGAATAGGATTTTCTTTTATTTATAATCATGGCTACGCAAAAATTTCTACTCCTGAACGTTGGAAAAGTTTGGGTGAACAAATGCAATTGCTGCACATTCATTTTGCGCCTGAGTTTTGGGGATTTATGGCGGCCTTTGCAGAGTTTTTCGGTGCTACATTTTTAATACTCGGACTTTTTTCGCGTATATCTGCCACTTTGCTCGCATTTACAATGTTGGTTGCATTTCTAACAGGTTTTGCAAAAGATGAATTTAATTCTGCAGCTTTTGAAATGGGAATAGTATTTATTGCATTAATAATAATGGGTCCGGGAAAATATAGCCTCGATGCAAAAATTTCGGGGTTCAAGAAATAATAGTTTCAATTGTGCGTTTATCACTTTCCTGCGCATCTAAATAGCATTGTGTACAATTTTGTACAGGTGGCACAAGTATGTTAATTACGCCTCTTGTACACTGTATGCACGTTGTATACTTTTGTAGTAATATTTAAAAACAAGTTATCATTAATAGAATGTAAATAATTAATTACATTCTTCAACATATACAAAATGCTTTTGCTGTGTTTCGTTCAAGAAACAGCACAAGTATGAAAAGAGAACGGCTCCAGGTGAGCCGTTTTTTGTTTTTAAAGACCCTCTTACATACTTTTAGGCAGTATAAATGCGTTTTAAACCAAACCACAGAGCCGCACACTCTCAATTTTATATGATATATTTATACTGTAATTGACGTTTATGCGGCAGCCACTCATTTTAATAATCAGTATTTTATTTGTTTGTGCATCTTGCTCAAAAGATAAAATAGTGCATGAAGATTTAATAATAGATGGCAATATAGCTCCTCCAACAGACGGTGTATCTCAAATAGCATTAAATAGTTACGTCAACAATCTCTATATTGATTTATATGGTCGCGCAGCAACTGAAGACGAACTTTCCGATAATACTTCTTATTTAAAAGATAATAATTATACTCCGGACTCGCGAGAAGATATTGTTTCCGATATGATGACGCATTGGGAATATTATAAAAATTTGCACCTCCTTACAACGCAGCATTACCTAATTTCATTAGACAGTATTTCACTATATTATCAAATTGAATACTGGGATTACTTAATTGATGTTTACAATGGAACAGGACAAGTTTTAGAGGCATTATATTATACTCTCGAAAATGAAAAACTGATTTTATTATCAACAGCTCATGTAGATTTATATGAAGGAGCTATTGGTATAGACGAATATTTTGGACGTTTTATTAATAATTACTTCTACGATTTGGTAAATATGGGAAGTGAAAATTTTGTGATTTCTTGTTTCCAAAATTTATTTCATAGATATCCAACTGATGATGAATTGTTGGATGGAGTAGCCATGGTAGATGGCGCAAGTAGTCAATTGTTTTTGCAAGACGGCAGCTCAAAGGGCGACTTTATTAATATTGTAAAAAATTGCCCGGAATTTTATCAGGGACAAGTAATCGACATTTTTAGCACCTTTTTGGCACGTTTACCAAATAGTTATGAAATGGATACCTATGGCCAAGAAATGATGGAAGAAAATCATTTTAATGCAGTAAAAATTAAACTTTTAATCTCAGAAGAATATGCTGGATTTTAATCGTAAAACGCAATTTATCATATTAAAAAATTGTCTTTTGGCAGTAATAAGTTTTGCTGTTATAACTTCTTGCAAAAAACAAATTATTGAAGATGTTGTATATGATAATATCATTTACCAAGTTGACACAGTTGCTGTATATCAATCGAATACCGAAAAAGACAGATTAAAAACACCCATTCAATATATTTCAAGTTTGTATAGCAATCTTGCTTTTGCAAGCATTCCTTCAAGCATACTTGATAACCTTGTAGTATATCGTCTTTCCATCGGCGATAAAACATTGGTAAACGAAATGATATTAAATGCACTGTTGCAAGATCCCACAATAACTGCCACATTTCCAACAAACGCAGAAATGCGCGACGATATTGATGCGTTTATTGATGAAACCTATTTGCGTTTTTATTTGCGCAACCCCACGGCATACGAAAAATTTAGTTTGAATAATATTATTACCAACGATGGCGATATTACGGTAACAGATATTTACCGAGGATTTTTATTAAGTAATGAATATATGTTTTATTGAGAATTGAAAAATTCAGAACATGAACAGAAGAAATTTTATTAGAAGTTCCGCATTAACAGCAGCAGGCTTAATTGCATCACCTTATATTTTACCTGCAGGTACATTTTCGCGTAGTTCAGGAACGCGTTTAGCAAACCATGTAGTGCTTGTAATTTTTGGAGGTGGCATTCGCAATCAAGAAACAGTGGAACAACAATATTTAATTAATCAGGGTGCAGGTCCGGGTGGAAATATTATGCGCAATATGTTATCAGGTGTATCGCCAACTTCTAATTTAGTATATGATATTTGGGATACCGTTGCACCGTCGCCCTTAAGTACAAAAGGTACCTTATTTAAGCACATGCGATATGCCAGCGGACCAACAGGTCACTTCAACGGACATACTGCAATTATTACAGGAAATTACACACCCGAAAGTTTAAACCTTTATGTTAATCCTGATACACCAACCATTTTTGAATATTATCGCAAACACAACGATCCTGCAAGAAGTGCATTAAATGCTTGGTGGATGTCGCTCGACCTTGGGCCTTATATTAATTTGAATTATAGCAGCAGTAAAAATTATGGTTCTGCTTATGGAGCAAATCATATTAGTCCGTTAACTACTTTCGGAAATATTGGTTTTGATTATTTCTCAACTTTAAATGCAATGCATCCGGATGAGTTAAGCAGATTGGCAACAATTAAATCTTTTTTAGATAGCAATTTTGATAAATCGGTTACAGATATTCCCGGTATTTCAAATTTACCTGAGGACAGAGAGGCAATTCAAGATTTTATTTTAAAATTAATTAAAGGAGAAATTCCAATGGAATGGCCTTTACCTTTTGGAATACCTCTTGATGAAATAACGGGCGACCTTTCTAATATTGCAGTTTCATGGAAAGTAATTCAACAATTTCATCCTGAACTCATGGTAATTAATACAACAAATCTCGATATATGTCACACTAATTTTAGCGAATATATTTCATATTTACACAAAGCAGATTATGGTGTTGGTTGGTTGTGGGATAAAATTCAAAGTGATCCTGAAATGGCTAATGATACGATTATGATTTGTGTTCCTGAACACGGTAGAAATATGTCGGCAAATGTAATTGTAGATGCAAATGGATTATTTGCTTACGATCATACCGGAGATGAAAATTCTCGTGATATTTTTTGTTTGGTTGTTGGCCCGCCTTCTGTCGTTAATCAAGGATTAGTTGTTGGCGATTCAGAAGTGCCTATTGGAGAAACAATTGATATA
>JBBRGZ010000231.1:0-4646 GCA_038223395.1 Chitinophagales bacterium
GCAACAGATGTAACTGCATCTAGCATTACTGCAAGTTCTACAATTATTAACTGGAACGATGCTTGCGGAACAAATAATTATACTGTTCAATATCGCAAAGTTCCATCTAAACCTTGGATTAGCTTACCTACTACATTTACAACATCTAGAACTATAACTGGTTTACTTGCATCTTCTACTTACCAAGTAAGAATTATTACAAATTGTGCAGGCGGTGCAACTGCAACAACAGCATTTATCAACTTTACTACTTTGCCTTTCCGCACAGATAATTCAGTTTTAGTTGACGAAAATGCACTTCAAATAACCCCAAATCCTGCATCTGATAATATTGAACTTTCAATTGAAGCAAATGCAAAGGTGAATGTTTCAATAGTTAATATGGTTGGTCAAGTTGTATACGAACAAAACAATATTACTGTTGATGGTTTTACAACTTTAAATCTTTCTATAACTGATTTTGAATCAGGAATCTACTTAGTAAACGTAAACGGTGAAAACGTGAATGTTACTAAAAGATTAATAGTGAGTAAATAAATCGTTAATTGCAGTTTAATTATATGCTCCCGAAAATTTTGTCGGGGGCATTTTTATTTACATTCGATTTATGTTTAACTAATGTTACAATAATGATTAGGTAACATTAAAGCCGGTTCTTTGCATGTAAATAATACAGCATGTTTAAGAGTTTCTTAGTTTCAATTTTTATTCTGATTTGCAGCATGTCAACAGCGGTTTTTGCCCAAACAGGGACAATTGCCGGAGTTATTGTAGACGGTGATAATTCAGAAACGTTAATTGGTGCAACAGTTAATGTAGAAAATACACTAGGTTTTATAACCGGAACCGACATAGATGGCAGGTATAATATCGCCGGTCTTACACCGGGAACTTACACATTAAAAATTACTTACGTTTCTTACCAAACAAAATTAATTGAAGGTATAAATGTAGAAGCAAATAAAGTGACTACTGTTGACATTGCATTAAATACACAATTAACAAGCGTATTTGGTGATTCGTTGGTAGTTGTAATTAAAGGCCGCCCGGGACAGGAAACAATAAATGCGTTATTAACTATTCAAAAGAATAATATTGGTCCATCAGAAGTGTTATCGCGAGATGTTATTTCACGTTCGCCTGGCAAAACTACAGGCGATGCACTCAAAATGATGAGTGGAACTTCCATCGTTAATAATAAATTTGTAGTAATTCGCGGATTAAGCGATAGATATAATCTAGCATTGGTAAATGGTAATTTATTGCCAAGCACTGAACCCGACAGAAAAACATTTGCCTTTGACCTCTTCCCTTCTGTAATGCTTGATAATTTAATTATTTACAAATCTGCACAACCAAATTTGCCAGGTGATTTTGCAGGTGGAATAATATTAATGAATACACGAGATATTCCGGATAAAAACTTTTTTTCAGTTTCAGCAGGATTAGGATATAATACAATTTCTACATTTAAAGAATATTATACTTATACCGGAGGCAAAACTGACTGGTTAGGGATTGATGATGGCACTCGGCAACTACCTTCAGAATTTCCGGATACGCGTGCTGAATTTGTGCATATTCCATTACAGGAAAAAGCAGATTTAGGTAAATCATTTTCTCCTTGGGGGGCTTACAGCCAGCCATCAACGCCTGTAGATCAGAGTTATCAGATATCAGGTGGTATTATCAAAAAATTTAAAGGTCCTGCAGAATTCGGATTAATTGGTTCATTATCTTATAACAATTCATTTGTAACTACTTATACTGATAATAAAGATTATGATAATGGAATTACACCATTATACGATTATCAAGATCAACAATTTAAAAATAATATCCTTTGGGGTGGTTTACTCAATTTATCATTTAAAGCAAACGAAAATAATAAATTTACTTTAAAAAATTCCTATTCCATTAATTCAACCGATATTACTACATTGCGTACCGGCTTAAATTATTCGAAAGCAGCGAACGTTCAAAATGAATATTATTTTTTCAGTTCAAACCAATTATTTTCTACAATTTTAGGTGGAGACCACTATTTATCTGCCAGCAAATTAAAGATAAAATGGACAGCCGGTTTAAATACCCTTGTTCGCGACCAACCGAATTACAGGACAGTAAATTATTCGAAAAATATTACTCCCGCTTTTGAAGGTGATACCTTATTTCAAACTTCACCTTCACCATTTGCTTCACCAGACAATATGGGAATTTTTTATTCTTATATGGATGAAAAAACCTATACTGCTTCATTAGATTTTACATATCCATTTGCCATTGGCGATGCTAAACAAAGTTTGGGTTTTGGAGGCGGTTATTTTAAAAAGGACAGAGCATTTGACGCGCGCAATATGGGTGTTGCAACTTCTAACCAAATATTTACGAATCCTAATTATTCAACAATTGTTGCTCAATCGCCATCAGTGCAATTTGCCCCTGACAATTTCATTCCTACTTTATTTTATATAGATGAAACTACTAACCCTTCGGATAGTTATACAGCACAACAATTTAATAAATCGGCTTATGCTATGCTCGATAATAAAATAGGGAAAAAATTCCGCGTAGTTTGGGGAGTGCGTGCAGAATTTTTCACACAGATTTTAAACTCTTTTGAATATACCGCAAATCCGAATCCTGAACCAATTGAAATTAACACAACTGAAACTGATTCTATAGGATTGCCTTTCGATCTGCTACCCTCAGTGAACATCACATACGAATTGACACAAAAAACAAATATTCGTTTATCAGGGTATAAAACAGTTGCCCGTCCTGAGCTGCGCGAGTTAGCTCCTTTTGGTTTTTACGATATTGAAACAAACTCAAGTATTATTGGTAACCCTTCATTATTAGCTACAGACATTTATAATGCTGATGTAAAAGTTGAACATTTTTATGGCGCAGGACAAGCAATTTCTGCAGGTGTATTTTATAAGAAATTTAATAACCCGATTGGACAACGCTTTTTCTTTGGCACTGCACGCGAATTAAAACCGATTAACGATTCGGTTGCTACAGTGTATGGAGTTGAATTTGAATTGCGCAAAAATTTAGCATTTATCAATCACGGAATTAAAATTTTAGAACAATTTACATTCAGCACAAACCTTTCTTTAATTCGTTCTAATACTTTATTGCATATTGCTGATACTGCTTTAGCAGGAACTTCTGAAAGACAATTACAAGGTCAATCTGATTACGTAGTAAATTTTGGATTAACCTATATCAATCCTAAAACAGGTTTATCTGTAACAGGTTTATTTAACCAAATTGGTCGCAGAATTTCTGAATACGGCAATGCACAATATGATAATATTTACGAAAATCCGCGTCCATTATTTGATGCGCAGGTTTCAGTTCCTTTTTTGAAAGAAAGAGGTTCAGTTAAATTAAATATTAGTGATTTACTCAATAAAAACACCATTTATTATCAAGATGTAGATGAAGATGGAAAATATAATGAATCCCTTGACAACACCATACGAAGCATTGACGGAGGTGCTAAATTCTCCTTATCAATTAATTACAAATTTTAAAAAAAGTATTATGAAAAAACTGCAATTAACATTAACAATTCTTGCGATGTTGTTTATTACAGCATTAACAAAAGCACAATTACCAACAAAGACAATATCGGGAGAAATTTCCGGTATCACGCGTAACTTTGTAAATGATACTGTTTATATTTTGAACGGTTTTGTTTATGTAAAAGATGGCGCAACTTTAAACATTGAACCTGGAACCATCTTGCGTGGTGATAAGGATACTAAGGGTTCATTAATTATTACACGAGGTTCCAAAATTTATGCAAACGGAACTGCAGATCAACCAATTGTATTTACGAGTAATCAACCGGAAGGCACAAGAAATTATGGTGACTGGGGTGGCGTTATTTTATTAGGTGCTGCTCCAATAAATGTTCCGGGAGGAACTGCTATTATTGAAGGTGGAGTAGATACTCCGGATGGCGACGGTGAATACGGCGGATTAAATGCTGCCGATAATTCAGGTGCACTTACATATGTGCGTATTGAATACGGTGGAATTCCTTTTGTTCCGGGTAACGAAATCAACGGCCTTACTTGCGGAGGTGTTGGTAACGGAACTTTGTTAGATCATATTATGGTGACACGCTCAGGAGATGATGCATTTGAATTTTTTGGAGGAACAGTAAATGCCAAATATTTAATTGCTCTTAATAATTGGGATGATGATTTTGATACTGATTTTGGATTTTCAGGAAATGTTCAATTTGCATTATCAAAACGCGATCCTGACTTTGCAGATGTATCCGGTTCAAATGGTTTTGAATCTGATAACGATGCAACAGGAAGCACAAATTCACCACAAACAAATGCTACTTTTAGCAATGTTACAATAATTGGTGCAATTCAAAATGATGGTGATGTATTTAATGTAAACTATAAAAGAGGAGCTCATATCCGCAGAAATTCAGCGTTAGATATCTTTAACTCTGTTATAGTTGGTTACCCAAGTGGAATTATGATTGATGGTGCATTATGTGAAGCATCTGCTACCGGTGGTCAATTAAAAATACAAAATACTGTTATTGCAGGTCACACAAACAACTTTGAAGTTGCAGTAGGTAGTACTTTTGATGCGAACGCATGGTTTAC
>JBBRGZ010000232.1:0-4632 GCA_038223395.1 Chitinophagales bacterium
GAAACTGTAAAATGAAAAAGGATAAATGCGATAACACTTATCCTTTTTAAATGTATATTGGTAAAAACAGGTTTTAATCCTGTGTACATCATTCTTATTTATTCAGAATAATAGGTTGCGTATAAATTTTATTATTAATTACAACTTCAAAATAATAAATACCAGTTGGCTTTCCTGTAATATTAAAACTATAACCCGAATAAGGTGTAACAGAATTATAATTATCAGCATAAATTATTTCACCCAAATTATTTAAAACTTTAACTTGAATTCCTGTAGTTAATACAGCATCGAAATCAACATAAAATTCACCTGATGATGGATTAGGATAAATTGTAACATCCTCTTTATTAATTATTTCATCCTTTGGAACAATAATACTGCCATCGGCATTTCTACCAGTTGCACAAGATGTCCATTTTGGTCCATCTAAAAACCAACCTTTAGAAAGTGTGTCTGTTTCGAAAAAGTCGAGCAAAATATCACCGAGTTTATCCTTACCTAAATTGGTCATGTGATAGCCTCCACCGTCTTCAGCAAATTCTGTTTCGCAATTCCAAGACAAACCATCGAGGTTAGGATTTTTACCATCAGCCCAAATTGGTGGGCCCCAAATTAAATATGGCGCAACTTTACCAGGAGTTTTATACCTTAAATCAGGGCTTCCATTAATTTGGTTCTGAATTAATTTTTTAACTGCAAAGTTGTGGTTATAACTTGCCGGTTCGGCAATTACGTGATACAAAACCTTAGTTGGATCAGCATATCCACCGTATGGAAAACCGCTAACATAAAGTATTTTAAGGTTTGGATAATAATATGTCATTGCCTGTACCGCAATTGTAAAGCGTTTTACAAGAGAATCAATATAAGCTTCTGTTTCGACCGAATTTGAGTCAATCCTAGAGCTATGCATTAGCCATCCTACTTGAACCTGTATAGGTGTAAGACCTTTTTCAGCTAATTTGAAAACTTTTATATAATCCCAAAACTCCTCATTTTCTATTGTTAATTCCTCCAGACCATCTGAACCATTCGCAGCGTTAACTGCCTTCATACAAGGATTCAAACCTGTTTCAGACTTCATTATCTGAATCATGTGATTGAAAGGGCCTCCAACTGTAGATGCACCGAAACCGGCTAAAACGATTTTACCGGTTGCATAATTTACGTTGCCTAGAGTATCAAGCGGCTTTAATTTTTTCGCAATCGCAATTCCCTTGTTTAAATGTGAGGTTGGAGGATTGTTTGTTCCACCTTGATAAAGACCACCTTGAAAGATGCCATAATAACCCGTGCCTAAATCCTGAATTGGAATCCAACCTAATGAATCATTGTCGCACATTACCTGTGCTGAAAGTTGATGTGTGTTGGTTAAAACTGCTAAAGCAATTAAAAATGTAAATAACTTTTTCATGGTATTCATTTTGTTTTTGAAAAAAATCAGCTCAAAGGTAATGAATTCAAATTCTTCCGCAAAGTTGCATAGCACTTATTAGAAGTAAGGATTTCTATTGTAAAATAAAGGAGATTGAGTTTCTTGTATTATTGTTTTGAAATACAATATTATAGATGCCCTTCGCATTGTTTTCTAGTGATAAAGGAACAATGATATAATCATTTTCCACTTGCGTATTATATGTATAAACCAGCTGTCCGAGTGCATTTTCAATAAGAATTTCTAATTTTCCTGCTTCCAGATGTTGTATTTCAAAATACCCGATTCCGTTATTTGGATTGGGAAACACTTTAATTTCAGGTTTATCCGTATTTTTTAACTCAGATGTCCTAAAATCAGGGTCACAGGATGTCCAGCGGGGGTTATAAAGAAACCAATCGGCAGCCACAATTGAATTTCGAAAAAAATCATAAATTAGATTGCCTTCCTTATCTTTTCCATCGTTAGATAGGTGATAACCACCACCGTCAGGTTTATAATCTGCGGTGCAATTCCAAAATAGACCATCTACATAATTTTTTCGCATTCCATCAGCCCATAAATGCGGTCCCCAAGCTATCCAGGGCGCCTTTCTATCAACACCTGCATATTTCAACCCTGGGTCGCCATTGATTTGTCGTTCAATCAAAAATTTAATACTCCAGTTATTCCAATATGAGGCTGGTTCGTTAATCATATTAAAAAATTCGTGCGTGGGGTCTGCATATCCGCCATAATTAAAACCACTTGCGTAAACTTGTTTGAGGTTGGGAAATTTTGCTAATAATATGGGCATCAACTCTTCATATCTGTCTGTTATTCTTCTAGGCTGATAAGGCCAATATAACAAGGTATCAACCCTAGATGTTACCATTATCCAAATAATTTGTACCTGATAACGGCTAAGATTTGAATTTTCTAAATCTACTAGAATATCATCGTCCCAATACCAAGCATTTGCAATAGTATCGGTCATAATCTCGAGCCCTTTTGCTCCTAAAGCTGCGTTTACAATTTTGAGGCAAGGGTTAATTTCAGGATCGAGGTCGGCTACAGTTTTAAAGTGATTAAAAGCATTGCCTGCTGTTGATGCACCCAAACAAATAAATCCTGCTTTGCCTTCTAGTAAATCGAGATTTCCATCTGCATCAAGCGGAACCACCTGTCTGCTAATATTCATCCCATCCGCAAAATGGGGATAAGGCATAATATTAGAGCCATCAGGGTAAAGCCCACCTTTAAATCCTAAATACTTTCCGTATTGTAAATCTATCAGCGATTTTAGCCCACTTGTGTCATTGTCGCATTGCAATTGCGCTTTTGTATGAGAAAAGCTGAGCAAAAAAAATAATCCAAAACATAGCCTTCTTAAAGCTCCCATTGCTATCATTTTTGTTTTTATGGAAGTTCAAATTTAACCCAACTTTATCAATAGCCAAAGGCAAATTAAATATGGTTTTGATTTAGTTGGGTTTACTCTGATTAGCATGCAAATTGAAAAGTGAAATATGCTATAACGAGAAACATCCGGTTTACTATTTTAGCGCATGCGTATCTGCTTGTGCTAGAATAGTAAATACTGCAATGAAAGTCATAACTTTGTATATCAAAGCGCTTTAACCATGTCGGAAAAACAGAATGAAAATTATTTGCAAGATATAAAAGAGATACGCTCCATGATGGAGAAGTCTTCGCGTTTTATTTCTTTGAGCGGCTTATCCGGAATTAGTGCCGGAATTGTTGCATTGGCGGGTGCAGTACTGGCATCGTGGTACATTAAAAATAATTTGCAAACGTCGATGTACACGATGCACAATATCACAACGATTCAGTTGAAAGATTTGATGTTTTTATTGCTGGATGCTGCCGGGGTGTTGATTTTGGCTTTGAGTACAGCAACGTATTTTGCGGTGCGCAAAGCGCGTTTGCAAAGTTTGCCAATTTGGAATAAGGCAGCAGAACTTACTTTTATTAACCTCATTATTCCTCTAGCTGCAGGTGGTCTTTTTTGTTTGCTGCTGTTTTATTACAATTTGTATTTATTAATTGCACCGGCTACCCTTGTATTTTATGGTTTGGCTTTGTTGAATGCCAGTAAATTTACTTTGGTTGAGATACGGTATTTGGGTATCACCGAAATTATTTTAGGCCTCATTGCCATGGCCATTCCGGGGTATTCACTCATTTTTTGGTCGCTGGGATTTGGAATTTTACACATACTATATGGAGCGGTTATGTATTTCCGCTATGAACGATGAAAGACATAATAGCCAACTTAAATAAGGAATTCGAAAACAGAATACGGCTCGGCATTATGAGTATTCTTGTGGTAAACGATTGGGTGGAATTCAACACGCTTAAAACGCTGCTCGACCTCACCGATGGCAATCTGGCAAGCCATATCTCGGCATTGGAAAAAACCGGATACCTTGACGTAAAGAAGGAATTTGTTGGAAAAAAGCCACGCACTACCTATAAAGTAACTTCCATAGGCAAAAAAGCCTTCGAAAACCATTTGAATGCACTTGAAAAATTGCTGAAAGGCAGAATTTAATAACTTTATAAGATACTTTGTAATTCAAAGTTCTTTTTAATATCTTTGTGTTTTATGAAAATTTCTGAGAGGATAAGATTTTTTTGGGATGTGTTTCTCCGTTTCGCTGAAATGTATACTTGGCGTCTAATTATTGGTATTTTGCTGGTACTGGCAAGTTTATTTTTAGTTTTAGAGCCGGCGTGGTTTGTTGCAGCTCTGGATTCAATGCGCATTCCTTACGCTATTTTTTTAGTAGCATTTACAACTTTCTTTTTTATAAGGGGAAATAATTTTTTGGTTTCGGCGGGTGTTATTGCATTATTAATATTGGCACCCGGCATTTGGCCTTATTTTAAAACTGCAGAAAAAACACCTATTGAAAAAACGCTTGTAAAAAATGAAGTTGAGCAAGCCGATTTTTCTGTTTTGCATTTTAATGTAAAAGAAAATAATAAACATATAGCCTCAGTTGCTGAAGCAGCATTAAATTCGGGTGCCGATATTGTTTCGATGCAAGAATTAAAAGAAAATTCTTTCCAAATTATTGATACCATGATGCGCAAAAAATATCCGTATTGCATCAGCGATTTACAATTTAAGGGATTTGGTTTAGCAGTGTATTCTAAATTTCCAATTGATAGTGGGAGTGTTTTTGTTG
>JBBRGZ010000233.1:0-4612 GCA_038223395.1 Chitinophagales bacterium
ATGAGTTATTTTAAAGTATGCAGTGGAAAAATTGCCGGTGGCGACGATTTGAATAATACAAACACAAATAATCACGAGCGTATTAGTCAGCTTTTTGTTTTGCAAGGAAAGAAACGCGAAAATGTTACTGAATTACAAGCGGGTGATATTGGTGCAACCGTTAAATTAAAAAAGACGCATACAAATAATACTTTGGCTGCAAAAGGTCAAGATGTAGAAGTTACTCCAATTCATTTTCCCGAACCAAAAGTACAAACTGCAATTGAAGTAATTAATAAGGGCGATGAAGAAAAAATGGGACTCGCATTAAATCATATTCATGAAGAAGACCCAACAGTTACCATTGACCATAGTATGGAATTAAAACAGACGCTTATTAATGCGCAAGGCGAATTGCATCTGCAAATTATTAAGTGGAAAATAGAACATTTATATGGCATTAAATTCGAATATATTAAACCTAAAATTCCATATAGAGAAACAATTCAAAAAGCGGTAAAGGCAGATTATCGCCACAAAAAACAAAGTGGTGGTTCCGGACAATTTGGAGAAGTGCACATGATAGTTGAACCCTATTACGAAGGTATGCCCGACCCAAAAGATGTTAATGTAAGAGGAAGAGAAGAACACGATTTAAAATGGGGTGGTAAATTGGTTTTTTATAATTGTATAGTTGGTGGCGCAATTGAAGCGCGTTTTTTACCTTCCATTTTAAAAGGGATAATGGAAAGAATGACAAACGGTCCGCTAACAGGCTCGTATGTGCGCGATGTGCGTGTCAGTGTTTACGACGGAAAAATGCATCCTGTTGACAGCAACGATATGGCATTTAAAATTGCAGGCATGATGGCATTTCGCAATGCATTTCGCGAAGCAGATCCCAAATTATTGGAGCCCATTTACGATTTAGAAGTAATGGTTCCGGGAAATTATATGGGCGAAGTAATTGGCGATTTACAAACACGCAGAGGCATCGTTATGGGAATGGATACCGATGGACATTATCAAAAAATAATTGCCCGAGTTCCACTCACCGAATTGTACGATTATTCCTCTGCCCTACGTTCGCTTACACAAGGCCGTGGAAAATTTAAACGCAAGTTTGCCGAGTATGCACCAGTACCATTTGAAATTCAACAACAATTAATGAGTGCGCATAATGAAGAGCTTACGGAGGCGTGAGAGGGATTTGGGATTTGGGACGTGGGATTTGGGATTTGGGATCTCAATGGAGTAGAATTAAATTTTAAATCCTTTTTATCTTTAAAGTAAACGATAGAATATACAAAGTTTATAATTCCTCGAATCCCACTCATTTCCTACCAACCGGAAGGCAAGCTCATTACTCATTACTCATTCTCCGAAATCAGCCAAATGAAATCGTTTAAAGAGTAATGAGTGATGAGTGATGAGTTTTGCACGGAGGTTAATTAAAATATGAAATCCTTTTATTGCGCCACGGCAGTGTCTCCACACTATTAATTTCATATCGTGGAACACTGCTGCGGGTTTTCTATTTGTTTAATATATCGTACCAGTCCCCATTGTCCCCTAAAGAATATGCCAACGAGCTACAACACCACTATGTTTACACAAAGCTTCTAATGCTATTTTATAAATATCAAAAAACTAAATAAGTTATTGTTGTTTCTACAACCTATTTTGTCTTCAAATTCGGTTTTAAAAAAAAGAGGTTGCTTAAATGTTTAAACAACCTCTTTCAAATTTTATCTGACAATTAATTCATTTTTTTTTTGGAGCAGAAACATTTTCGCTGCCCACTACAACCACCGGCTTTTCGCTGCAACTGCACAGCCTCTTGAAAAAAGCGGCAGTGGGCTTGCCTACCGGCAGTTTGCGCCAGGTAGGGTTTCCACTACAATCCGGGCTATTATAAATGTTATTAATTACTCATGATATTTATAAAAATTAAATACCCTTTTATGTCCTTTTATTAACCGCAAATATTATTGTTTAATTAATTGTTGCGTAAACTTTTCATTTTCTGTGGTAATAATTACAAAATAAACTCCTGCGCCTAATTGCGTTAACGAAACTACATTTGTTGAGGAATTAATCTGTTGTTCCAAAATTAATGCACCTGCAATATCTCTAATCTGAATAGTGCCGTTATCAATTTGTTTTTCAATATCAATATACAATACATCAGAAACAGGATTTGGATATATAAATATGAATGAACGTTCATTCATATTTTCTTCTTTTAAAGGCAATGTTGTAAATGTCAACAATTCAGAAAATTCACCAAAATTACCATCCAAGCATTTTGTGCGCACTTTATATTCGTAGGTGGTATTTGGAGTAAGTCCGCTAAGAGTTTTAGCATTTGTTGTTGTGGTTTTTTTCGTAAATCCTGGTGCACCAACAGGGCGAAACCAAACTTGAAAAGAACCAACTCCGGGAATGGGATTCCAGTGAATTTTTGCTTTAGTAGTCGTAATATTATCGGCATAGGTACCAAAAGGAACAGGACAATTTTCGGATAATAATTTTACAGTCCAAAAATCAATTCCGCCAAAACCTGCAACTGTTTTATCTCCATTAATATCAGTGCTACTGTATCCGCCTAAAATGTATCCATTGTCGGCTGTAACTTGAACATCAATCAGGTTATCACTTTTATTTCCTCCAATCGTATTATCCTAAGAAATAACACCGGATGCGTCCAATTTAACCAACCAATAATCATCTAAACCAAAAGATGCTTCAGTTTTATCACCGCTAATTGCGCTTGAGGATGTTCCTGCAATTAAATATTCACCATCGCTTGCTTGTAAAATTGTATTTAATTCTTCTGCAGAAGTGCCCCCTAATGTATTTTGCCAAGTGATATTTCCAACTGCATCCAATTTAAGTACCCAATAATCATAGCCTCCAATAACAGCTTCTGTTTTATCGCCAGAAATTCCACTATTTGATTTTCCTCCAACAATATATCCACCTTCGTCAGATTGAATAATACTTGCCAAATAATCATCTGAAGAACCACCGATTGTATTTTGCCAAACTAGAGTTCCTGTAGCATCTAATTTCAATATCCAATAATCGGAAAGAGAGGAAGCCTCCGTTTTATCGCCGCTTATACCACTAGTAGAATTTCCACCAACTATATAACCTCCATCTGCAGTAAGTCCGATATCAAAAAGGTTATCTGTTCCGCTGCCGCCAATGGTATTATCCCATTCCACGTTTCCTGCACCATCGAGTTTCACAACCCAATAATCAATAAATCCTTGACTTGCTTCCGATTTATTTCCGCTAATACCGGAATCAGAATATCCACCGGCAATATATCCGCCATCAGGAGTTTGATGTATAATGTGCAAATAATCATAGGCGTTTCCACCAATTGTTTTTTCCCACTCCACAACACCAATTGAGTTCACTTTAACTATCCAATAGTCTTGTGCACCCATTTTATCGGCAGATTTATCGAAACCAATTCCACTAAATGAAGTTCCTCCAATAATATATCCGCCGTCGGCAGTTTGTTCAATATTATTGAGATAATCATTTTGTGTGCCGCCAATGGTATTTTGCCAGCTGATATTGCCCAGTATATCGGTTTTTACAATCCAATAATCGTAAAGCCCAATTTTGTCTTCAGTTTTTACGCCGTTGATACCACTGTTAGAATATCCACCAAAAATGTATCCACCATCGCTGGTTTGTTGAGAAGATGTGAGATAATCTGAGGCTGTTCCTCCAAATGCTGCCTGCCATTCAATGCCGGGAGATTGTGCAAAAATATGTAGCGATAATCCTACGACAGAAGCAGTTAAAAGCAACTTTCTAAATCTGCGTTTTTGGGTATGTGTTATTTTCATATAGCAAATATGTTCTTTTTTTAATGATTTTCCTTATGTTTTTGATTATTTTTTTAAGGTAGGGGGACATGGGACATGGGATTTGGGATTTGGGACTTGGGATTAGACTTTATAAATTCTATCGTTTACTTTAAAGTAAAAAAAAGGATTTCAAAATTTAATTTCTCCCACATCCCAAATCCCATGTCCCAAATCCCAAAGGCTTCTTGAATTCCACTCATTTCCTACCAACCGGAAGGCAAGCTCATTACTCATTTCTCATTGATCGAAATCAAACAAATGGAAACGTTAAATCAGTGATGAGTAATGAGCAATGAGTTTGCATTGGAGAAGAATTAATATTTGAAATTCTTTTTTATACAATACATTAATCATTAAAATTCGAAAAGGTTTTTTCCCCACGAATCCCACTCATTTCTCATTACTCATTTCTCATTGTCCGAAATCAACCAAATGGAAACGTTAAATCAGTGATGAGTAATGAATTTCCATTTGAGAAGAATTAAAATTTGAAATTCTTTTTTATACAATACATTAATCATTAAAATTCGAACACACTTTTTTACTCCAATCTGCCCACTCACCACTCACTACTCACCTCTCACCTTTTTTGAGTAATGAGCAATGAGTTTGCTTTGGAGAAGAATTAACATATGAAATTCCTTTTGTTACATTTCAATAATCAATAAAATTCGAAAGCGCTTTTTTTTATTCCAATCAACCTACTCATTACTCATTTCTCATTATTCATAATTCCAAATCAC
>JBBRGZ010000234.1:0-4610 GCA_038223395.1 Chitinophagales bacterium
ATTCATACCGAAAATAAAACCTTGCATTTTGATAATGATGAAACAATGGTTTACGATAAATTATTAATTGCTTCAGGCGCTAAATCAAATAAATTCGGTTGGCCGGGGCAAGATTTAAAAGGTGTGCAAGGCCTTTATACTTATCAAGATTTATTAGAGCTTGAAGCCAATACAAAAAATGGCATTTCGCGTGCCGTAATTGTTGGTGGCGGACTCATCGGAATTGAGATGGCAGAAATGTTGCAATCAAGAAATTATCCGGTATCCATTTTAGTGCGCGAAACAAATTATTGGAATAATGTACTTCCCGAACAAGAATCTTTATTAATATCAAAACATATTTTACACCACGGTTTCGATTTGCGCATGCAAACTATACTCAAAGAAATTGTTGATGATGGCACAGGAAAAGTAAAAAGTATTATTACTGAAGCCGGAGAAGAAATCGCTTGTCAAGTAGTTGGCCTTACCGCCGGTGTTTCTCCAAATATTGCCTTTTTAAAAGACAGCGGAATTACATTAGACCGCGGCGTTTTGGTAGATAGCAATATGCAAACAAATATTGCAGATGTATACGCAGCAGGCGATTGCGCGCAGTTTCAATCAACCCTCCCCGATCGTAAACCAGTGGAACAAGTTTGGTATACAGGAAAAATTCAAGGCGAATGTGCCGCGTTTAATATGTTGAATAAATCCAATAATTACGATCCGGGTTATTGGTTTAATAGCGCAAAATTTTTAGATATTGAATATCAAACCTATGGCACCGTTTTAAATAAATTGCGCGACGGCGAAAGCGAATTTTATTGGGAACATGCCGACGCAACAAAATGTATACACATTATTTATAATACTTCAACACACCTTTTTATTGGAATAAATATTTTCGGCATACGTTTGCGCCACGAGTTATTTAATACCTGGTTGAAAGAAAAAAGAGACGTTGAATATATTTTAACCCATTTAAAAGCCGCAAATTTCGACCCTGAATTTTATGCGCAATTTGAAGAGCAAATTATTCAACAATGGAATCATCAAAATCCCAAATCAAATATTATTTTAAAAAGTAAAAAATCATTATTAAAAATGATTTTTGATAAAGCGTAAAATCATTTGGTAATTTTCAATCTGGTAATTTTTAAATGTATTTCATCTAATTAATAAAAAATTCTAATTATGAGTCAGGCAAATCCATCCATGTCGCTTTCAAATCCGCATCCGGCAAATTTTAATGCAAAACAAAAATCCGGATTATCGCTTATTGCAATTGGAATTTTAATTATTTTTCTTGCTTTAACAGGCGCTGCTTCAAATCAACCTGTTTTATTTCTTGTTGTTTGTTTGGTTTGTCTTTTTGCTGGAACCATTATTTACACGTTAGGAAGTTATGGCAATTTACCTGCGGGGATAAAAAATAACAGAACCATGTTTACCTCCATGTCGTCGCGCGGTGCTTTAGCATGGATGGCGGGAATAATCATTACAGGATTTTATATTTGCCTTTATTGGAAAGCAGATGTTTTAAGCGGACTTGTTGGCATGTTCGACCCACTCAGTAAGGCGATGCGAAATGCCCCTGCCGATCAATGGTTTGTATATGGCTCTTTTTATACTATTGCCGTTTTAGTAATGGGATTTAAGTTTATTTATAAGTACCGTCATAATAATTATCAAATTATACGCACTACCTCAGTTATGTTTTTTCAGCTTGGACTTGCCTTTCTTTTGCCGGCAATCATGAAATCCTTATATAACTACGAACCCTATTTAACGTATTTCTGGCCGTTGGATTATGATGCAATCTTTCCAAGCACCTTAAGCTATTTCCAAACACAAGGAGCCTTTGGTACTTTTTTCATCTTTTGGGGCCTCGTTCTCGCATTTGTTGTAACACCCATTTTAACCTACTTTTTCGGAAAACGCTGGTATTGTAGTTGGGTTTGCGGTTGCGGTGGTTTGGCTGAAACTGCCGGAGACCCCTTTCGCCACCTCTCAGACAAAAGCGTAAAAGCCTGGAAAATTGAAAGATGGATGATTCATTCTGTTTTAGCAGCCATTATTTTGATAACAATTGCACTTTTAGTTGACAACAGTTTTAAAAATCAATTATTAGGTGAAGCCGCCAAACCGCTCGCAAAAAGCTACAGTTTTATTATTGGAATGGTATTTAGTGGCGTTGTTGGCGTAGGTTTTTACCCAATTATGGGAAGCAGAGTGTGGTGCAGATTCGGTTGCCCGATGGCAGCGTATATGGGATTGATTCAGCGTTTTAAATCACGATTCAGAATTACTACAAACGGCTCGCAGTGTATCTCTTGTGGCAATTGTTCCACCTATTGCGAAATGGGTATAGACGTGCGTGCTTATGCACAAAAGGGCCAAAATATAGTGCGTGCAAGTTGTGTGGGATGTGGTGTTTGTGCTGCCGTATGTCCGCGTGGTGTTTTGAAGCTTGAAAATGGTCCTAGCGACAAAAATCGCACAGAAATCCTGTTTTCATCCGACGATTTAAAAATTCTTTCTTAACAATATTTAATAATCCTTTACATTTCACGTAATTTTGTGCACTTTTTAACCCGGAATAGGCAAAACAAAAAGTATTAAATCGTATTTCGTAATGAAATCAGCTGTTTCAAGCTAATAACATCCGATTTCCAATTGTTTGCTATTCATGGTAACCCCAACTAAATCAATAGGTTAGTTGATTTAAAAATGTCTATTGATTAATTTGGGATTAAGGAAGGAGGACAAAGAAATATAATGCAAAAAATCAATGTCATCATTCCGGTTTTTAATGAAAGTGGGTCTATTGGGCATGTTTTACAAGATATCCCTGCAGAATTAGTGCAAGAAGTGATAGTTGTAAATAATGGATCCACAGACAATACCGCCGAAATCGCACACCAAAAAGGCGCTACTGTTTTATTAGAGGAGAAAAAAGGGTATGGTTCGGCTTGTTTAAAAGGTATTTCCTACATAAAAAACAAACCGGCCGAGCAGCAACCCGATATTATTGTGTTCATTGACGGCGATTATTCCGATTATCCGGAACAACTGCGAGAGCTGATAAAACCAATTATCGAACAAGATATTGATATGGTAATCGGCAGCAGAGCAAAGGGTAAAAGGATAAAAGGTTCTATGGCTCCACAACAAATTTTTGGGAATTGGCTAGCAACTTCTCTTATAAAATTGTTTTTTGGAGCAAAGTTCAGCGATTTAGGTCCCTTCAGGGCAATTAAATGGAAACAATTAGTTGCGTTGAATATGGTGGACACAAATTATGGCTGGACGGTGGAAATGCAAATAAAGGCTGCGAAAAACAAGCTTACCTTTACTGAAATTCCCGTAGATTACCGACCTCGAATAGGCACGTCAAAGATTACAGGAACCTTTAAAGGAACAGTAATGGCAGGATATAAAATCATAACTACCATTTTTAAATACTTTTGAACCAAATGATTGACATGTCAATCTCAATAATAGTAATATATACCATAGCAATTACCCTGCTTTTCTTTTATTGCATAATGCAATTAAGTCTGGCCATCCATTACATTAAATACAAACGCACTTTGCAAAGAGAAGATGCAAAGTTTGAAATTCCTGAAGAGGAATATCCGATTGTTACTGTGCAACTACCGGTTTTTAACGAACTGTATGTAGTTGAACGTCTAATTGATGCCATTGCAGCCTTCGATTATCCAAAAGATAAACTGGAAATTCAGTTGCTCGACGATTCTACCGACGAAAGTGTAGAAATTGCCCTCCGCAAAGTAGAATTCTACCAAAACCTCGGAATTGACATCGTTCAAATCCGTCGCCCGGAACGCAAAGGTTTTAAAGCCGGAGCACTGGAATATGGTTTAAGAATCGCCAAAGGTGAATATATTGCCATTTTTGACGCCGATTTTATCCCTTATCCCGATTTCCTCAAAAAAACTATTCCTTATTTTTTAGAGGATAATAAAATAGGTGTGGTGCAAGCGAAGTGGGAACACCTGAATAAAGACTATTCCATCCTTACAAAAATGCAAGCATTTGCACTCGATATGCATTTTACAATTGAACAACAAGGTAGAAATGCTGCAGGATATTTTATCAATTTTAACGGAACAGCAGGCGTTTGGAGAAAACAAACAATTGAAGATGCAGGTGGATGGAAAGCAGATACCCTTACCGAGGATTTAGATTTGAGTTACCGCGCACAATTAAAAGGCTGGAAATTTAAATATGTAGAAAATGTAACAGCACCGGCAGAATTACCAACTGATATGAATGCACTTAAATCGCAGCAATTCAGATGGAATAAGGGTGGCGCAGAAACAGCTAAAAAAATTGGCCGACGTGTTATGAATTCTGAACTACCACTCAGAATAAAATTACATGCTATTGCGCATTTATTTAATACCACAAATTATATTTTCATTTTAATTACAGCAATTTTAAGCGTGCCTTTATTGTTTATTAAAAATCATTATATCGATTTTAATTATTTTAAATACGCAAGTATATTTTTAATGGGTTCTATTGCCATTGCTTATGCATATTATATTTCTACTATGCAACGCGAAAAAACAATGCGCAAAACTTTACATGTATATATTACG
>JBBRGZ010000235.1:0-4608 GCA_038223395.1 Chitinophagales bacterium
ACACAATAATATCAGCCCTACCCGTTCTTTTGGAATGTGGTTGAGTTTATTTTACAATAATATCATCCCTACCCGGGGTTTTGGAATGTGGTTTAGTTTTTTATACAATAATATCACCCCTACCCGGGGTTGTAGTCAGTAGATATGTTTTTTATATAATAATATCACCCCTACCTGGGGTTGCAGTCAGTAGAAATGTTTTTTATATAATAATATCACCCCTACCCTGAAGTTTAATTAAACAATTTTTCCAGTCCTAATTTAATTATTATATAACCTATAAAAAAACTTGTTTCAAACTCGGGTATGGGGACATTATTATTTCGTATTCTTAATACCGTCTATAAATTTATTATTACAACTATTATTAAGATTACACTTCCATTTTCTTATTTATGTTTATGCATTGCTTCATAGCTATTAAATAATTTTTTTTGAATGTCGGATAACGAAGTTAAA
Organism: Chitinophagales bacterium; assembly: GCA_038223395.1. GTDB lineage: Bacteria > Bacteroidota > Bacteroidia > Chitinophagales > BACL12 > UBA7236. The sequence goes on from JBBRGZ010000235.1 coordinate 460, forward strand.
AGCCGGAGGTTATCAGCTTGTTTCTGCAATCCACTTTGACTTAAAATTTGAGATAATTGCAATTGAAGGTATTTAGTAGGATTGTTATTATTTGTGAAGATGTGCAAGAATACTTCAAACTTAGGCATTATGAGTATTTAGGTGTTAGCTTTGAATTGAAATGGGAGTCAATTTTTGGCAAATTTTAGCAGGCATCGGAATATTCCTTTTTGGGATTCAACTTTTAGAGAACGCACTTAAAAACCTGATGAGCAGGTCTTTTAAGTTATTTCTAAAAAAGCAGACAGATAATACCTTTAAGGCAATTTTTGGAGGCACCATCGTAACAGGACTATTACAAAGCAGTTCTGCAGTCAATTTTATGGTGCTTGCGTTTGTAAGTACCGGTGTTATTACAATGCGCAGTGCCTTTGCTGTAATAATGGGAGCAAACTTGGGCACAACACTCGATAGTTGGATTGTGGCTTCTCTCGGATTTAAAGTGGATATTGAAGCTGTTGCATACCCTTTGGCTGGGCTTGCAGGATTGTTGATTTTTATTTTTGAACACAAACAAAAGTTTGCAAACCTGCTCCATTTTTTGCTGGGATTTAGTTTGTTGTTTATAGGCTTGGGTTTGATGAAAGATGCAATGGAAGGCGAAGCAATAAAATCTCTCATTGGAAATTTTAGCGATAAAAGTCTTTTTGTATTTCTTCTTTTGGGATTTATAACTACCACAATCACCCAATCCAGTTCAGCTACTATGGCAATAACACTCAGCATTTTAAGTCAACAATTATTGGGATTTGAATCCGCAATTGCAATCGTAATTGGCTCTGAAGTCGGCACATCTTTAAAACTCGTTTTAGGGTCACTTGATGGTATTGCAGTAAAAAAACGCGTAGCTGCCGGAAATTTGTTTTATAATTTTATTACTACAATTGTCGCCTTTGCATTTTTGCATCCCTTTGCAGTTTTTATTACCGATATACTTAATATTAAAGATCCTTTAATAGGATTAGTTACATTTCAAACAGGAATAAATCTATTAAGTATACTTATATTTTTACCTTTCCTTACACGCTTTAGTAAATACTTGGAAAAATTATTTCAAAAAACAGATAGTTATGCTTCCGGATATATTAAAAATACAAAACCTACTGTAGCAGATGCAGCATTAGAATTGCTACAAAAAGAAACTGCCTTTTTTATCAATCAGTCAAAATTATTTAATCTCTTATTTTTTGATATTGATGAAGAAATTATTCAGGAACCAAATGCGTTTTTTTTACTGAATGAGAAAAGTAAATTTAAACAGAAATCATTTGTTGAGCGATATGAAATTCTAAAAAACCACTACGGCGAAATACAAAATTTTTATATCTTGTTAAAAAATCAAAAATTGAATGAAGACGAGATACGTGCTTTGGATAGCCTATTAGGTTGCGTGCGCAGTGGCATGTATGCTTCTAAATGTATAAAGGATTTGGAGGATGATATTTTAGAACTACAAAATTCATCCAACGCAATTCTATATCAGTTTATTAATGATAAAAAGCAAGAAGAAATACAATTTTATAAAAATCTATATATTTCAGAGGAAATAAATGAGGAGGATGAACAATTATATAAAAAACTTACAGACTTCTTAAAGTTAGCTCAGGAACAATATACCAAAAGTTTACAAATTTTATATTCAAAAGATTTCACGGTGACATTATCAGGGCTTGAAATCGCTACATTAATGAATTTCAATCGCGAATTATTTACATCTAACAAATCGATGGTAATGAGTTTAAAATTTCATTTTTTTAATGTTGATTTTTATTCTAGGTTTAATGAGATTCCTACTTATCAGGCTTAACTATTAAATAATATTTAGACGTATAAAAAGCAACTCACCCATTGATTTAATAAGTGTTACACTCAATTGCAAACTATCGGAAATGGTATGGTAATGGAATTTTGGATTAGATTTTTTCTAATATATTTCGTTCTTATTTAATGGTAACGATGCGTTTTATTGTTTCGATACCTTTTGCTTGATCAAAAGGTATCACCAAAATCAAGGCTACGCTCACCAATGCACAAATCCCTAAAACGAAATTCACTGAGCGCAACCCTGAAGGAGAAAACCCTTCAGGGTAACTTTTGCATCAATTCTACATGTATTTAATAATTCTCTTAAGTGAATTATATTTATTTTGTGAACCAGAACCATGAAAGGTTTTCTCCTTCATGGTGGCATTGGCAGCTAATGCAGGTCCTTTTTCTTCCAAGGTAGGTTTATTAATAATTGTAGTTAAAACAAATAAATAGAAACGTCGTAGCATTGTCTCTTTTTCAATTAAAATCAATTAAAACATAAGGACGATGCTGATTTCTATCAATTATTAATTCAATATTTGGAAGCATAAAAATTATTAATAGCTCCCTATTTTTTATCCAAACTCATTGCAGGTCAATAGTCATTTAAAAATCCATACACCTAATCATTTAGTTGGGCTTGCCCTTATAGCAAACAATTGGAAATAGTTTGGTTTTAATTTGAAACTGCCTATTTTGGCTTAATGTGATACCGTTTTCGAACCTGATACATCAATACCTTGTGCTTGCAATATTTTTCCAACTCTTATTGCAAACCATGCGAGGTAAGCAAAACAGCACACAGTTACCCAATAACTCGAATGAATATCTAGACTATCTGCAATCCATCCTTGTAGAGGCGGAATGATAGCACCACCTAGTATCATCATAATTAAAAATGAAGAGCCTTGCGATGTGTATTTCCCTAAACCTAAAATGCTTAAACCAAAAATACAAGGCCAGCCAATGCTGCAACATAATCCGCCACTTATAAATGCAAACTTTGCAATTTCACCTTTTGCCAATAATCCAATCAGCATAAAAATAATACCCATGCTTGCAAAAATTAGTAACATGCGTGCAGGTTTTTCTTTGCCTAAAAATATTGCAATAACTAATATTACAACGCTTACAACATAAATATATAAATCGTTAATACTATTTCCCCTTATTGAATTAACAAGTAGAATAACGCCGAAGGCAATAAAGGGAATAATAAGAGTAAGAGTGCGCTTGGTCATTTTTCTTAAATCGAACGCACTAATTGCGCCCGTCCATCGGCCAATCATTAAACTTCCCCAATACAAAGAAATGTATTGCGAAATATGCGCAGTATCGTATCCGCCAAAAGCAGGTTCTTTAAGTAGAGCACCTAAATTACTTTGAATACTTACTTCAACACCAACGTAAACAAATATGCCCAACATGCCTAAAACAAGCTGCGGATATTGCATCGCTCCCCAACCTATTGGATTTTTTTTGGACGATATTAAAGCATTCAATAAAACTAAAATTACTATCCCTAATGTGCCAAATATTAAAAGCAGCTTTCCTGTTTCTCCAAAAGTGCGCTCTATAAATCCGTTTAAAAAAATGAGAAAAAATACCGGCAACGCAATTATTAATAGCGCGCGTAAAGCCTTCGGACTTTTTTCAATAGTTTCAGAATTTTTTGAAACCGGCAATTTTCGAATAAATAAAAATAAAGCAACAGCACTAAATAAGCCTGCCAAAATCAAATACAACTGATTAATATTTGCAAGAGTTGGTTCCTGTTTTACACTATCTTGTAAACTTCCAAATAAAACAAAACTCACAATAAGCGGTCCCAATAATGTTCCAAGCGAATTAACGCCTCCGGCAAAATTTAACCTGTGACTTCCAGTTGCAGGATCGCCCAAAGAAATGGCGAATGGTTGTGCAGCGGTTTGTTGTAATGAGAACCCTAATGCAATAACAAAAAATGAAACAAGCACCATAGCAAAAGTAGGATTTTCCATTTTCGAAATAAAGGCCAATCCCAAAGCGCCAATTACAGAAATTAATAATCCAATTATGATGCCTTTTTTATATCCAATTCTATTTAAAATATCGGTACTTCCGGCAGAGGAAAGAATATATAAAATTAAAGAGCCATAAAAATATGCACCATAAAAAGAGGAGTCAATCAATTGCGATTGAAATTGATTGAGGTTGAAATGTGTTTTGCAAAACGGAATAAATATTCCGTTAGAAGCAGCTACAAATCCCCAAAAGAAAAAAACAGTAACAAGAGAGGAGAGTGCACTGTAATTTGTTTTA
>JBBRGZ010000236.1:0-4579 GCA_038223395.1 Chitinophagales bacterium
GCCGCCGCCGCCGCCGCCGCCGGTTCCATTACCGCCGCCGCTGCCACCGGCTCCAATTACTTCGATAGTAACTTCTGTCACTCCATCGGGTACAGTAAAAACTCCGGAGTTAACAAATATTTCTTCGCCTGTTTGACCATAGACTTGAAAACAAATACATAAAATGAGGAGGAGTGTATTTAATCTTTTCATAATAAATAAATTTACATTTTTTGGTTACACAATTATTTGCATGTGCAAGTTAAGTAAACATATTTAATGAATTGAATATTATTAAAAGAACCTTATTCCCAAAACATATCCTAGGGATAATGCTGTAGTAAAACCGCTCCCTCCATATTGTACAATTGTATTTTGTTTAAGTGGAGTTACGCCATCTTCATATACTTCAACATTTAAAACCGGTCCACCATACACGCTGATTTTTGAATTCCCGAAAGTATATTCCGGCAGCACACGCAATTGATTTAATAATCTAAATTGTGTATTTGAATAATCAAATTTTTCTTCGAAAGTACTCCATGTCATTGCATCAATGTCAATTGCGAAATTATTTTTTATTGGCAAATGTCCTCCAATACCCAAGCCATATCCAAATTGCAATGTATCGGAGAATGGAGAAATACCGAAAGCAAAAATATTATAGATATATTGGCTTCCTATTCTTATTCCAATGTTTGCGTTAAAAATATCGCTTGTAAATACATCTACATCAAAAATACCATTGCGACTAAAACTCAATAATCCGATTGCAACACCGTCAATAGTATCTGCAATATTTACTAAACCTATTTGAAACCCTGTGATATTTTTTGCGACGTTAACTAATCCAATTTGTCCGCCATCTATTGTATTTGCGACATTTAAAACACCAGATGCTTGTATGCCTTTTGCCTTATCGGATAGCACTACATTTGCAACACCAGCAGCTTGAAAAACATGCGTGCTATCATGAAAAGAGGAAGAAACATTTAATACGCCTGCAGCTTGCATTCCATTAACAGATTTTCCTGAATAATTAGCAACGCCCGCTCCTTGCATTCCTGTTACTCCAAAAATACTTACGTTTGCAACACCTGCAAATTGACCACCAAATAAAGCTCTTCCCACATTTAAAACACCTGCTGCTTGCACACCGGTTATTTCGCCTGCAACAAGATTTGTTACGCCGGCAAATTGTCCGCCGTGCACGTAACCTTTATCGAGGTTTGCCACACCACCAAATTCTGCTCCTTCTACTGCTCCATTTAATCCTTGAATAATATTTATGGAAAAATGATGTTTGTATTTATAACTATCTAATCCATTAGTACCTAAGGGGCTAAAAAAAGAAAGCTGCGCATAACGATCTATATAGGTTGTATCATTTATTCTATTTGCAAGCGTTCTTTTTTCATCATCGGTATTTTTAATTAAAGTATCTTTTTTAGCTATTCTTTTATCGAAAAATTTATCTAAAAAAGTAATGCCATCTAAAGTAGTTTGCGAAGAATCGTTTTTGGTTTCAATATGAGATATTTCAGAATTTGAGGTTGTGTTATTCTCACTATTTTTTGGTAAATCATTTGTTGAATCTTGTTTTTTAGTTTTAATATTATCATCAATTTCCGCTGTATTATTTTCATTATTAAAATTGACGGCTACCTCATTTATTATTTTATCAAAATACTCAGCTAATTCGGCTTCAGTATTTAAAATAGCAGTATCTTCTACATTCTGAGACTTTATTAATGCAGGATTTATATTGAAATTTTTATCCTTATTCTCGTCAGTTTCTTTTAAGGAATTTAATTGAGGCCCATCCTTGGGTTTAACATCACCTGCATTATTTTCTGTATCATCAACAACATTAGCTAACAATTCCTCACTTATGTTAGATGATTTTTCTTTCTGAGATATAGCATCAACTTTATTATTTTTTACTATTTCATTCTTATTGTACGTAAAAGATTTTTTGCGTGTATTGTTAACATTTTTTGGGTTGGCATTTAATGATGTATTATTTTGCGTTTGATTAACATCATTATTTAAGAAAGATGCTACATTTGAATTTTGCGCTTGTGCATCACCTAAAGAAATTTTATTATTATTTTCCTCTTGATTTACCGCAATTGTATTATTTGATTCTGACAGTGAAATACTATTTGAATTGTTTATTTCTGTTTGATTAAAATTTTGCGCTTCCGATATATTGTTTTTATCCTGTTGGTTAACTGTTATCAACAAAGTGGCAACAGTGCCTATTATTATTCCTCCTGAAAACATGGTCCATTTATTTTTTAGTAATTGTTGTAAAAAGGTTAATTGCGGAGTAGCAGCATATGCAGCCAACAACACATCAAAATTTTTGTGTTTGTTTATTACCTCGTCGGCAAGTGGCTTGTATTCGGTTTTAAATTTAATTTTTTGCATGGCTGTTATCCTTGTACTGTTATTAAATTTCTGATGCGTTCTAAAATGCGATGCACTTTTATTTTTGCGTTATTTTCTGTGATATGAAGTATCTCGCCAATTTCTTTAAAACTTCTTTTTTCAAAATAGCGCATTTCAATAATTTCGAGATCTTGTGGCTTTAATTGTTGCAGTTGTTTAAATAACATTTCTCTGCTTTCAATTTCATGCACTGAACTTTCGTCCTCTAAAATTTCTGCTATTCCCGAATTTTCGACACATATAACACGCACTTTATTTTGATCTCTGAAATGCTGCATTAATTCGTTGTGCGCAATGCGATATAACCAAGAAGAAAAAGGGAACCCGCGATATTCATATTTACTCAGATTTTGAAGTGCCTTTAAAAATACCTGTTGAGTAATATCAGCTGATAAAGATTCATCATCTGTTCTGCGATAGATAAATACAAACACCTGTTTATAATAGGTATCGTAGAAATATTTAAAATACTTCGGGTCCTTTTTTGCGGATTCTAATTGTTGCAGTTCAGTCATTTAAAAAACGCTTCAGTTTAATCAACATGAATAAGTTGTCCGCTGCCGGATATTTCTGCTGTTACAGCAGGAGTTCCTTTATAATAAATATCTCCGCTCCCACTGATATCGACATCGAGCGTAGATGCAACATTTGTTTCTACTTTGCCGCTTCCACTCACTTTAATATCTGCAGTAAGTATTGTAAAATAAAATCCATTATAATTACCAGAACCACTAATATCAATATTGAGAGTGCTTCCAACGCCTGATAAATTGAGATTACCCGAACCTGAAATTGAAGCATCTAATATTGGTGTATTTGCAATTACCTGTATATTTCCTGAACCACTAATGTCCAAGTTAATACTACCTGTAATTAAAGAATCCAATCCGGTTATTTCTCCAGAGCCACTTACATTTAAATCTAAGGAAGGTGAATTGAGTTTATTTTGGATGATAATGGCGCCGGAACCACTTAAATCTAACGCAGTTACTACTGGCAGAGTGACATAAATCTTAATTTGCTCCGAATTATTCATACAATGATCTGCGTGAATTTCGAGAGCATTACCTGAAACATCAGTTTCAATATTATCTAAAATATTTTGCTGAGCTTCAATACGAAGGTCAAATTCAGCACCCTGAGTAATATAGACTGTTGCCTCAATTTCGCTGTTTATTTCTGTAAAACCGGATAAAGCGCGATTTTCGGATACAATATCACCTTTTCCGTTAATACAAGGCCATTTTTCTCCACAAGCGCTTAGCATGAGTGCAATTCCCAAAATGAGAAGCAAGTTTTTGTTTTGTTTTATTAGTTTCATCTTATTGTTTTTCAATATAATGCAGAAACAGCTCTAAAGTTACAGAGCGCTTTAAAAAACATTGAGTTGGATTCAAATTACCTACAAATCTATACTTAGAAATATTGCGATTCGGTAATATAAAGGCGTTTAATTTTGGTGAATATCATGGGATATCCACACACTTAAACAATTGAAATACAATACAATATGCAAATAATTGGCATGAAATGAACCGAACCCATTTGCAAATTGTTTGAAATATCGTATCTTAACAAAAAAAATTAATTGAATGAATACCAAAGGAAAAGGAAGACCGGCAACAAGAACGGCAAAATTAATAGATGGCTTCTATATTGAAGTAATGAATAAGGGCCAAAAAGAGCGCGGTATCAAGATTAGAAGCAAAACAAAAGCAGAAATGGAAGAAGCTGCGCGTCGTTATGCAAATAGCAAGGATGTTAATATTCTGGGTGAATTTAAGAATGACGCTTGGGTTAAGTAATCCTAACTGAATCGCGTATATCAATACATTGCACTATATCTTTTACAGGTATGGTGTTTCTTTTTGCCTTTTTAGAGTGAAAATCCTTAATTAATTAAGTATTTTATTTATATTTTCAATCTAATTCTTCCTCAGGCATTATAACATTTGAAGCTCCTCAATTTTTAAAATTCAGACTAACTTTTTAAAACTGCGCATAAATGCAATGGCACGCCGATTGCATTTAGATAAGTGTGTGTGTTTTCATGGGGATAGCAGAGAAAGACTAAAAAGGTCTTCTCTGCTTTTTTTTTACTCTTTTTTTCCTGATCGCATAACATTGCCCATCGCTTTTACCTTCA
>JBBRGZ010000237.1:0-4520 GCA_038223395.1 Chitinophagales bacterium
AGAATTTCTAAATATCCCGGAAGTGCATTTACGGTTAAAAGCGTATCTGTAGTGTAATAATGAGGCGATTGAATGGTAACGCGATATGTATCTGATTGTGGTAAAACTACCGCATAACCTGTTGAATTACTTGTATTTGCATTTCCATACACGAGACTGTCAACAACGCTGGTATATGTTATTTGTCCTACAATTGCTACATCAGAAAACCTATCGTACACCATGCCTTTTAACCAAACAATGTTTTCAGGTTTTGAAGAAGGTGCCAGCGGAATTCTAAAAATATCGAGATTGGAGCCGGTTGTATTTGATGTAGAAAAGTACGCGAATTCGCCTTTTGCATCAATGGTGTAATATGCCTCCCACTCAGGTGTATTTACAGAACTACCAAGATTAACGGGTTCGCTCCAGTTTTTCCAAGTATTATCTAGCCTTTTGCTGAAATAAATATCCTGAAAACCATATCCGGGGAAACCGGTAGATGAAAAATAGAGGGTTTTGCCATCAGCAGCAAGAAAGGGTGTCATTTCATTGCCTGCAGTATTTACAGATGCACCCAAATTTAGCGGTTTGGAATAACTGCCATCACTTTGCAGAAAACTGACATATAAATCCAGTAATCCATAGCCTGCAAGCGTTTCGGCCGACATAATGAGCGTTGATCCATCGGCAGCAAGTGTAAATTCGTTATACTGATTCAAATTAACAAAATCTTTAATTCTAATCGGAATGGGTTTACTCCATCCTTTGTCACCCAACTGCGTTATAGAAACCCCCGGTTCGTTTGGAATTGGATTGTTATAATCGCTGCCAACCAATGCTGTAAGCCCGTCAGGAGATATTGAACAAAGAAAATTATGATTTTCGTTATTTAATGGCGCTCCAACATTAATTGCCGTAGCCCACATGCCATTTGTAAAAGTAGAAAGCCAAATGTCGTCATTATGCTTTACGCCTATATTTTCGGGGTGTTGTTTTCTGTCAAAATAAAGCGTTTTTCCATCAGGGGAAATGATGGGATAAACTTCATCAAAGCCGGAGTTGACATTTGGTCCCAAAGATTCTGCTTTATAATGTAAAGTATCCGGAAATTCGTGAATAGGGAGTTTAATTTCATCTGTTGAGCCGGAAAGTCCAATTGCATCTATTTGATATGTATTTTGAGTTTCGGGTTTATCAAATATTACTTTAACAGAGGTGAAATTGATATCGGAATTTTTTATTTCGAGCAAGAATAAACGACCTGCATTATTTGGTGTAGCGGATGTTGTATTTCGATTATATAAATCATACTTTTTCCCTGAAATATCAAACCCGAAAACTTGTTGAATATGTCCTACATTAAAATTCTCAACAATTACTAGTTGTTTTGCCTTAACCGCTTGTTTAAATTGTACTTGAAGAAATTCTACGCTGCGTAAATCGGAATATTCCGGCGACCAGGCGCAAGTGGTATGCCCGGGATTTGGATATTTACTTGGTTTCCCTAAAACCTGATTTGCTGAAAATGCTTTACTGCTTTTTTGAGAGGAATATTCCAAAACAGAATCCGCCCAAATGATATCTTGACAAAATACCTTGCCAGAAATTAAACAGAGCATTATAAACAAAATTCGTGCATGTCGCATTGACGAAAAGTAACGAATTTATTTGAATGTTATTTCAACTCTTTGATTGCGTTTTCTTCCTTCCGGTGTATCGTTTGAATCAATAGGTTCTTTGGAACCATAACCGAATGTTGAAATTCTATTTCTATCAATGCCTTTCGATACTAAATATTCTCTTACGGCATTTGCTCTATTGAGACTTAATTTCTCGCAATACGTTTCAGTACACAATCCATTTGTATGACCACCAATTTCAATTTTACAACCCGGATTCGCTTTTAAGAAATCATATAGCCTATTCATTTCTTCAAAGGATTCAGACTTAATTACAGATTTATTGGCATCAAAATACACGTTGTCAAGAATTATTTTTTCGCCCTTTCTGAGTGGTGTAATTCTAAAGTCAATACGTTTTACTTTTTGAGTTCTAAAATCACGTATATTAATTGTTGTTTCTAGTGGTAAATATCCTTCTCGAATAATAGTAACTTTATAATTAACACTATCTGTCACCTTTAATCGGTAATTATTATTGAGGGTTGATAATACAACAGGTTCTGTATCGTAGTCATTAAGAATAAATGTAAGGTCTGCATTAATTGGAATGTCGGTAATAGCATCATAAATGGTTCCAAATAATAAAATCTCATTTGTAAGTACGATATTTAATTCTTCTTTTTCGGGCACAATAATTTCATCTTCAAATAAGATATTTTCATCTGCGTTTTCAGAAATAATGAGGTTGTCAATTAACATTTCAGATAAGATAGAATCTTGTACTTCTAGCACTTCTTTTAAAGGAATTCTATAAATATCTGCATTTAACATATCGTTTCCTGTCGACGAAAAATAGGCAAAATCTGCAGTATCCGGATACGAAAAATAGGCATCAAATCCTTTTGAATTTACCATTGGGCCTAAGTTTTCAGGCGTAGTCCAATTTTTCCAAGTTTCATCTAAACGCACCGAAACATAAATATCTTGTTCGCCATAACCAGGCAATCCATTACTTGAAAAAAACATTGTTCTGTTATCAGGAGAAAGAAATGGCGACATTTCATTTGATGCAGTATTTATGGTCGTTCCGATATTAACTGGGTCTGACCATTCAATTTGGTTGTCGCTAAAACTCACATAAATATCTTTTAATCCAAATCCATCAGCACGCTCCAGAGCAAGCAACATGACGTCTCTATCTGAATTCATAAAATATTCTGCAAAAAAATTATGCGTAATTATTCCGGGTGTAATTAAATTTTTAGGAAATACCCAAGAGCCATATGCAGTTTTCCAAGTTTGAGCAATACCCATGCGCGATTCGCCTGTAAATTCGTAGGTATTTGCGAGTGTAAGCATGGTGCCATTTTCCGATAATCCTACTACATAATTATTTGCTTCGTTATTAATCGGGCCATCAATATTTACAGCTTCTGACCAATGTTCGCCATCATAATTACTTACCCAAACGTCGTCATTCATTATTGTACCTTTATTGCCTATATGATTTTTTCTTGTAAAATACATTGTTTTGCCATCAGGAGTTACAAGAGGAGCAATCTCGCTGCCATAGGAATTTATGCCATTTCCCATATTTTGTGATTTGCCTTTAAAGGTGATTTTACTTGTAGTATTGATTGAGCCTGATGGAATTGTGGATTCAGATTCTGCAACCCCAATAGCATCTATTTGATTATATCCATCTATACTTTCAGTATCTAAAACTAATTTAAGGTCGTTTGTAGTGAAGTCGGTTGAAGGAATGTTTAAAGAAAACACACGGCCTAAATTCCATTTACCTTCTCCTTCGCCTCTTTCATACACCAAATGAGGAATATTATATTGGTCGAACAAATATATCTTTTTAATTGAGCCGGCATTAAAACTTTCGTTGATTACAATTTGAGAAACTCTTATTTTTTTCTCAAACCCAACACGGATATACTCTTCAAAGTAGTTTTCTGCCATCGATGGCGACCATGCACAGCCGCAGTCGCCAAAACTTGGTAAACGCGACGGAGGCCCCAATACCTGTTTGGCACTATAAGAGGTAAGATCCAGTTGTGTTGAATAAGATATTACCTTACTAGCCCACATAATCTCTGCATCAGCATGCTGCATTAAAAAAGTCAGAGTTATTAAGGGTAAGAGTAGTATGCGCTTCATATGAGTCGAAAAATGTATGCGACGTAAAGTTAATTTTATGAAACCGTGAAAAAAAATACAGTTATGCCGTTTTTGTAACATACTTATTGGAACAATTTATTTTAGTATACAGATATTTGAGCAAATTATGAATAAAAAAGAAAAAGTGATGTTCATTCAGATACAGCTGAACGCATTATTTCCCAATCCTGATATCCCCTTAAATCACAAAGATGCATTTACTCTGTTGGTTTCTGTAGTTTTATCTGCACAGTGCACCGACGAAAGAGTAAATCAAATAACACCCATTTTGTTTAAAAAGGCCGATAATCCTTTAGAAATGTCTAAAATGTCGGTTGATGCAATTAGAGAAATTATCAAACCTTGTGGTTTATCGCCGGCAAAATCAAAGGCGCTTCAAAAACTCTCTGAAATTATTATCGAAAAACACGCTGGTATGGTTCCAAATACCTTTGAGGAGCTTGAGGCGTTGCCGGGAGTAGGACATAAGACTGCAAGCGTGGTGATGTCGCAGGTATTTTCTGTCCCGGCATTTCCTGTCGATACACACATTCATAGATTAGCTCACCGGTGGAAGCTCAGTAACGGCAAATCGGTAGTACAGACTGAAAAGGATTTAAAACGATTATTTCCCGAAGATACTTGGAACAAATTGCACTTACAGATAATTTACTTTGGACGGAAATTTTGTCCTGCCCGAGGCCATAATCCTGAACTTTGTCCAATTTGTAGTGTGGTTAACGCTAAATA
>JBBRGZ010000238.1:0-4512 GCA_038223395.1 Chitinophagales bacterium
TAGGGGTGATATTATATCCCATTTTATAGAGCAAATCTTTCATTGTTAACTTTATAATACCCTATCTCCAAAACAAGTTGGAAACCATGGAAGCTATTTGGTTAAAAAAGATGATCTCGAGTGTGTATTGTGCTTATTTTGGTGTGGGTTATAATGCCACCCCTACCCGGGGTTTTGATAAGTGTGGTAGTGGATGCTTGGAGGTTATAATAATTCCACCCCTGCTCGGGGTTATGATAAGGGTGGTGGTGTTTACAGGGAGTATATACTAATGCCACCACTTTCCGAGGGTAGGGGTGATATTATTGTATAAAAAACTAAACCAACTTCCAAAACCCCGGGTAGGGGTGATATTATTGTATAAAAAACTAAACCAACTTCCAAAACCCCGGGTAGGGGTGATATTATAACCCATTTTATAGAGCAAATCTTTCATTGTTAACTTTATAATACCCTATCTCCAAAACAAGTTGGAAACCATGGAGGCTATTTGGTTAAAAAAGATGATCTCGAGTGTGTATTGTGCTTATTTTGGTGTGGGTTATAATGCCACCCCTACCCGGGGTTATGATAACAGAAGTGGTGGATGCCTGGAGGTTATAATAATGCCACCCCTACCCGGGGTTATGATAAGGGTTGTGGAGTTTACTAGAAAGATATAATAATGCCACCCCTACCCGGGGTTACGATAAGGGTTGTGGTGGATGCCGGGAGGTTATAATAATGCCACCCCTACCCGGGGTTATTATTAGGGTTGTGGAGTTTACTAGAACGATATAATAATGCCACCCATACCCGGGGTTACGATAAGGGTTGTGGTGGATGCCGGGAGGTTATAATAACGCCACCCCTACACGGGGTTATTATTAGGGTTGTGTTGATGTATAAAATACTAAGTGAATTTCAATAGGCTTACAGTTGAGAATCTAGGGCAGATTTATATATTTCAAGGCAGCGTTTACGAGCATAGCTGTGTTCAACAATCGGAAGAGGATATTGCAAACTATCAATTTCAGGAATCCATTTTCGGATATATTTTAACTCAGGATCAAACTTTATTGCCTGAGAACTCGGATTAAAAATGCGAAAGTAAGGAGCTGCATCTACTCCGCAACCTGCAGCCCATTGCCAGCCCCCATTATTACTCGCCAAATCGTAATCCAATAATTTTTCAGCAAAATATGCTTCTCCTTTGCGCCAATCAATTAATAAATGTTTGGTTAAAAAACTGGCAACAACCATGCGCACTCTATTATGCATAAATCCGGTAGCATTTAATTCGCGCATGCCTGCATCCACCATAGGATATCCAGTTTGGCCTGCACACCAGAGTTCAAATTCTTTATCATTATTGCGCCATGTAATATTATCGTATTGCTTTTTAAAGGATGTTGAAACTATTTGCGGAAAATGCCATAGTATCATTTGATAAAATTCGCGCCAGATTAATTCATTAAAATATTTTTCATTGAGATTAACTGCGATAGATGCTAATTTGCGAATACTGATGGTTCCAAAACGCAAATGTAAACTCAAACGTGTAGTTCCATTCAAATAAGGATAATCACGCGTTTGTTCATAATCTGCAATAATATCTTCAGGTATTTTTGAAGAAGGAATTGGTATATCTGAAGGCTCAAAACCCAAATCTTTTAAAATTATAATTGGTAATTGCTCTGATTTATAGAAATTTGAAAAATATTGTGCATTGGGATATGACTTAAGATAAAATGAAGAGAGCTTTTCTTTATACTTTCTACTGTAAGGTGTAAATATTAAATAGGGTGATCCATCTTCCTTAACAACTTCAGATTTTTCGAAAATAACTTGGTCTTTAAAGGTTGTAAATGATATATTTATTGAATTTAAAAAAGTGCTAATTTCCTTATCGCGCATAATTGCATAAGGTTCATAATCTGTATTGGCAACAACCCCTTCAATATGATATTTTTCAACTAATTTTTTCCAAACTTCAATAGGATTTCCAAATTCGATTATTAATGCAGAATTGTGCTTTATCAGTTCATCGCGCAGAGCAATTATGCTGTTGTAAATGAAATTAACACGCGCATCTTTTTTATTGTTGAGGTCGCTGAGAATTTCTGTATCAAAAATAAATAGCGGAAGCACATTATTATGATTAGAAAGTGCGTGATACAGAGCTGCGTTATCCTCTAAACGCAAATCACGCCGAAACCAATGAATTGTTACCGATGGCTTCATTTAGAAGGGATAATATTTGTTTTGAAACCTTGTTTTCATATTTTTTTTCCTTAAAACTACTTATCCATTTAATTCCTTGTATCACATTAGTTGTAAATACTTCGTCTGCATTTTCAATATCAGCATGTGTGATTATAGTTTCTTGTGTTTTAATTCGATGTTGTTTGCACAATAACAAAATTACCTTTTTCATAACTCCATCAATTCCTCCCTCTGAAACAGCAGGTGTGCATAAAACATTATCCTTGAAAATAAACACATTAGCGCTCACACAATCGCATATGTTGCCCTTGTTGTTCAACAGAACAACATCATCAAAATTATGTTCATGCGCAAATTTTGCAGCTAGCACATACACTAGACTATTTGTAGTTTTAAAGGGAGATATTAATGAATTATTTTTAGTGATTTTGCTATAAACACCCAAACGCAAACCGCTGGCATTCAGAATAAAGGTATCTGAATCTCTTTCAAACACCTCGATTAATAATTCAGGTTCGTGGTTAATTGGCAAATAATTTCCGCCTTCTTTTCTCCAAATTGTAATTCGACAACGCGCATTTATGAAGGCATTTTTTTCGCATAATGTATGTATAATTTGTTTAAAAAAACTGGAAGTATAGTTGATTGGAATTTGTATTTCCAAAGCATTTAATCCTGCTAACAATCGAATAAAGTGCAAATCAATAAACAGCGCATTATTATTTAATATACATATGGTTTCAAAAAGTCCATCGCCATATTTAAATGCTCGATTTGCTGTAGTAATCTCAACATTATCAGAAGCAGTAATATTATTCCGGAAATAGACAAACGACATATTAATCAATTATCATTTCAGGAATATCGCCATCAACAACTAATCTGCCTTCAGTTTTTTCTTTTATTTCTTCTACAGATACACCGGGAGCGCGTTCTAATAATTTGAATCCTTCAGGTGTTACGTCAAACACACCGAGTTCTGTAACTATTTTTTTAACCACTGCTAGTCCTGTAATAGGAAGTGAACATTTTTTAAGCAATTTACTTTCTCCTGCTTTATTAACATGTTGCATAGCAACAATAATATTTTTAGCGCTGGCAACAAGGTCCATTGCACCACCCATGCCTTTTACCATTTTACCGGGAATTTTCCAGTTGGCAATATCTCCATTATCGGCAACTTCCATAGCACCAAGAACAGTTAAATCCACTTTCCCTGCGCGTATCATACCGAAACTCATTGCGCTGTCGAAAAAAGCAGACCCGGGCAACGTAGTTATTGTTTGTTTGCCTGCATTGATTAAATCCGCATCTACATTTTCTTCGGTTGGAAAAGGCCCCATCCCTAATAATCCATTTTCACTTTGTAGTGTTACAGAAATGCCTTTGGGAATATAATTCGCAACCAAAGTAGGAATACCAATGCCGAGGTTTACATAATATCCATCTTTTAATTCCTTTGCTATTCGTTTTGCAATTTGATTTTTATCGAGCATGAGCTATAATTAAAAATTAAATAAAAATTGAAAACCAATTTATTTGCTGATCGTTTTTTGTTCTATACGTTTTTCATAACCTACACCTTGAAAAATGCGATGCACATAAATTCCGGGTGTATGAATCATGTTGGGATCTAATTCGCCTGCAGGAACTAATTCTTCTACTTCGGCAATTGTAATTTTACCGCCCATTGCCATTAAAGGATTGAAATTTCTGGCTGTTGCATTAAATATTAAATTACCATCAGTATCTCCTTTCCAAGCTTTTACAATTGCAAAATCTGCATCAAATGCATATTCTAATAAATATGTTTTACCATCAAACTCGCGCGTTTCTTTTCCATCTGCAACTTCGGTTCCAACACCTGCAGGAGTAAATATTGCAGGCATTCCGTAACCAGCTGCCATACACCTCGTAGCAAGTGTTCCTTGCGGAATTAATTCAACTTCAAGTTCACCACTTAAAAGTTGGCGTTCAAATTCAGCATTTTCGCCAACATAACTCGAAATCATTTTTTTAACCTGATGTTTTTGCAATAATAATCCAATACCAAAATCATCTACTCCGGCATTATTTGATATACAGGTTAAATTTTTTGTTCCTTGTTTTACCAATGCATTGATGCAATTTTCAGGTATGCCGCACAAGCCAAATCCACCCAACATGAGTGTTGTTCCATCTGCAATATCGCGAATTGCTTCTTCAGCATTTTTTACAACTTTATTCATCTTTTTTTGGTTTTTTTACAGTGAGATTTTCGCTGTCGAGAATATTTAATTTTTCAGTTACTTCTTGATAAATATAATT
>JBBRGZ010000239.1:0-4455 GCA_038223395.1 Chitinophagales bacterium
TACTTTTCATTCTACAACAATTCAAGCTGCCGAAATGGCAAAATTAGCAGAGGTAAAACAACTTATGATTGGACATTTTTCGTCGAAGTACGATAATATAAATCCAATAATAGTTGAAGCTAAAAGTGTATATGAGAATTCTGTACTTGCACTTGAAGGAAAAACATTTATTGTGTAAATGTAATCGCACAAGGAGCAACTTGCGCTCGCTATTATATTGCTTAATTTTTCCACAATTTTTTTATAAAAAAATATTTACAGCGCCAATTAAACCTGCTATCATAGCGGATATTATGATTATACCAATTAATATATTACCAACTTCAACGCTAAGGGTTGGTGGTTCTGGTTTTAATTCTTTTATTTTTTCTGGGCTAGGATTTTTATATATTTCGGACTTCATGGTTTAATCACGTTTCAAATTATATTTTTCTATTTTATTATATAAATGACTTCTTTGGATATCTAATTCTTCTGCAGTTTTAGAAACATTCCATCCATTTTTATTGAGGCGATGTAAAATAAATTCTTTTTCGATGTGATCTTTAAAATCTTGGAATTTTTCGAAACGCTCGTATAAATCTTTCGGACTTCCACCGCTTTTTGGTGATTGTGCGTAGGCAACAACGTCTTCATCCGTAATTTTTTGTTCACTTAAAATAACAAGGCGTTCAATTACATTTCTCAACTCGCGAATATTACCAGTAAAGTTGATATTTTGTATTTCCATCATTGCTTTAGGTGTAATTACTTTTTTAGGGATATTATAATCCTCACAAATTTCTTTTACAAATCTTTCAGACAATAATGGAATATCATCAGAACGATCGTTTAAGGATGGCACGTGAATTAATATTACGCTGATACGATGGTATAAGTCGATACGAAATTGGTTGGCTTCTACTTCCTTAATTAAATCTTTATTTGTTGCAGCAACAACACGCACATCCACAGGAATTTCTTTATCGCCACCAACGCGTGTTATTTTATTTTCTTGCAAAGCACGTAAAACTTTAGCCTGAGCGCTAAGACTCATGTCGCCAATTTCATCAAGAAACAAAGTTCCTCCGTTGGCTTGTTCGAATTTGCCGATGCGTTGTTTTATTGCCGATGTAAAAGCGCCTTTTTCGTGACCGAATAATTCGCTTTCAATTAATTCGCTAGGTATTGCAGCACAGTTTACTTCAACTAAGGGCCCGTTTGCGCGATTACTTTTTTCGTGAATCCAACGCGCCACCAATTCTTTACCTGTTCCGTTATCGCCGGTTATGAGTACACGTGCATCTGTTGGGGCAACGCGCTCAATGGTTTCTTTAATTTTAATAATTGCAGGTGAATCGCCGATGATTTCGCGCGTTTTTGTAACACGACGTTTTAATACTTTGGTTTCGGTTATTAAGTTTGATTTATCGAGCGCATTTCTAATGGTAATTAATAAACGATTTAAGTCCGGTGGTTTGGCAACATAATCGAATGCCCCTTTTTTAACTGCCTCAACAGCAGTTTCGAGCGTACCGTGACCGCTTATCATAATAAAAGGTACATCTGAATTAGCGATTTGCGATTTTTCAAGCACTTCCATGCCGTCCATTTTCGGCATTTTAATATCGCATAACACAATATCAAAATCTCCATCCTGAATCATCCTAAATCCTTCAGCGCCATCTCCGGCTTCTTCAACTACGTATCCTTCATATTCTAGAATTTCGCGCAGTGTTTTTCTAATACTTTTTTCGTCGTCTATTAATAAAATGTTAGCCATGTAGTGTTGTTATTATTTAATGTGAAGGGAAATATAAAAAATAAAAATCTCCCGTTTAGTCCAATAAACCCGGAATAAGCAATAGAATTAGTAACAAACTTTAGTTTGAAATAATATTAGCAATTTAAAGCCAATATCATACTATTTCCAATTGTATGCTATTCAGGGTAACCCCAACTAAATCAATGGTTTAGTTGATTTTTAAATGAATATTGATTAATTTGGGATAAACTAAACGGGAGTAAATATAATTTATTGGACAGAATGCAAGAAATTTTTGTATATTTTTTTAGAAACGTTCTATCCACAATTTAAAAAAATGAAAATAGTAAACGCAAAATTTAGCTCTAAAATATAGAAATTGTGGGTTAAATTAAATTAAAATCAATATATAAAGACTCTCGTTACAATTTCTCAGTTTTGGTCAGCACGCCGGATTCGTCGTAGTAATTCCAAGTACCTGTTTTATTATCATCAGCATAATTACCTTGCGATTTCATTTTGCCTGAATCGTAATATTCTGTCCAGCTGCCTATTTTTTTGTTTTGGTCTAATATACCATCTGTAACAAGAATGCCTTACTTATTATAAATTTTTTGAACACCATTTAACAAATCGTTTGAATAATTCTGTTCCATTGCGAGGCTGCCGTTAGAAAAATACCATTTTGTTGTTCCGTCTTTTTTTCCGTCAGTATATTCCACTTGACTTTGCATTAAGCCATTGTCGGTGTATAAGGTGCACATCCCATTAAATCTACCTTCTTTATAATTTGTAATTGATTTTAATATTCTTCCACTTTTTGCGCCGTAATACATTTTTTGCTCGCCATCAAGTTTGTCATTTTTAAAAAATTCCTGCACTAAAACGGCACCATTATTATCGCATTCCAAATAGATACCATTTTTCAAATCGTTCTCATATTCTACCATTGAAAGCAAAACACCAGAGGGATAGTAATTAAACCATTTTCCGCTTTTTTTATTTTTTGTGAGATTCCCATCTCTAACAACAATATTATCCTGCAATATTGTAATGTGTTTAATATCCTGTTTTACATCAATTACTTTAATGATAGTGTCAACCACAATAACCGGCACATTATCCGGTGGAATAAATGTGACATGATTTTGTGCAATTAATGTAATTGGAAGCACACTTACAAGAGTAAAAATAATTTGGACGAGATATTTATTGTTTTTCATTGTTATTATTTTTTATTGGTGGATTATTTATATTTTTTTCTGAAGAAATATCTTGTTCGCCTCTGCAGCATTCATCAATAATTGTTTTACAAACAAAACATTGCCCATGACCATGTACCCAAACAATTTTTGATACTTGGCCGCAATAAGGGCATAATATGATGTTTTTATCTATTTCCACAATTAAAAAAAATATTTCTGCAAACTCATAAGCCGGATTCTGTTTGATTTGAAAAGCAGTTTTAATGATGAATCACAAAACACACTCAACAAATTTTTCTATCATTTATCTAGTCCCAAAGTTGCCAGTGGGATCTTGCTGCCTACCCGCCGAAGAATTAAAGCGAGCAGCTTTTCTTTTACTCCGGCATATTTGGCATTGTAACCCGCAGGGTTTACCCGAATTAATTATTACTAACTAATTCTGTGTGCTCCCGATATCTTGCGATAGCGGTGCTACACATTTTCACCATCGCATCCGCCGAGGCGGAGAGGCTGTTATTCTCTGTGGCACTTTCCAGTTGCGACCATCACTGATCGTTTTTCCATCCGTTAGGTGGTGCGTTGCTCTGTGTTATCCGGACTTTCCTCTCCGCCGAGGCTGAGCGATAGACCGGTTTGCAGAAATTATTTTAAAGAACTTTTTTTATTAACTCCAATTAATCTAAAAAGATTTCAGTGGCACCAAATCCAAAACGGTGATTGTAATCGTTATTATAACTTTCAATTTCGGGATATTGTTTCAAAAGTTTATGCACTTCGGCTTTTAATACGCCTTTTCCGATACCGTGTACCACATAAATTTTATGCAAGTTATAACGAATTGCTTTTTCGAGGAAATTTTTGCAATGATTTAACTGATAGCGCAAAATTTCGCTTGCCTCCAAATTTCGATATCCGGGGATGAGATTTTCCGCGTGTAAGTCTATAACATCAGGCAATTGCGACTTCGTAATCACTTCATTTTCTTTCTGAACTGCTTTTTTAATGCTGAAAAAATCTTCCTTTTCCGATTTTGACTTTTGTTTTGGTTTAGCATGCGGAATTTCCTTTAAAATTTCAATCGTAAAATACCCTTTGGCATTATACTCTTCAGATGCTGTTTTTGTAAAAAATGTTTTGGCTTTGAGTTTGATTTCTTTTGTAAAATGAAATTCAAATTCATGTTGCACATTGCGCGGCCAAAATGAAAATTCAAACCAGGGTGTATCGTTTAAGTGGTCTATCTTAAATTCGTTGAGTTTGAGGTTTGCCATAGCTGCAACCTCCTTACGCAGGGTATTTGATTTTTCTTGATTGAGATAATAATTATATTCTAGCAATAATTGGGTTTCGGTATTATTTAAAAGTACTAAATCGAAACGCAATACCTCGCCATTAAAATTCTTTATAGCCAAAAACTGCAAGTGAATGCCGTATTCAAATTGATTGGTTTCCGCTTGCGGTTTTTCATGATTCTTATTGTACTGATTTCCTGTTCCGCCAAAT
>JBBRGZ010000240.1:0-4431 GCA_038223395.1 Chitinophagales bacterium
CAGTATTAAAAGATGCATCAGCGGCGGCAATTTATGGCTCGCGTGCAGCAAATGGTGTTATTATTGTAACTACTAAAAAAGGATTAGCAGATAAAAAATTGCATATTAATTATTCTACTACAAATTCATTATCGCAGGTAACAAAAAAAATTGATGTGTTGAGTGCAGATGAATTTAGAAGCCTGATAAATGAAAATGGAACAGCGGGACAGATTGCATTATTAGGAAGTGAAAATACTGATTGGCAAAATGAATTATTTAGAACTGCAATTTCTACAAATAATAATATTACTTTTTCGGGAGGGATTAAAAATTTACCTTACCGTTTAAATTTAGAATATTTAAAAGAACAAGGCACTTTGCCAACTGCTGTTGTAAATGGTGCAGCAACATTTGATGCAGCAGGTAATTTAACAAGCGATACAAGAGAACTTGTTGAACATGCATCTGGAATAAATAGATATGGTGCTTCACTTAATTTATCACCTTCATTTTTAAACGGAAAATTAAAGGCTGATGGAAACGGAAAATTTTATCACACAGATAATTTCTTTGCAGATCAAGGCGCGATAGGTTCAGCGATTACATTTGACCCTACACAACCAATTTACGATGCATCGAGTATTTATGGTGGATATTTTGAATGGCAAACTGCTTCGGGACTACAATCGTTAGCCCCAAAAAATCCACTTGGTTTATTATTACAAAGAGCGGATGAAAGTAACGTGAATCGTTTTATCGGTAACCTCAAATTAGATTACGAATTATTTAAAGATTTTCACGCAGTTGTAAATGGCGGTTTGGATATGGCGCGCAGTAATGGAACTGTTGTAGTTCCTGCTGAAGCAGCAGCATCAAATGTAAATGGCGGTGTGAATAATGAATACAATCAAAGCAAAGACAATAAATTAATTGAAACGTATTTTAATTATAAAAAGGAAATTAAAAATATTAAAAGTGTAATTGATTTTACAGGTGGATATTCTTATCAAAACTGGTTAACGCAATCGCCATCTTTTCCAAATTTTAATTATATTGGTGATACAATTACACCAAAAGGTATTGATTTCGAAACAGAAAATACGTTAATCTCTTTTTACGGCAGATTAAATTTCAATTTGAAATCTAAATATCTTTTAACAGCAACCTTGCGTGATGATGGATCATCAAGATTTAGCCCTGATACGCGTTGGGGATTATTTCCATCGCTTGCACTTGCTTGGGTTATTAGTGATGAAAGTTTTATTGATAATTCAAAAACGTATTTAAAACTAAGAGCGGGTTATGGTGTAACAGGTCAGCAGGATATATTTTATGATTATCCATATATTGCTAATTACGATTCGAGTACATCAACTGCACAATATCAGTTTGGAAATGCTTTTTATTATTTATTACGCCCGGATGGTTACGACCCGAATATTAAATGGGAAGAAACTGTAAGCTTTAATCTTGGATTAGACTTCGGTTTTGGTGGTGATAAAGTTTCAGGTAGTTTAGATGTATACAAAAAAATAACAAGCGACCTATTAGCAACTATTCCAATTCCTGCAGGTTCAAACTTTACAAATCAGATTTTAACAAATGTGGGAAGTATGGAAAATACCGGTGTTGAATTGAATTTGAATTTTATGGCAATTAATGAAAAGGATAAAAATCTTGAAATTGGTTTTAATGCTACTGCCAATAAAAATGAAATTACAAAACTCACATTGTTAGAAGATACGGCTTCGGTAGGAATTTTAACAGGCGGTATTCAAGGTGGTATTGGAAATAATATTCAGATACAATCTGTTGGGCACCCAGCTAATACTTTCTATACCTACGAGCAGATATATGATGAAAACGGCAACCCAATTGAAGGTTCTTATGTTGATCAAAATGGAGATGGCATAATTAATGGCGACGACCTTATTTATGGAAAAGACCCAACGCCAGATTTGTATTTAGGTTTTTATACTAATTTCAGATATAAAAAATGGTCGGCAGGGTTTTCACTTAGAGCTGAACTTGGAAAATACATGTATAATAATATTAACTCTACAAGAGGTGTATATGCAAACATTCCGGGTGGTGGATATTTACAAAATTTAGGTAATGATTATAATAACACGAACTTTCAGCATTATCAGTTGTTTTCTGATTATTATATAGAAAATGCATCTTTTTTACGTATGGATAATTTAACAGTAGGTTACGATTTTGGCAGGGTGTTTAACGACAAAGCGGGTTTAAGACTGTCGGCAATTGTGCAAAATGTATTTGTTGTTTCGCCGTATACAGGTGTTGATCCTGAAATTGCAGGTGGTATTGACAATTCAATTTATCCGCGCCCGCGCATTTATTCATTAAATATTAACTTAAATCTTTAATCGCAAAACGATGAAAATTAAAATCATATTTCCGGTAATACTATTCACAGTGATGAGTATTTCCTTTAGTTCATGTTTTAATGATTTGGATTTGGAACCACCTTCCGGAATTAACTCCTCAAACGTGTATGCCGATCCGGATAATTATATAAACGTATTAGCAAAAATATATGCCGGACTTGCAATTTCCGGAAATCAAGGCCCAGCGGGTAACCCTGATATTCTTGGTATAGATGAAGGGTTTTCTCAATACATCCGTGTAATGTGGAACCTACAAGAAATTACTACCGATGAAGTAAAATGCGCATGGAGCGACCCCGGTATTCCTGAATTGGATAAGATGCAATGGAATTCTTCTAACTCTTTTGTTAAAGCAATGTATTATCGCATCTATTTCCAACTGCCATTGTGCAACGAATTTATTCGCGAAGCATCTGATGCCAAAATGAATGAACGCGGATTTTCTGCTGATGACAAAGCGCTTATTACCGGATACAGAAACGAAGTGCGCACATTGCGTGCCTTAAGTTATTATCATGCAATGGATTTATTCGGAAATGTTCCCTTTATTACTGAAGATGATTTAATTGGTGCATTTTATCCTGAACAAATTTCAAGAGCAGATTTATTCAATTATATTGAAACTGAATTACTCGACTTACAAAATTTATTACCAGCACCTCATGCAAATGAATATGGCAGATTAGACAAAGCAGCTGTTTGGACTTTGCTTGCTAAAATGTATTTAAATGCAGAAGTATATACAGGCTCACCGCGTTATACCGATTGCGCAACTTATTGCACTAAGGTAATTTCGGAGGGTGGCTATACATTAGAACCTGTTTACGACAATTTGTTTTTAGCAGATAATAATTCTTCAAACGAAGTAATTTTTCCTGTTACATTTGATGGGCGTTTTACACAGACTTTTGGGGGAACAACATTTCTAACACATGCATCAATTGCAGGTAGCGGTCCAATGGCAGATATTGATTCTTCATATTTTGGAGTGCAGGCGGGCTGGGGTGGAAATCGCGCTACACCACAATTTGCAAATTTATTTCCTGACGGAGATGATGCGAGAAATATGTTTTATACCACAGGTCAAACTTTAGTATTTACTGATGATGCAGAACTAACAGATTTTTTAGTTGGTTACCCTGTAGCTAAATGGAGAAATATTACGCAAAGTGGTAATATTGGTTCAGACCCTTCTCAAACCTTTGTTGATATTGATTTTCCAATGTTTCGACTTGCTGATGTGATGTTAATGTATGCCGAATGTGCTGCTCGTGGAAACGGAGATGCAGGTTTGGGCTTAGATTATGTTAATCAAATTCGCACACGTGCTTATGGCGATGCAGCGCATAATGTTGGCAGCATAACTCCTGAAAGTATATTGGACGAACGGGGCAGAGAATTGCAGTGGGAAGGATATCGGAGAACGGATCTAATTCGTTACGGGTTATTTACGAGCGGTTCTTACTTATGGGCATTTAAAGGCGGTTCGTTTGGTGGGTCAGGAGTTGACGATCACTTAAATTTATTTCCATTACCTTCTGATGATTTAATTGCAAATCCGAATTTGAAACAAAATCCGGGTTATTAATTAGAATATATTTTACTAAAAAGGGCTTTCGATTTCGGAAGCCCTTTTTTTGTGTTTAAGTTTGTATTTTATACAATTCATAAAAATTAAAATGCATAACCTTCACTAATTGATAAATTAAATTTTAATCCCAAATTTGAAGACAAAGTGGGTTACAGAAAAAAGCTGCTAACTTCTAGCTGTTTTTTTCCACTTCGATATTCGATATTCAAAAAAAATTATTTAATATCTACGGATTTATACAATCAATGCTCAAACATAAATAAGAAAAGGAAAGTGTAATTTTAATTGTAATAACAAATTTTAGACGGTAATAAGCATACGAAATAATAATGCCACCCCTACAGGGGTTTTTATTCGGGTTTGCTTGGATGTTATAATAATGCCACCCCTAGATCGGAATAGAGTAGTGTTTTGAAGGAGTGTATACATTTGTGAAGAAAAACCTGG
>JBBRGZ010000241.1:0-4431 GCA_038223395.1 Chitinophagales bacterium
ACTGGCTTTTGCTTACACGCTGCACGCACCTAATAATTAGTGGCGGTGAATCTCATTTAAGGGATTTGGCATTGGCAGCTAATGCCGGTCCTTTTCTTCCAAGGAAGTTTTGTTAATAATTTGAGTTAGAACAAACAAATAGAAACGCCGCAGCATTAGCTCTTTTACAGTTAAAATCGATCCAAGTAGAAAGACACTGCAGCTATTTATTATCAAAGAACGGCAGCAATTACAAATTAGCTAGAGGGAATTAATCAATAGATTTTTAAAAAATAAATTTCCTATTGATATTTTTGGGCGCGACCTTATTAGCAACCAATTGGAAACCAAATGTTATTGGCTTAAAACAACTGATTTTATTGCAACCTCACATTTGCTATTACTTCAATTAATTATTCCGGGTTAAAAGCATAACTCTTTCCCCTAATATTGCAATTAATATAATCACCACAGGATATACCGGAATAAGATAACGGTAATTTTGAATGGGGTGAGAAAATATGCTCATGGCAATATATAACACAATAAATCCCGCAGTAAACAATACAAATTTTCCTGATTGTTCTGTATTAAATATTGTTTTTCTTTTTACAATACTAAAAATTAACAGAGCTATAAAAGCAATCAGCATGATATAATATAATATCACTCTGTAATAATAAACGCCATTAAATAATTCATATTTATTTTCATATTTTTCTACAGGGACATTAAAATACACTTTTGAAGTATTGTCAGGTACATAGGTGTTTTCTGCACCGTAGGGAAACACTTGAAAAACGCCACCCATGTTTGGTACCATAAAATAGCGAAAAAATTGTAGCGGATATTTATTGCGTAAATACGTTCCGTATTCCTTCCATTCAGTTCCTGTATAAATCCAACCATTTACATAAGGAACGCGCATTTGTTGCAAATTATAATTCATAAGTGCTTTGCCGGGAAACAATTTATCCCACATAAAATCGGTATCTTTAATATGATACCAACTATAGCAGGTATCGTCAAAACTTGTCACCAATTTATGCAAAGCAGCAATTTTTTTATCCGGAATTTGATTTGCATCCAAGTCAATATGAGGAATAATTGCTACTGCATTATTTGCTGCTGCCCAACCACTAAATCCCGAAAAAGTATCAACACCAAAAAGCTCTGAAGTTTTATGTTTAACCGATTGCATGGTTGAAAACAAAATGATGAGTGGAACTAATGCAATTGCTGAAAGGAATTTCCATTTTTTATAATCCAATATAAAAATGAAAGCAGTCATAACCGGATAAAACAAACCGATATATCGCACGTTAATAACAAAGTATAATACAATTAAATGCACTACAGTGGCGATTAAACTTTGCCTCATAATCATCCAAATTCCTGTGGTAATCCATATAAGAGTTAGGCTGTTGAAAAGACTATCGCTTAGGAGAGTGTTTGTATTATGTAAAATATCGGGATGTAAAATGATAACAAAAGCAATAAGATAAAAAACTGCATTTTTTAATTTAAAAAAATACTGAATAGTAAATAACAAGGTAATTGCGGCAAAATAATTTAAGATACTTTGCCAAATAAAAACAAAATGCACGGAGCCACTCAAATTATGAAAAAAGCGAATAAAAGATGAATATCCCATGGGTCTATATCCGCCATAGGTATTATTTTGAGCGCAGAAAACATAATTTCCTGTATCGGCAGTTGTAAAAGGATAAGGATATAATTTACTAATGATAATAGAAATCAAAAGATATGCAGCTGAAAGTATAATCAGTTGTTTTTTTTGTGGATTTTCTAGGAGGAATGACAAAAAATTCTTTTCATTCTTTTGATTCAATTTATTTTCAGTCATAGGTGTTACATATAATCAGCAATATTAATTATTTAGAAACACAATTGAAAATCGGGCGTTAATTAGGATGCTCAGAATTGCAACATCAAAAATCCTTTGCCTAACTTAGCCCCTTAAACAGTTAAAATGCATTTATTAGCCAACCGTATTGCCAACCTCGAAGAGTCTGCGACCATAAAAATGGCGCAACTGACACGTGAATTGAAGAGCCAAGGCCGCGATATCATTGACTTAAGCTTAGGAGAACCCGATTTTGAAACACCAAAATCTATTCGAGATGCTGCAAAAGCCGCCATCGATGCCGGTTTTACGCATTACACTCCAGTTTCAGGCTACCCTGATGTGCGCAAAGTAATTTCAGAAAAATTTGAGCGCGAGAACGGATTACATTACGATATAGACCAAATTGTGGTTTCTACAGGAGCAAAACAATCGATAATAAATGCCGTTTTGTGTTTGGTAAATCCGGGTGATGAAGTAATACTTCCTGCACCCTTTTGGGTGAGTTACTCTGCAATGGTGAATTTGGCGGAAGGAAAAATTGTTGAATTACCTACAACTATTGAATCCGATTTTAAAATCACACCACAGCAGCTTAAAAATGCGATTACAGATAAAACGAAACTCATTATTTTTTCTTCGCCTTGTAATCCTACCGGTTCAGTTTATACAAAACAAGAATTATTAGCATTGGCAGAAGTGTTGCGACCTTATGAAAATATTTATATTATAAGTGATGAAATTTATGAGCACATTAATTTTACTGAAGCGCACGCCAGCATTGCACAATTTGATTTTATTTATGATAGGGTGATAACAGTTAACGGTTTGTCGAAAGCATTTGCAATGACAGGCTGGAGATTGGGTTATATTGGTGCACCTCTTTGGATAGCTAAGGCCTGCAATAAAATTCAGGGGCAATTTACCTCCGCAACATCCAGCATTAGCCAACGCGCAACAATTGTTGCATTAAATGGCGATTTAAGTGCAACTGAGGATATGAAAACAGCATTTTTACGCCGCAGAAATCTCGTTTACGATATGTTAAAAAATATTGACGGATTAAAATTTAATCTTCCTCAAGGGGCATTTTATTTTTTTCCGGATGTAAGTAATTATTTTGGTAAATCTTTTAATGGAACTGTTATTGAAAATGCAGATGATATGGCGCTTTATTTATTAAATGAAGGCAATATTTCTGTAGTAACCGGCACAGCATTCGGCGATAAAAATTGCATTCGTTTTAGTTATGCAACAAGCGACGATAAACTTATTGAAGGAATGAAACGCATGGAGATTGCTTTAGAAAAATTAACCGTTACACAACCTACAACTGCACTTTAAGTTCGGCATATGACAGACGCTAAGTCATTAAAAAATATATTTAATCGCTTTAACAAATTAAAAGTTGCTATCGTTGGCGACAGCATGCTCGATAAATATGTGCATGGTGTTGTAGAACGTATTTCGCCCGAAGCACCTGTTCCGGTGTTGGATGTAAAGGAAACCGTTTCGCGCTCGGGTGGAGCTGCAAATGTTGCTATGAATGTGCAGGCATTAGGTGCAACAGCCTATTTATTTTCGCTTGTTGGTAAGGATGCTGATGGTGATAATCTGATGCAGATACTCAAACAAAATGCAACTTCTAAAAAACATATATATCGCACCGAAAATAGAATTACAACAACAAAAACGAGAATAATTTCAAAAAATCATCAGATGTTGCGCATTGATAATGAGGTGACGGATGATATTGATAACGTTATTGAAAAACACATTATTCGCAGCATTACAAATTTTATTAAAAAAGAGAAGCCACATGTTTTAATTTTTGAGGATTATGATAAAGGGATGTTATCGCCATTTTTAATTCAGTCAATAACAGAATTATGTATTCAGAATAAAATTCCCGTTGTAGTTGATCCAAAAAAATTACACTTTTTCGATTATCAAAATTGCACAGTATTTAAACCCAACTTACGAGAAATAAGTGAAAGTTTAAATATGGAAATTATTCCAAATAATGTTCAAGAATTAAATCAGGCAGCAGATATTTTATTTGCCAAATTAAATAATACAATAACACTTATTACACTTGGCGAACATGGTATATTTTTGCGCGAAGGGAAAAAATCTTTTCGTAAAAAGGCCCATTTAAGAAAAATAGCTGATGTATCAGGAGCAGGAGATACTGTAATTAGCACTGCAGCATTATGCCTTGCAGCAAAAGCAGAACCACAGCTTATGGCAGCCATTGCCAATATTGCCGGCGGATTAGTTTGTGAAACTTCGGGAGTTGTGCCTATTAATAAACAACAATTATTTGATGAGTGTTTGATGTTGCTTTGTTGACATTTTGTCCAGTTCGATATTCGATATTAAGTGTTCGATATTCGACATTTAATTTATGAATTATTTGGGATTTGAATATTACAAATATCTTTCGTTCCTATTTTATGGTAACGATGCGTTTTATTGTTTCGATACCTTTTGCTTGATCAAAATACCGATAGCTATCGGGAAAAAATCATCCCGATAGCTATCGGGAACGCTCACCAATGCACAAATCCCTAAAATAAAATTCA
>JBBRGZ010000242.1:0-4414 GCA_038223395.1 Chitinophagales bacterium
ATCAACAGTGGTAATTATTAGACAAACAGTATACGTTCCAGCTTCAGTATAAGTATGCGTTGGATTTTCAGAATCAGATTCTGTTCCATCGCCAAAAGTCCATTGGTAACTGGCAACATCAGCCATAGAAACATCTGTAAATGTTGCAGTCAAACCGTCAGTTGTAAATTCAAAAGCAGCCTCACATTCTACAACTCCTCCACCAATTGTTATTGAATAACATTGCGTATCTGAACAACCATCAGCCGTATAAATTGTAAGACAAACCTCATAGGTTCCTTCAGTTGCATAAGTGTGCTCCGGATTCGGTGCATCCGATGTTGTTCCATCACCAAAATTCCATAAATAACTTGTTACCTCACCTGGGCCTGATTCCGCAGATTCATAAAAATGTGCCAAAAGACCTATTACTGCATGTTCAAAATTAGAAGCACAATAAATGTCTTCTCCAACAATAATTTCTTCGCATTTATAATCGGTGCAGCCACCTACAGTTTCAATTATTAAACAAACGGTGTATGTTCCAGGTTCTACATAAATATGCGTTGGATTAGATTCAGTAGAATTACTCCCATCACCAAAATTCCAGCTGTAAATAATATCTCCGGCATCGGTTTCTGAATTGTCTATAAATTCTACAGTTGCGCCTGTTGCGGAAAAACTAAAATCCGCATTACAATCAACTAATGTTGCCATTAATGAGGTAGTACTTAAAAGTAGAATGAGGATGTATGTAATAATTTTTTTCATAATATGTGATTTTTTAAAATACGTGCAAAGTGGTTTGTCATTATTTTTTTAATGTTGAATTATAAATTTTTTGGTAAATACTGTTTTAGCATTTTGAATTGTAACCGTATAATTTCCTGAAGGGAAATGATGACATGAAAATGTAATTAATGCATTTGCATCAAAAGTATTTTGATACATAATTTGTCCGAAAATATTTTGGACAGTATACATACCGGAAATATTTTCCGGGACTTCGATATGCACTATGTCGTCTGCGGGATTAGGAAATATTGTGGTATTATTTAAATAATAATTTTCAACCGTTCCTGTTACTTGATAAACAATTATTGAATCGCATTTAGGATTTACAAATACGGCTCCACCATATTTATTTAAAGTTGTAGGGAAATTAATACAGAAATTAACAGGCATAGAAATTTGTGATGTTAGTTTTCCCGCAATATTATCCTCCATTACAAAACTCACTTCACCAACATGTCCGCTTCCTGAGCGGGAAATTTGATTAATGCGTGTTACTGCAGCGCTTATTACTCCATTAATGGTATCGTTATTTTGAAGTGAAATAATATCTTCTCCTGCTATTCCCAACCAACCTGAATTGAAGGTCACATTTACACTTCCGGGCACAATTAAAGTTTCGTCGTAATCTAATTCGAATGCTAATCCATATACATTGGAAGCAGGTATATCGAAAGAACCTAATATGAGCGGAATGATAATTTGGGAGCCTGCTTCAATTGTATCAGAAAAAAATTCCAATCCAAGAACAGGGTCACTAAGTCCACCAATATATGCAGTAGGTTCGTAGGTGCCATGGGTTTGGCCATAATTAGTAGAAATTATTAGGGTGTCCTGTGCATCAACAATTCCATCTCCATTACAATCTGCGAATTTAGGATTTGTTGCTATCATATATTCCATCATCTCATCCCACGAATCGCAATAAGATTCTTCCCAGGTGCCATCAATATCATATCGTTGAGGACCATTATTTCCAAAATAAACTCCTATAGGCAACAAATCAAGATAATTACAAATGCTATCCTGATTTGCATCTCCAGGCCAAACACAATTTTCTGCTCCTGAAACAATAATTACGATAGTCCCTATTGCACATAAGTTATCTTCATCACCACACACTTCATAAAACATCACATCCTGACCGGCAAATCCCGGGTCAACAAAAATGTTATAAGTTCCTTCTGGAAGACCGCCATCATTGTAATTTATAAAGGGGCTAAATGGGCCGGTAAGTATGTCAACTTCAAGGGTTTCTCCTGCATCATTCATATCATTGGATAAAACATTAACGGTAACTGCTGTTCCTTCACAAAAACGCAAGGTATCATTAACCGTTATAGGTACTGTTTGAGCATGCAGTGTATACGTAAACAGGAAAATTGCAGCTGCTAAAATGCACTTGTAGTGATTTACTATTTTTATAAAAAACTGCATAAATTCGCGTTTAGAAATTTTGTCAATGTAAAGAAAAGGAGGACAAGAAGCAATTAAAAATACAATATTTTCCCTTTTCCATGCTTTTCCGATGCATTTTTAACAAAGAAATTCAGGGGAATGGAAGTTTATATTATGTATAATATTGATATTCAATACTTTATCTGCTATCTTGATTTTAATTTACCAACCCATTTTTAATAGTTTTCCGAAAATATAGCGTAATTTTCATCTCATTTAAAGTTTAAATAGATGTTTAAAAGCAAGATGATTGATATGTTGCGCAATTTGAGCAACAAAGATTTGAATAAATTTTCCGAATATTTGGATTCTACTTTTTTTAATAAAGATAAAGACCTCCACACTTTTTTTAATTATTTGAAAAAATATGCACCTGAATTTGATTTGAAAAAGGTGGATAAAGAAAGACTTCTAAAAAAAGGCATCCCGGGGTTGGAACTTACCGAAAAAAAATTGGGATATATGATGAGTGATGTTGTTGAACACATTGAAGGGTTTATAAAATATAATACCTATTTCGACAATGCACTTGTGGGATATTGTAATCTTTTAGGCGTGTATAACAAATGGGAAAATGATAAATTATTTGACCAAACCTTGCGCAGCGCAAAAAATTATCTTGAAAAAGACCCCTTCAGAAATGCCCCTTATTTTTATAAGGAATATTTATTGCAAAGTGAATTAAATCTGTATTTCGACAGACAAAAAAAACGGGCTTATGATGTAAGTCTGGAAACGGCAACAGATTATCTTGATTTATTTTACATCGCAACCAAACTCAAATACTCCTGCGAACTCATCAATCGTCAAAAATTAGTTGCAACAGATTATCAACTGCGTTTGCTCAAAGAAATTTCTGACCATCTGAAGGAACACAGTTACGAAGATTATCCATCCATCACAATTTATTATCAGATATTTATGACCTTCGTTGAAAATGACAGCGATGAACATTTTGAAAAGTTAAAAAAATTATTAGAAGAACATGCAGATAAATTTCCTTTAGATGAAGCAAAAGATATGTATGCCTATGCTCAAAATTATGCCATACGTAAGATAAATGCCGGAAACAGATTTTTTTTAATCGAATATTTTAATCTTTCTAAACAAGCACTCGAAAAAAATCTGCTCATGGTAGATGGCTATTTATCACCTTGGACGTATAAAAATATTGTAATAGCAGCTTTACGCGCCGGTGAATTTATCTGGACAGAACAATTTATTAAAAGTTATAAAAATAAAGTCAACGAAAAATTTCGAATTAATGCCTACAATTATAATTTGGGATATCTCTTATTTTATAAAGGACAATACGGCGATGCCCTGCGATTGATTAACCAAGTGGAATTTACAGATATTTTTTATGCGCTCGACAGTCGCACTTTATTAATAAAAATCTATTATCAACTCGACGAATGGGACCCAATGCAAAGTGCAATTGAAGCGTTTAAAGTATATCTACGTCGCAATAAAACACTCAGCGAAAATGTAAAAATATTGTATTCCAATTTTCTTAAATACATTGATAAACTTTCGCGCCTAACAAAAAGAGATAATCAAAAACTCAAGGAGTTGAGAGATAAAATTGAAGAAATAAAACAGATAGCAGACCTCGGCTGGTTGCAGCAAAAAGTGGATGAAAAATTGAATTAAATCTAAGAGCCCAAATTAGAAATTCCCGAAACAAATATTTCTAAATCATCACTTACACGATAATCTTTTGCATAAATAAAATTAATGCGAGCTGCCATTTGCGCATTGGGAATATCTTTATAGATAGAAGACATGGGATTTAAAACACCCGATTTTATTTTTGGTAAAATTTGTTGATTGCCGCTAATCTCCGGCGAGTTATAATATCCTACCCAAGATTTTTTTCCGCTTAAAATCACAACTATATTTTTTAGAAATTTGAGCTTATTTTTTACAAACCAGATATTAAAAGGCAAACTTATAATACAAGCGAAAGAAATTCCAATATCGAAAAACCGTTTAGCCCTTTTTTGTTCAGGCATTGCAATTTTTAATGTGATATCTACAGTATAAATATCGCCTGAAGTATTTTTTGAATTACTGCCAATAATACTCAAACTTTGATCGGGAATTATTTTATAATCAACCGTTTGTCCCAACTCAACCATCCAATTAATAATTTCCTGACTACTGATGTCCTTTGAACAAAAAA
>JBBRGZ010000243.1:0-4401 GCA_038223395.1 Chitinophagales bacterium
AAAGTGGTTAGAATTAAAAGCAGGACGCCTTCATGTGCCTTTTGGTTATGTTGCTGGTACGGACGAGCCTCTTGATTATATGACAACTACTTATAATAATGTTGACGAAACATTATTACCGGCAACTTGGTACGAATTCGGTATCGGCGCAGAAATTAAATACAAAAAACTGGAAGCTGAAATTGATATTATTAATGCGTTGGATAATTCTGCATTTAGCAGTGCAAATTGGATTAAACGAGGAAATCAAACGCGATTTGAAACTGTAAATGCAGATGCTTTTGCTATTGCTACGCGTTTGGATTATAATGTATTTGATGATGGAAAATCTAAAATTGGCATAAGTTCATATTTTGGAAACAGCACGCCAAACAGGCCAAAACCGGATATTACTGCCAACGCATTTGTTAATTTAATAGATTTCCATGTGCATGTATTGCCTGGTGATTTTACTTTGAATGGGAATATACTTTATGGAACACTGCAAAATGCGGATTTAATTTCTGATGCAAACAGAAATTTATCTAATAATCTCAATGTTAAAAGAACGCCTATAGCTAGCGCAGCATTCGGATATTTTATTGAAGGCGGATTTAATATTCTTTCACTTTTAAAAGATGCTGATTCAAAAATGGATATTTTTTGCGGATATTATTTTTACGATTCCATGTATAAAACTACCGGCGATGTATTTAATAATCCAAGGTGGGAAAAATCTGAGATAAGAACAGGATTAAATTATGTTTGGAATAATCATCTTGCAATAAAATCAGACATCAATTTGCGCACAATCGGCATCCCCGAAGAAAATAAAGAAACAACTTTTACAACAGCTTTGGCATTTCACTTTTAAAAAAATAAAACTCAATGATAAATAAAATAATTAAAAACACATTTCTAGTAATATTGAGCATATTTTTTCTTGCATCTTGTTCTGATGATAAGACGCAAGACATACAAGCATACGATTTTCAACCCATTTTAAATCATATTGCTGTAAATATTATTACAGAAACTTATATAGATTTACATTCAGAAACTACAGCATTAATAGGAGCGGTTCAAACTTTACAAAGCAGTACAACTGAAATTAATCTGGCAGCAGCCCGCGAAGCATGGCGCAACACACGTAAGCCTTGGGAGGAGTCAGAAGGGTTTTTATTTGGTCCCGTTGCCACTTATGGAATTGACCCATCATTAGATAGTTGGCCAGTAAATGTTGTTGACCTCGATGCTGTTTTAAGCAGCGCTGCAAGCTTAACGCAAGAGTATGTTACTGGTTTAGAAGGTACTTTAAAAGGATTTCATACAATTGAATATTTATTATGGAGTGCAGATGGCAATAAAAGTGTTGCTGAATTTACAGATAGAGAATTACAATATTTAGTTGCTGCATCCTTATGCCTCGAAAGCGATGCCAATGATTTAAAAAATAGTTGGATAAGCTCAGGTGAAAATTTTCAAATTAATATTTCTGAAGCAGGCGAAAGTAGTAGCATTTATGTGAGTCAAAAATCTGCCTTGCAAGAAATTGTAAATGGTATGATTGCCATTGCCGATGAAGTTGCAAATGGGAAAATAAATGATCCCTTTACTCAACTCGACATCACCCTAGAAGAAAGCAGATTCAGCGCAAATAGTAAAACAGATTTTATGGATAATATCCGCAGCATTCAAAATGTATATTTAGGCAATTATGTAATATCGGGTGAAGGTGTATCTGTTTATATTGCCTCTATTAATGCAGATTTAGATTCTGAAATGAAAACAATAATTCAATCAGCAATAGATAAAATTGGCGCAATACCGGGCACTTTTACACAAGCCATTTTTGAAAATCCGGCAGCAGTTTCTGAAGCACAGGAAGCAGTGCGTTTAGTGCAAGAAAAATTAGAAAGCGAAATAAAACCATTAATTGATGCGATTTAAATATCACACAAAAAAAATCCATTTTAAAAAAATGAGCATTATTATTTTGCCTATGTTTTTAATTGTGGTTTCAATTAATAGTTGTTCTGTAGATCCGGAAATTTCGCAGATTGCTCAAGTAGATACCCAAGAATATTATGCAGGTGGTTCAACCACTTTGTTCGAAGCAACTTCGGGCGCATTTTCTTCGCCATCTCCCAATTTATCTTCAGCAAATTTTAATAAACATGTTTCGGGTGATCTGAGTTTTGAAACAACTTTTGTAACTGCTCCTGCCACAAATAATGGTGGACTTGGCCCTATATATAATAATGTAAGTTGCCAGAGTTGTCATATTTTAGATGGCAGAGGAGATAAACCTACCGTATTCAGAATTAGCTTACCAGGCTCTGATATTTTTAATGCCCCGAATCCAGTTCCTGGAATGGGAACTCAATTGCAAGATAAAGCTGTAATCGGAAAAGTTGCCGAGGGAAAAGTTGACATTATATATATAGAAGAGTTTTTCAATTTCCCTGATGGAACTCCGTATAGTTTGCGCCGACCTGTTTATACATTAAAGGATACCTATATTCCTTTGCCACCCGGAATAATGTTATCTGTAAGAGCAGCGCCACCGGTTTTTGGTTTGGGACTTTTAGAAGCCATTCCCGAATCTGCAATTTTAGCTGTGGCAGATGAATATGATTCCAATTCAGACGGAATTTCTGGAAAAGCAAATTATGTTTTTGATGTTGCAAGTGGAACCGCTATGTTGGGAAGGTTTGGGTGGAAAGCAAATCAACCGCATTTAAATCAGCAAACCGCCGCAGCTTTTAATGGTGATATGGGAATTACGAGTCCGTTGTTCAGTGCCGAATCTTGCATTGGACAATCGCAACACGATGGTTTGCCTGACGATCCTGAAATTGATGAGGATTTTGTAGAAACAACTTCTTTTTACACCAAAACACTTGCAGTTCCCGCTCCAAGAAATTTAGAAAACGCCACTGTTCAATTGGGAAAACAATTATTTTTTGATTTGGGATGCGAAAGTTGTCACAAACAAAAGTGGCAAACAGGAAGCATAACTGAAATCCCTGAATTGGCAAATCAAACCATCTTTCCTTACACCGATATGCTTTTGCACGATATGGGACCCGATTTAGCAGATAATCGCCCCGATTTTTTAGCAACGGGAAGTGAATGGAAAACCAGACCGCTTTGGGGAATAGGTTTAACCCAAGTTGCCAACGGACACACCCATTTTTTGCACGACGCACGCGCCAGAACCTTGCAGGAAGCCATTTTGTGGCACGGCGGAGAGGCAGAAAAGTCTAAGAATAATTTTATGCAGCTCAATTCAACAGAAAGAAATGCTCTGATTACATTTTTGGAGGCTTTGTAATATCATATTATAATTAAATATATATGTATTATTTTTAATCAGTTTTAAGTTTTCCACCTCTTTTTGTCTAAATTTTCTATTTATTTTGGGAGATGATGTGATTTTTCCACATTTTTTACCTCGTTTTTCAATTTTATTTGAAATAAGTGAATAATTTTGCAGAAAAATAAACTGATATGCATTCCAACCGAACTTCTGCAATGGAACTGGTGCTCAATCGCAAAGTAATTGAGGTAAAACTGCCTTCCAACCGTATTTCCGAATATTATGGCTCCAATGTGTTTAGCGATGAAATTATGCGCAAACATTTGAGTGAGGAAGCCTATTACAGCGTAAAAACCTCTATCCAAATGGGTCAGAAAATTGACCGAAAAATTGCGGATCAGGTAGCGGCCAGTATGAAAGCTTGGGCGATGTCGAAGGGCGCAACACATTATACGCACTGGTTTCAGCCATTAACAGGAGCTACGGCAGAAAAACACGATAGTTTTTTTACACCTTCAGGTCCTGCTGTGGGAATGGAAACGTTTAGCGGTGGAGCACTTGTTCAGCAAGAACCGGATGCATCGAGTTTTCCAAGTGGCGGCATCAGAAGTACTTTCGAAGCCAGAGGTTATACTGCTTGGGACCCTTCTTCTCCTGCATTTATTATGGAATTAGGCAGTGGAAAAACATTGTGTATTCCAACAATTTTTGTTTCCTACACAGGCGAAGCTCTTGATTATAAAGCACCACTTTTAAAATCTTTACACTTATTAGACCAAGCAGCGGTTCCTGTTTGTCAGTATTTTGATAAAAACGTAAGTCGCGTTACAGCAACTCTCGGTTGGGAGCAGGAATATTTTGTGGTTGATGAAGCATTATTTATCAACAGACCAGATTTAAGCACTTGCGGAAGAACTTTAGTTGGACATTATCCTGCTAAAGGGCAGCAGTTGGAAGACCATTATTTTGGAACAATTCCTGAGCGCATTTTTAATTTTATGATAGACTTCGAAATGGAAAGTCACAAACTTGGAATTCCATTAAGAACGCGACACAATGAAGTTGCTCCTGGACAATTTGAATGTGCCCCGATGTTTGAA
>JBBRGZ010000244.1:0-4319 GCA_038223395.1 Chitinophagales bacterium
CATATCTATTTGTGTATTAGCAGAACAATCTGCCGAATACAATAATTGACCTGTAAATGTTGTGATGGAAAATGTGGCAATTGCGTTTGTATTATTTGTAATAAATAGGGTGTTTTGTATTGGGTTGGGATAGATTTGAAATAAATTTTCATTAATATCAGCATCAATACTTTCAGGTTCTTCCACTTCGCCATATCTGAATATAGTGCCGTAGTCATTAATTCCACCTCCATTGGTCATGCCGCAAAATGCGCCATTTACGTATGTTAGAGTACCGTATGGATAGCTGCCATTTTCTTCTCCATTAAAATCTAGGAGCACATTAAAATCGGTACCATCGGTTTGTATTTGGAAGAGTGTTCCTAGGAAGTTTGTACCGCCTAATTCTGCCATTCCGTATAAAGTTGAGCCATCTAAAATAAGCGAACCGAGTGGTTGAGCGCCATTTACATCATCAAAATCTAATAGTTTAAAAAAATCGGAGCCATCCATTTTAATTTTGAAAATGACGCCTCTGTTTTCTTCTCCTCCATTATTTCCCATTCCATATAAATACGTGCCGTCAGTTACAAGCGAACCATAACCCCATGCGCCATTTGGATCGTCGGTAAAAGCCATTAAAACTGTGTAATCAGAACCATCTTTTTTTACTTTAAAAACGGTTCCTAAATTTCCATCGCCTCCACCCACTGTCATTCCAAATAAATAGGTGCCATCAGAAATTAATTCGCCATTTCCCTGAAAACCTGAACTTCCGAATTCAAAATCTTTAAAAATTGAAAATGCACTGCCATCGGGTTTTATTTTATAAATAACTCCTAAATTAATAGCGCCACCTGAGCTTGTCATTCCATAAAGATATTCACCATCATAAAACAATCCGCCAATAGGAGCTTGGCCTAATGCACCACCTTCAAAGTCCCATAATTTTTCAAACCCTGAGCCATCAAATTTTATTTTAAATAGAGTTCCGAATCCTGTCCCAATTACACCTCCACTACTTGCAGCGCCATATAAATATTCGCCGTCAGAAATGAGACTTCCCTTGCAAATGTATCCGGTAGATAATTTTTCAAAATCCAATATTTTGGAATACCCTGTGCCATCGGGTTTTATTTTTATAATTGTTCCACCGTTATAATCTCCACCACCGGATGTGGCACCATATAAATAGGTTCCGTCAAAATATAAAGACCCGTAATAAGGGTATCTGCCGGTACTGTCCAAATTAAAATCAAGTAATTTGGTATATTGTGCTAAAACACTGGTAAAAGAACCAAATGCAATTAGTAGGATTAAAAATATTTTATTTTTCATTGTGGGTTTATTTATTAATATTCAAAGTTCAGCAATTTAAATAATATGTAATATACCACAATTGTGGTAGGATATTAAGTACACACACACTCTCAGTTTTGAAATTTGGTCGGGCTTAAAATTAATGCGTATTAAAATTTATTATCCATACAATACTATATTTTTAAAATCAAAATTACGAAAATAATTAGGGCGCAACCTATTCCCTTAATATCTTTATGCCGTTATGGCAAAACAATTTGGTGGCAAAATAACGGATGCGTTAATTGAACGATACAAAAAATCGAAAAACTGGCGCGAAAATAAATTCATGAATCTTGAACCAACAAGTATGGATTTTGATTTTCGAGCAATTCCTAAAATTTTATATAAACAAATTTTTGATACAAAAGGACGCAGACCGGAAAATCCAATTCCAATTCAACCTTTTAACAAAACTGCTTTTTTAGCTGAAAGCGACGAACCGAAATTTATATGGTACGGGCATTCTGTTTTATTAATCAGATGGAATAATAAAACAATTTTAATTGACCCAATGCTTGGTCCCGATGCAGCTCCCATTGCGCCATTTACTTCAAAACGATTTTCAGAAAATACACTAGAACTTATTGATCAATTTCCTCAAATTGATTTATTATTAATGACTCACGACCATTATGATCATTTGGATTATGCAAGCATAAAAAAATTAAAATCTAAAACATCAAAATGGTTTGTTGCACTTGGAGTAAAACGCCATTTAATTGCATGGGGAGTTGAGGAGGATATTATTGAAGAATTTGATTGGAATGATACCGCTAAATTTGAAAATATTGAATTCATATTTACACCATCTCGTCATTTTTCGGGAAGGGGATTAAAAGACCGTTTAAAATCACTTTGGGGAGGTTGGGTAATGCGAACAGAGAAACATTCATTATATTGGAGTGGGGATGGTGGTTACGGAAAACATTTTAAAGAAATTGGAGACAAATATGGCCCATTTGATTTCGGATTTATTGAGTGTGGTCAATACAACGAAAATTGGCATCTCATACACATGTATCCTGAAGAAGCCGCACAGGCTGCAATTGATGCGCAAGTAAAAAAAGTTATGCCGGTGCATTGCGCGGGATTTACATTGTCGCTGCACAGCTGGACGGAACCTATGGATAAATTTCAATCTGCTTGCAATACATTACATTTGGATGTTATTATTCCTCCTTTAGGAAAACAATTTATAATAGAAGATAATTTTGAAAATGAAAACTGGTGGGACAATAAATAAATGAAGAATTTATATCAGCAGATATTTGAAAATAATAAAAAATGGATGTCAGAAAAACTGGCATTAGATAAAGATTATTTTAAACAATTATCAGAAGGACAAAATCCCGATATTTTATATATTGGATGTAGCGACAGTAGAGTTACGGCAGAAGAAATGACCGGCACAAAACCCGGACAAATGTTTGTGCATCGCAACCTTGCAAATCTTGTTCCTAATAATGATAATAATTCTTCAGCTGTTATTGAATATGCAATTGCGCATTTGCACGTAAAACATATTGTGTTGTGCGGACATTATTTCTGCAGTGGCGTAAAAGCTGCAATGGAAAATAAAGATTTTGGAATTCTCAATCCCTGGTTGCGCAACATTCGCGATGTATACAGATTGCATAAAACTGAATTGAATAATATTACAAATGAAACGGAACGTTATAATCGTTTAGTTGAAATTAATGTGCAAGAACAATGCATCAACGTAATTAAAATGGCTGTGTGGCAAAAAAGTTTTTTGAAAAAGGGTTATCCAATTATGCATGGTTTGGTTTTCGATATTCATACCGGAAAGCTTATTGATTTAAATATTGATTTTAACAAAGAACTCCAATCTATTCGAGAGATTTATGATTTGGGGACGCAGAAGGAGTTCTGAAGGTTCTGGGTTCTGAAGGTTCTGAGTTCTGAAGGTTCTGGGTTCTGAAGGTTCTGTGTTCTGGGTTTAGGGCTGTCGATAAATTAATTGTCAGGAGTATAAATATTCGTCATCCTAAAATCACACTCATTACTCATTTCTCATTACTGATTCTCCGAAATCACCCAAATGAAACCGTTTAATGAGTGATGAGAAATGGGACATGTGATATGTGATATGGGATATGAGAAAAGGGACATGTGATATGGGAAATGAGATTACATTCGAGTTGGAATGCAAATTGGAATACTTTTTATTACAATAAAATAATCGGTAAATTTCAAAAGTTCTAGGCCAACCTCCAGTCAGCCCTCACCACTCACTACTCACCACTCACCACTTACCACTCACGATACTTATCAGGACTCACCATTTGTGACATTCCCTCCATTCACTATAAATAGTGAATCTGCACAATTTTCTTTGATTTTGTGTTAATTGGTTCTACTTTAGAACTGTATTCTTTATCCCAAGGAAACAATTTGTATTTTTTATACCTACAAAATACTTTTTTATGACAAGGACATTTAAAGTTTCCGGAAAAGATATTACTGATTCTACAAGTGAAAATGCTATACCTGATTATATAATTGAACAATCGGTAGAGCTGAATTTATCGCGCGATGGCGGAAATACAATTTTGGTAAACACGAGTGATGATGCACTAGTAGAATTTCAATTTGATGATGCTACTTTTTGGATGGGCTCTGTGGGCGATATGGCTAAAATATTAAATAGTGACGGGGAACCTTCAAGAGGTTTTGATGATGGCATTATTGAAATTCCGGCACTCATTCCAACTCAAAGTGTTGATCGCGGAAGTTTGCGCAATGTAATTCTTAAAACAATTCATTTTATTAAACCCAAAGGCAATATTACAGAAAAAGCAGTGCGTAAATCAGCCGAAATATTGGATAATAAAATTCAACCAAATCCGGGATTATTTTTTGTAAAAAATGATTTTACTACTGTAAAAATTAATACGGTAATAAAAGAAACTGAACAGCCTTATTTATTATTTATTCACGGAACAGCCGCTTCATTG
>JBBRGZ010000245.1:0-4298 GCA_038223395.1 Chitinophagales bacterium
ATATTATTGTAACAAAAACAGAACTACAATACACAACCCCGGGTAGGGGTGATATTATAATAACAATAATAACACTACAATACACAACCCCGGGCAGGGGTGATATTATAATAACAATAATAACACTACAATACACAACCCCGGGTAGGGGTGATATTATTGTAACAAAAACAGAACTACAATACACAACCCCGGGTAGGGGTGATATTATTGTAACAAAAACAGTACTACCACACACAACCCCGGGTAGGAGTGATATTATATTCCACGCCATAAAACCGAAATATTAATAAGATCACCCGTCTCTGCTGTTAAGGCGGAATTTCCTTATATTTGAATAAATTAATGTTATGCTTACAAAGAAAGAAATAGTGGAAAACTGGCTGCCGAGGTATACAGGTGTTGCATTAAATGATTTTAGTAAATACATCTT
Organism: Chitinophagales bacterium; assembly: GCA_038223395.1. Taxonomy (GTDB): domain Bacteria; phylum Bacteroidota; class Bacteroidia; order Chitinophagales; family BACL12; genus UBA7236. The sequence goes on from JBBRGZ010000245.1 coordinate 434, forward strand.
ACTGGTTAATTTCAGCTCTTATGTTACCACCTTCGCAAAATGGCATAAGGTGCCTGTGCTTGGTTCTACCCGCAGTATGCAAAGTGCAACTGCCGACGGAATAACAATTATTAATTTCGGAATGGGAAGCGCAAATGCAGCAACAATTATTGATTTATTGTCGGCTATTCAACCCAAAGCATTATTATTATTAGGGAAGTGTGGTGGACTCAAAAAAAAGAATAAACTAGGAGATTTAATTTTACCCATCGCTGCAATTCGAGGAGAAGGCACATCCAACGATTATTTTCCACCTGAGGTACCGGCACTACCGGCATTTGCATTACAAAAGGCAATCTCTACAACCATTCGCGATTATAAAAAAGACTATTGGACCGGAACGGTTTATACTACAAACCGCAGAGTATGGGAGCACGACGATGAGTTTAAAAAATATCTAAAATCGCTGCGCTGTATGGCAATTGACATGGAGACAGCCACCATTTTTGTGTGTGCTTTTAAAAACGAAATTCCTGCCGGTGCTCTATTATTAGTAAGCGATCAACCGATGATTCCTGAAGGAGTTAAAACTGAAGAAAGTGATAATTCGGTTAATGCACAATTTACAGATTTGCATTTAAAAATCGGTATTGATTCTTTAAAGCAATTAATTAATAATGGGGATACGGTTAAGCATTTGAAGTTTTAGATTGGGATTGATGGGATTTATGGGATTTTTTGGGATTTGTGGGAAGGGTGGAATTGTATTACGTGATTTGATTGGAGTGGCTTTGGGGTGATTATTTAATTTAATTTTTTGGCGGTTTGTATTTTTTGTTTTTGAGGCGTTTGAAGTTGAGGCTGGGTTCTCCGAAATTGATGAGGAGGCCGATTTCTAAGTTGTATATTTCTAGATAATTGAAGGCTTGTGCAAAGTGCGCTTCTTCGAGTTTTATTGTGGCTTTTATTTCTACTGAGATAATGCCTTCAACTAAAAAATCCACTCTTCTTTTTCCTATTTGTTTTTCTCTGTAGTAAATTAACATTTCAAATTCGCGAATAAAACTAAAATTGGTCATCTCCATTTCAATTTCTAAGGCGCGCTGATAGATTGATTCTTGGAAGCCACTTTTCAATAGTCGATGAACAGTCATTGCGCATCCAATAATTTTAGATGTTATTTCAGCATATTTAAATTGCTCCTCACTCATATAAAAAATATTAATATTTTAAAAATAGCTCCTAAAAATCATCAAATCCCAGCAATCATTTAATACCACAAAACACAAAAATCCCCGCAAATCTCGCCAATCCCAAAAATCCCAGAATACAAATATTATCTATAACAATCACATTTTAAAATAATCAACTTATAGCCGATTAAGCATAGTAAAACGGTTAGTATTTTAAGAGGTGGTTGAAATATTAATTGTAATCCAAGCGATACTTAATAGCTTGGATTGAAAGGGAATAACCTAATTATTATAAGGTACAATAAATCAGAGGAGAAATCTCATAGTTATTGAAAGTTAAGTAATATTAAAAATGAGCACAACTTCTGAATTTCGTCCTGTGGGTGACCTAAACTTGATGCAAACATAAACCCTTCCCCACCAAAAAAGAGATGAGCTGCCAGTTGAGATTAAACAAAAAATCCTGCAAATAAATTTGCAGGATTAGTGACCCCGACAAGATTCAAACCTGTAACCTTCTGATCCGTAGTCAGATACTCTATTCAGTTGAGCTACGGGGCCATATTTAATTGTGCTACGTGCCCAATTATTTGGCAAAAATAGCAATAAAAAACAAAACCTCCGAAACTGTGGTTCCGAAGGTTTGTTTTGCGTTGTTTATTTGGAATTTTTTATTTGTCGTCTTTTTTAATCTGTCCCTTGCTTAACGAATCGCGCATTTCGGTGTCGGCTTGGAGGTTGCGGAGTTTGTAGTAGTCCATAATCCCTAAATTACCACTTCTGAAGGCTTCAGCGATTGCTTTTGGAATTTCTGCTTCGGCTTCAATTACTTTAGCACGCGCTTCTTGAGCTTTTGCTTTCATTTCTTGTTCAAGAGCCACTGCCATCGCTCTGCGTTCTTCTGCCTTAGCTTGAGCAATGTTCTTATCGGCATTTGCTTGGTCCATCTGGAGTTCAGCACCAATGTTTTTTCCAATGTCGATGTCTGCAATATCAATAGATAAAATCTCAAAGGCTGTTCCTGAATCTAATCCTTTCGCCAATACCGTTTTAGAGATATTATCCGGATTTTCCATCACTGCTTTGTGGTTTTCTGAAGAACCTATTGTTGTAACAATACCTTCTCCAACACGCGCCAAAATGGTCTCCTCTCCTGCTCCACCCACCAATTTCTGGATGTTTGCACGCACAGTTACTTTAACTCTTGCAATTAACTGAATACCGTTTTTTGCCACTGCTGTTACCGGAGGCGATTCAATTACTTTAGGATTTACGCTCAATTGCACAGCTTCAAATACATCTCTACCGGCAAGGTCAATTGCTGTTGCTGCTTTAAAATCGAGAGGAATATTCGCTTTATCAGCACTTACGAGTGCATTTACTACTCTTTTTATATTTCCACCGGCTAAAAAATGGGCTTCGAGTTGATCACGCGTTAAAGGAATACCTGCTTTGTGGGCTGTTACCATGTTGTCGACAATTGCACGCGGGTCCACACGACGCCAGCGCATTAAAATCAACTGGAGAAGGCTTATACGCACGCCTGCAAGTTGCGCAGAGAGCCAAAGTCCAAACAAGCGCATGAAAATCAAAAAGAAAATCAGGACGGCTAGTCCGACTATTACTACTAATATTAATATTGCTTGATTATTATCCATAATTAGGTATTTAGTGGTTTTACAAAAATTTTGTTGTGTTCTTTTTTGACAATTTGAATAGCAGTATCCTTATCAATAAAATCAGCAAGTGAGTATACAGTTATGCGTTCGTCGTTTGCAAATATAGCCTTTCCTTCAGGACGAAGGTTAGTAATTGTTTTCCCTTGGTCACCAATGTTGAAATTACTGAGGTTTTCGTCGTTTACTTTACTCGTTATTTCCGTTTTTAGTGCCCATTTTTTGGATTGCGTTCTTTTATATCCCCAATAAATAATAGCTCCTGCAGCAAGTAAAGAGCCAATCAGCAACCAGTTTCCTGTTGCATTACCATATTGACCATATGCTGAATAAATGCCAATTCCTGCAACTATACCTCCTAAAATAGAAAACACAGAAAATCCGGGAATAAAAAAGAATTCTACGAAAATAAATATAATGCCAACAAGAATTATTATGATAATCAGGAAAAAACTCATATTTTCAAATATGTTGCTAAGGTATTGAAAGTAAGGTAATTATTTTGGGAAATCGTAAAGCTGATAGGGGTTTATTTTTTAAGGTACATAGGGGACTTGAGGACACTGATGCGTTATAGTAAACAAATGGAAACGCCGCAGCAGTGTCCCTTCTTCAAATAAAATCAATTAAACCAAAAGGACGCTGCTGCTGCTTATCATCACAGAACGGCACGTTACATAATATTCAGTGTTAAGTGTTCGATATTCGAAAAATCATTTAATAGCCACGGATTTATCGAAGCAATGCTAATATATCAAGAAGAATTGTAAAGTGTAAAGTGAAAAGTGTAAAGTGTAAAGTGAAATCTTAATAATAATTATGATAACAAATTTATAGACTGTATTAAGTATACGAAATAATAATGCCACCCCCTATGGCATAGGCGTCAACTTAAGCAAATGAGTCTTAGCTCTTGTTCATAGTTCTTTCTATCCTTTCGACGCTCATAACAGCAGTATTTGATTACCATCTGCATCGATTCGCTGCTAATATAATTTTTCTTCTTTACGGCTTTTA
>JBBRGZ010000246.1:0-4298 GCA_038223395.1 Chitinophagales bacterium
GGAATGACACCTTATAGAATTAAATTTCGTTCGCCGGGATTTTCAAATTTAAGTGCGCTTGACCACATGACACGCGGAGAAAAAATTGGTGACATGGTTGCTATTATGGGAACTTTAGATTTAGTTATTCCCGATATTGACAGATAACAAAATAAATAATAAACAGCGTTTTTGCGCTTGAATAATTATGATATCATTTGAAGGTATAGCAAATAATTTTGACGCTTGGTTAAATTCCACCTTTGCTGGATGGATGGCTCTTACTATTGAATTTATAGTAGTGGGCACTTTATGCATTGGTTTATTTGCGGTATTGGGATTGGTATTAATTATGATGGAAAGAAAAGTTTCTGCCTATATGCAAATTCGTTTAGGTCCAAATCGTGTGGGGCCAAAAGGCATGTTTCAAACTGTTGCCGATACTTTAAAGTTATTATTAAAAGAAGGTTTAACGCCAACAGGATCTGATAAATTTTTATTTAACCTCGCTCCTTTTATTGTTATGATTGCTGCCATGCTCGCTCTAGCGCCGCTTGGTTTTGCAAAGAATTTTCAAATTTGGGATATTAATATCGGTGTATTATATATTACTGCAGTTTCATCAATAGGTGTTATTGGAATTTTAATGGCAGGCTGGGCGAGCAATAATAAATATTCGTTGATGGGTGCCATGCGCAGTGGAGCGCAAATTGTGAGTTATGAATTGAGTGCAGGCATGGCAATTTTAACTGTCATAATTTTTACTGGTGATTTAAGTATTTCTAAAATTGTAGAATCGCAAGCAGATGGATGGTGGATTTTTAAAGGACATATTCCTGTGCTCATTGCATTTGTTATTTTTATTATTGCTGTTACTGCAGAAACAAATCGCGCACCATTCGACCTTGCTGAAGCAGAATCGGAATTAACTGCGGGATTTCATACGGAATATTCAGGGATGAAATTTGCTTTGTTTTTTCTTGCTGAATATGTCAATATTTTTATTGTATGTGCACTCGGCGCAACCTTATTTTTAGGCGGATGGATGCCTTTGCATATCGGAAACTGGGAAGGATTTAATCATATAATGGATTACATTCCCAGCTCGTTGTGGTTTATTGGAAAAACATTTTTCCTCATTTTTGTAATTATGTGGTTTCGTTGGACTTTCCCGCGTTTGCGCATAGATCAACTATTAAATTTAGAATGGAAATATTTATTGCCAATTAGTATGTTTAATTTATTACTTGCAACATTTATTGCAATTGAAGGATGGTATTTTTAATAATTAATTGTTTGTATTAACATGTTTATTGTAAAATATATAAAAGAAGTTTATAACGGAGTTAAATCGTTGCTGATTGGTATGCGCAGAACGGGATATTATTTTACGCATCACAAACAAATTATTACGCAACAATATCCCGAAGAAATTCCTGTTTTGGCTGAGCGTTTTAGAGGAGAAGTTGTATTAATTCACGACGAAAATAATGAACACGCTTGTACCGGATGTACAGCTTGCGAATTAGCTTGTCCCAACGCTACAATTAAAATTGTAACAAAATTCGACATCACCCCAGAAGGAAAAAAGAAAAAAGCAATTGATACATTTGTGTATCACCTCGAATTATGTACCATGTGTAATTTATGTATCGTTGCTTGTCCAACGGATGCCATAAAAATGGCGCAAACATTTGAGCATAGCGTTTACGATAGAAGTTTGTTAACCAAAGTATTGAATAAAGAGGGAAGCAGGATTAGGGAGGGTGTGGAATAGTGAGGGGTGAGTTCGGAGTTCTGGGTTCTGGGTTTTGGGGTGGAGTTGGGCGGATGATTTGGGGGGAAAGGTGAGTGGTGAGTGGTGAGTGGTGAGTTCTGGGTTCTGGGGTTCCGGGTTTTGGGAGGTGTGGGGCGGATAATTTGGGTCAACAATAATAAGGGGGGGGAATGGTGGGGTTGAATGCTGACTTTGTCAGCATAGGGGATGTGACGAAATTAAAGGCAGGTGATTGCAAATTATGATGTGGGTACGGTAAGTTTAATGTTTTGCACAATTAAAACTCACCACTCCCGATAGCTATCGGGACTGACCACTGACAAATGACCACTGACAAATGACAAATGACAACTGACAACTGACAACTGACCACTGACCACTAACAACTGACCTAAACGAAAAATAAAAGTATTAAACAAAATTTGAATTAAACCTGAAAAACATTTTTAAACCCTAAAAACAAAAAACCTTTGACAGCTTACGATATCATATTTTATTTATTGGGTGGATTTATTCTTGGTAATGCAGTACTTGCTATGACAACGCCAAAAATATTTCGTGCGGCAATATTTTTATTGTTTACGCTGATGGGAGTGGCGGGATTGTATTTTTGGATGCACGTGGAGTTTGTTGCTGCGGTGCAAATTATTGTGTATGTGGGAGGTATAGTAGTACTTATTATTTTCTCTATTTTCTTGACACAGGAATCAGGTACTAAAATGCCAAAGGTGAATAATAAACGTATGGTGTTTTCATTGCTTGCTTCTGTTTGCGGAATTGTGTTAACCATGTTATTAATAAATCAATATGCTTTTCCAGAAATAGCAACAACAACGTTAGATGCGTCGCCAAATAAAATTGGTATGCAAATGCTCGATTATTCTGAAAGAGGATATGCATTGCCTTTTGAGGTTATCAGTATATTATTATTATCGGCAATGGTAGGTTGTATTACAATTGCTTTAAAATCTAATCCCGAAGAAGTATAATGGAAGTTACACTGATACATATTCTATTTTTAAGCACATCGCTTTTTTTTATTGGGATGTTTGGATTATTTACGCGCCGCAATATGATTACTATGTTAATGGCTGTTGAGCTCATTTTAAATAGCGTAAATATCAATTTTGTAGCCTTCAATAAATTTTTATATCCCGAGCAATTAACGGGAGTATTTTTTACCATTTTTATTATTGCAATTGCCGCCGCAGAAGCTGCAGTTGCTATCGCAATTATTATACATATTTATAGAAATCACAAATCTATTGATGTGGAAGATTCACAGGATATGAAGTATTAAAACCCAATGCCGAATAAACATGAATAGTTATAATTATATCGCACTCATTCCTTTATTACCCTTAGCAGGATTTTTATTGCTTGGTATGTTTGGGCGAAGGTATTTTAATAAATTTGCCGGCATTATTGGCACTGTATTGCTTGGCGTATCTGCGGTGTTATCTCTTGTTACTGCTTATCAATATTTTATTGTTACGGGCATGGTTGATGGTGTTTATCCTGTGGTAGAGCCAGTTAAATATACTTGGTTACAATTTACCTCTACCCTATCCATTGATATGGGTATTTCGTTGGATCCTATTTCGGTGATGATGTTGGTTGTGGTAACTTTTGTTTCGTTAATGGTGCACATTTATAGTTTGGGTTATATGAAGGGTGAAGAAAGATTTGCAACCTATTATGCTTATCTGCAATTATTTACCTTCTCAATGCTTGGATTAGTTATTTCTTCTAACCTGTTTCAAATTTATATGTTTTGGGAATTGGTTGGTGTTTCATCTTATTTATTAATCGGATATTATTACGACAAACCATCCGCAGTTGCTGCAAGCAAAAAAGCATTTATTGTAACACGTTTCGCCGATTTATTTTTTCTGATTGGCATTTTAATGCTTGGATTTACTGCGCATACTTTCGATTTTAATACGCTTATTCAGACATTAACATCTTTTGAATTTTCAAATAATTTTGCAGGCACATTTTTAGGTATTTCTGTTATTACTTGGGCGCTTACTTTAATATTTATTGGTGGTGCAGGTAAATCTGCCATGTTTCCTTTACATGTGTGGTTGCCAGATGCAATGGAAGGACCTACACCTGTTTCTGCATTAATTCACGCAGCTACAATGGTTGTTGCAGGCGTATTTTTGGTGGCGCGATTATTTCCGGTGTTTGCAATTACCGATTCCGGCGCGCTCGAAATTGTAGCGTATGTCGGCATTTTTTCTGCTTTATTTGCAGCAGTTATTGCATGCACACAAAACGACATAAAACGTGTTTTGGCGTATTCAACCATGTCGCAAATTGGCTATATGATGTTTGCTTTGGGAGTGAGCAAATTTGGTGAAGACGGCGCGGGATATACTGCAAGTATGTTTCATTTATTTACGCATGCATTTTTTAAATCTCTTTTATTTTTAGGTGCGGGTGCTGTTATTCATGTAGTACATAGCAATAATATGGAAGATATGGGTGGACTGCGCAAGTTGATGCCTATTACAAATATTACTTTTTTAATCGGCTG
>JBBRGZ010000247.1:0-4240 GCA_038223395.1 Chitinophagales bacterium
ATTCGGGCGGTTTGGCGGGGACGCCAACCGCGGTGGGAGTGTGGGAGTTTGAGCGGATTTGCGGGGACCCCGACTGTCGGGGGTGTACCGGATGATTCGGGCGGTTTGACGGGGACGCCAACCGCGGTGGGAGTGGGTGATGGTGTAGGATTATAATAAAAAAAGAGGTAGCCTTTATTAAGACTACCTCCTATTAATTGTTTTATTATTTATTATTAATCTTGATCTATTAAACCGGTTGAATGTGCAACTTCGGGTTCAATTTGTTTTCCTTTTATTCCAAGTAATTTGAATACCCAAGTTTTAAATCTTTCGTTTAATAAATACATAACCGGTACTACAAGTAACGTAATAAAAGTAGCATATGCTAAACCGAAAACGATTGTCCAAGCTAATGGTCCCCAAAAAACGACGTTTTCGCCACCTAACCAGATATCTGGTTTAAATTGAGTAAATAGTCCTATAAAATTAATATTAAAACCAACTGCAAGCGGAATCATACCAAGTATTGTAGCAGTTGCAGTTAATACAACGGGAGTCATACGCACTTTTGCAGCTTCAACAACTGCTTCGCGAATTGGCATTCCTTCCTCTACTAATTTATCTGTAAATTCTACAAGTAAAATTCCGTTTCGCACAACAATTCCGAGCAAGGCTACAATACCAACTCCTGTCATTACTGCGGAGAAATTCATATCAAAAATTCCGTAGCCAAGTAGCACTCCTATGATACTAAAGAATACTTCAACGAAAATAATAAGTGGTTTAGAAATGGAATTAAATTGTGTAACTAAAATAATAATAATGAGGAATAAAGAAATTATCCAAGCAACACCCATAAAATTAATTGTGTCTTCCATGTCTTGACTTGCGCCTGTGTATCCAATTACAACTCCATCAGGTGTATCGTAATTTGATAATGCGTCTTTAATTTGATTCATAATTGCAGGTTGCTGACTTTCGTAACCTGACAATAAATTAGATGCAAGAGTTACAACACGCTTTTGGTCAATTCTTTTTACACCGGAATAAGTAGTGCTATATTCAATATCGGCAAAAGCACTTAAAGGAATTTGTCGTATTTGACCTGAAGCCATATCGCGATAAGTAATTTTCAAATCTTTTAATTGATCGATATTTTTTCTTTGCTCCTCATCGTATCTAATTACAATTGGAAAATCATCATTTCCATCTTTAAATTTGGAAACTTCCCAACCATAAACAGCATTTCTTATTTCGCCACCAACCGTGTAAGTTGTTACACCTTCGCGATTCATACGTTCGCGGTCGAGATCGATATTGATTTCGGGTTTATTAGCTTGTAAATCTGTTTTTAATTCTTCAATACCGGCAATATTTAATCCGTCGAGATATCGTTTAATATTATTGCTTGTTGCAATTAATTCGTCGAAGTTATCTCCGCTTATTTCAATATTTATTGCCTTACCTGCAGGTGGTCCATTTTGTTCACCACCAACTGTAATATCTGCACCGGGAATACCTTTTAATACTTCCCTAAATTTATCAAAATAAGGTTCTGTTTTTTGACTTCTTCTAATTGAAGGTTCAATAAATGCAACAGAAACTTTTCCTTTATTTGTATATGCACTTTGGTCGAAAGGATCTTCGCTTGCTCCGATTGTAACGTTAGAAATTACTGATTTTACCAGCGGATTATTTTCGCCTAATACACCTTGAATTTTTGCTTCAACAATTTGTGTTACCGAGTCTGTTGTCATCTGGTCGGTTCCGGTTGGCATAACTACATAAGCATAAATAAAGCTAGGGTCGCCAACTGGGAATTGTTCGATACCGGGTTTTCTTGCAACTAATAACATTATAGCAATTACCAAAGTACCAATAATAGACAAAAATAAAACGGCTGGATGTTTTAAAGTCCATTTAAGGAAGTTTGCATATCTATTTTGGAATGCAGGCCATCCTTTGCGTTGAAATGATTTAACTGCTTTAATAAGTATAAGATTGTACAACCAGAAAAGGCCAACAAAGGTCAATATAATATTTCCCAAGAGCGGATTACCACCAAAGGAAATGAGTAATCCTAAAACGGCAATTACGATAGACCATATAATAGGTTTTCTGCGATTAGGTTTTTCATCTTCGCTATGTGGGCGCATAAATGTTGCTGCAAAAACCGGATTAATTAAATAGGCAACTAATAAAGATGCTGTTAATGTTACAATTAAAGTAACCGGTAATCCGTGCATGAATGAACCAATCATTCCAGGCCAAAATAGGAGTGGAAAGAATGGTGCTAATGTTGTTAAAGTTCCTGCAAGAACGGGCATAAATACTTCACCTGCTGCACGTTTTGCTGCTTCTTTAATAGGTACCTTGCCATTGCCGAAAATACGGTGTGTATTTTCTATTACCACAATGGCGTCATCGACCACAATTCCGAGTCCGAGCAAGAATGCAAATAATACGATCAAGTTCATCGAAATACCTAAAATACTCAACACAATAAATGCGATGAACATAGATAAAGGAACTGATAAACCCACAAACATTGCATCTGTTGCACCCATAAAAAACATCAATACAATAGTTACCAAAATAAAACCGATAATGATAGTATTAATTAAATCGGCAACTTGTGATCTTGTTTTAGATGAAGTATCTCCAGTTACAGTGATATCAATATCGGAAGGAATGTCCTTTTTGCTCATTTCGGCAAGCAAGGCATTAATATTATCGGAAGCTTCAATTAAATTTTGTCCACTTTTTTTAACTACGTTAAGTGTGATTACTTTTTTACCATCTAATCTTGCAAAACTTTCTTGTTCTTTAAAATCGTCTTGAATAACTGCAATATCTTTTAAATAGATTGCGTAGTTATTCATATTATTTATTGTCAGGTTTTTAATTTGTTCTATATTATCAAATTCACCACTTACAGTGATACTTCTGCGCATTTCTTCTACCTTAATAGTACCACCTGAAACAATTCTGTTTTCGTTGCTGATTGCAGAATAAATGTCGTACATTGTAATTTCTGCAGCTTGCATTTTATACATATCGACATTAATCTGAATTTCGCGTTCAGGTGCGCCGATAATATCTACTTTAGAAATTTCCGGTAATTTTTCAATTTCGTCTTGAATGTTTTCTGCATATTTTTTTAATCCTGTAAGGTCATAATCACCACTTACGTTAACCTGCATAATCGGCATATCAGAAAACTCAATCTTAGCAACATTTGGTCCAAAGGTTGGGTCTAGGTCGCTCGGCAAATTGGGTTTTGCTTTATCTACAGCGTCTTTTACTTTTTGATTTGCCTGGTCTATATCAGTTCCACTTACAAATTCTACTTGTATGCTCGAAAAATCCTGAACCGAATTACTGATAATTTTATTTACGCCGCTTATTGCACCAATTTCTTTTTCCAATTCTTTGGTGACAAGATTTTCCATATCAACTGGAGATGAACCCGGATAAATTGTTGCCACATAAATTGTTGGCATTGTAATATCGGGATATAATTCTTTTGGCAAATTATTATAGGTAGATATACCCATAACAGTGAGCAGGACGGTAATAATAAATACCGTAGTGCGGTTATTTATTGCCCAGCTCGATGGTTTAAATTCTTTGAATACGTTTTTCATTTAATATGTTTTATGATTTAATAAAAGTTGGAAATGTTTTTTTTAATTACTTCCGTTTTTATTTAAATCTAGTTCTTTACAATTTTCATAAATGCACTTCTTGACCAGCCATTAGACCTTGGTAACCTGTTGTAATAACCTTATCACCTTTTACTAATCCTGAGGTAATTTCTGCCATTCCACCATAAATTTTACCAACGGTAACTGTTTTGCGTACGGCAACCATTTTACCATTTTCTTCACCAACAACATAAACATATTCTGCATCACTCGATTTTTGAATCATGTTTAAATCAACAACAATTGCATTAGCTGATTCGTAGTCAGCAATTTTCATTACTGCAATCATGTTTGGTTTTAATAAGGGGTCGCTTGGTAATTTTGCTTCTACAGTAAATGTGCGGCTTTGAGGATTTATTACTCTTGAAGCGAAAGTGATTTTAGCATCAATTTCTTTTTGTTGATCAACAATAATCACCTTTGCATTATCGCCAGCAGAAACAACTGCCGAATGCGATTCAGACACTTCGCCTTTTGCCTTTAATGTAGAAAGATTTACTACACGAATTCCTTGAAATCCCGGAGACCCCATCTGACCGGTTTTAATGTCT
>JBBRGZ010000248.1:0-4231 GCA_038223395.1 Chitinophagales bacterium
AGGAGTATCAAGTAATATTTTAATTTCTCGCACACGCCTATCTTCTTTTTCTCCCGATTGATCGGTAAACAAAGATTTCTTTTTAAGAAATGAGGATGCGAAATATATTTTTCCAAATGCAAGCGTATCTAATGCGCCAAAATTTCTGATAACAACAGTTTGACCAATATTAATTCTATTAGCAAATAGTTCATCAATTTCACAAATGGCAATTGTTCTGCCTTCAGGGTTGAGTTGGGCAACTATTTGTTGGTTATCAATAGAATTTCCAGGTTGTACGTTCAATTCTAAAAGAATTCCGCTTTGAGGGGCTTTTATAAATTTTTGATTTAATTGTGCTCGGGCAATGGCAACCTCCGCATTTGATTCTTTCCATTTTAATTGAGAAACTTCTACGGTAGCCTGCAACATTTTGATATTAGCATCTAAGGTTAACATTTCCGCTTCGGCATTATCAACCACTTGTTTTGTTTCTGCTCCTTTAGCAAATAATGTTTTTAACCGTTGTAGTTCAACTGATGCATTATTATATCTAATTTGGTATTCTTTTATTGCATTTTCATCCACTTTAATTTGAGCTTGCTGCACTGCAGCTGCACTTTTAAGTTGAGAAATATTCGCATCTTCAGTTGTGTGTTTTAATTCAAAAATTGTATCCCCCGCACGCACAGCATCATTTTCACTTTTATACACTTTCTGAACGATGCCTCCTATTTCGGCAGAAAGCTGTATGATTTCATTTTCAGGTTCAATTTTACCAATCCCAACCACTTGTTGTAGATCTACAAGTTGATTGGTTATTGGACCTGAATTATCAACCTCTTTATTTTTACAGGTTATAAATAAGCATGCAATTGGTATAAATAATAAAGTAGATTTCATAACATTTATTTGGCAATTAATTCTTCCTCTTCAAAAGGTTGATCGGAAACCATTCCGTTGTTAACATATAATATTCTATTTGCAAAAGGTCTTAAACGCGTATCGTGTGTTACCACAGTAACTGCCTTTCCACTTTTAGCAATTTGTTTTAGTTCATCCATAACTACAGAAACACTTTTGATATCTAATGAGGCAGTAGGTTCGTCACATAATACCAAATCAGGATTTGTAACTAATGCCCGCGCTATTGCTACACGCTGTTGTTCACCCCCGCTCAGTGTTTTTGGAAGTTTATTTAACTTTTTACTCATACCCACTTTTGCCAATGCATCACCGGCTTTTGTAGTTGCCTCTTTCTGTGTATTGCCTTGCAACATCAAAGGCAACATAACGTTTTCAATGGAAGTTAATGGTGCCACCAAATTGAATTGTTGAAATACAAATCCAATTTTTTCTAAGCGAATTGCAGCTAATCTATTTTCATTTAAATCGTTTATTTTAACTCCATCAATTAGCACATCGCCAGAGGAAGGATAAATAATACAACCAAATAAAGAAAGTAAAGTAGTTTTTCCGGAACCAGACGGACCTAATATTAAAGTCAGCTCACCGGAATACAAATCAACAGTAGAGGGTTGCAATGCTGTTATTACAGTATCACCTGTTTTATAGACTTTTCCTGCATTTATAACTTGTGCAATTATCTTATTAGACATGTATTTAAATTATTTCTTTTCCAAATCCCAACGCACATTTACAATAATTTCATTTTTTCTTCCTAAAAGTTGGTAAGGTGCATTGTATCCTAAAAAGCGAAAATTACCATAAAATTCTGTTCCATTTTCTCTTAATGCACTTTCTAATATTGCAGCGTATTTTTTAATCTTAGCATCATCGGCATATCCACTAAAACGAATCGCGGCAACGCATTGTTCTAGTGTTGATTCAATTGCAACTGAAGCATCGTTTGGAAGGGGTAAATTATCTTTATTGTAATTGGACGGCATTACAAAACTCATGGTTGATAATGAATCATTTATGTCCATATGCACCGGAGACGTCATGTTAATTTTTTTATTGGCATTATTTCCGCCAAAAATATACGTAGCTAATTTTCTAAATCCCGGGGAAGACAATTCCTTATATTTGTCTACGTTCATGGAAATTGTTGCCAAAGTAACCGGAGGATAGAGTCTTATTTCATAATCATTTTCAGACTTAATAACTTCGTATGCTTGTGTTTCCGTAGTTGCCATAATAAAAGATAATTGGAATATGAGTATTAAACTTGCTAAAACAACAGCAAAAATTAAAATTAATTTCATATTTTGATGTTTATTAATAACATCTTATATAACACCCTATTTAACATCTAGTTCATTTTTTTAAAAATTAAGTGAAACATAAGTGAAATACCATTAAACACAATAAGGTAAATGCAAAATAAATTTTCATTGAGAAAGGTTTAGATGTAGCATACCTGTTAAGATAAAAATTTTGGTAATGAATTTGTAGAAATCCACAAGAATAATCCTTACATTCAACTTTTCGGTGAATGCAGATAGGAAAAAAATGTATCCCTATATTTTTCAAGTTGGTAATTTGTTATACAAATTGAATTAAAATTATCCTCCTTAATCACTCTCATAAAGCCTCAATTTGTTTTTTACCACATTTAATTCCTGCCGCAATTCCATTTCTTTTTCTAATAAATTAAATACAATATCAATGCCCTCAAGATTGAGGTTAAGTTCGCTGTGAAGTCGGATTATTTTTTCGAGATTACCTATTTCGTCTTGGTGTACAAATTGGGTTTGCTCTATTACTTCTATATGGAGAAGACCCATTTGGTTCAATGCATTTACAAATTCAATCTCGATTTTATATTGTGCGCATAGTATTTGGGTCGATATTAATCGTTTTGTATTCATTTTGCACTTATTTTTTGCAGTTCTTTAAATAATGTTATTTCTTTTTCACTTAGATTAGTTGGTATTTTTATAAGATATGTTATAATCATATCACCAAAATCTCCTTCTTTTTTATAAACTGGAAATCCTTTCCCTTTCAATTTGCCTTTTGATTCATTTTTTGTTCCGGGCTTTATTTGCAACTTGACTTTACCGGTAAAAGTATCTATAGTAATTTCTCCACCCAAAATAGATACGTATAAATCAATATCTACATTTTGATATAGGTTATTTCCTTCGCGTTTAAATTGTGTGTGATTTTTGATATTAAATGTAATATACAAATCTCCATTTGGCCCTCCATTAATTCCGATGCCGCCTTTTCCTTTAATTATAATCTTTTGACCATTTTCAACTCCAGCAGGTATTGTGAGCCTGATTTTTTGATCATTAATTGTTAGTATGTGTGATTGTGGTGTATAAACATCCATTAAATCAAGATTTAATTCAGCATTGTAGTCCTGACCTTTAAATTTGGGGTTGCGACTTTGATTGTATTCTGTTTTTCCTCCACTAAACATGGCTTCGAAAAAATCTGAATATTCTGCGTTTGAAAAGTCGCTATTAGCTGATTGATTTTTTGAGTTTTGTTGCTGCCGTCCAGCTTTTTCATACTCATCACTGTGTTTCCAATCTTTTCCATACTTATCATACTTCTTTCTATTTTCAGAATCGCTTAATACTTCGTTTGCCTCATTTATTTGTTTGAATTTTGCTTCAGACTCCTTGCTTCCGGGGTTTAAATCAGGATGGTATTTTCGGGCGAGTTTCCGATAGGCGGATTTTATCTCCCCTTCGGTAGCCTTATTTGAAACGTTTAATATTTTATAATAATCTATAAATTCCATTTCATGATTGTAGTATTAATTTTATCATCACCATCCCAACTCATAAATATACTCATCAATATCCATTTGTCTTGCATTTGCAAAATTTATTTCTTTCCAATTTAATAAAAATTGCATTTATCTAACACCTTTTATGAGCCGCAATTGTTAAATGCTACACGTCCATAAATTAGTCAAATGTTCCAGTAAAAAGAATTCAATTATAATTTCAAATACTTTGAAAATACCTCCGCTATTTTTTTGGCTATCTTTATTTTCTTTGTTCATTTATTTTTCCTCCTCAACAAGGTCTAAATTTTTTACTTCTCCGTGCTCAATTAATTCGACGTGTTTTAATGTTCTACGTGATAAAATTAAACTGATAAGCATAAAAATTGCACCTAATAAAAATGCCGCTCCTGCAAAATGAACGGGCGCAGTTTCTCCAGTAAATGTTGCGTAAGTATTCGTCATCAACGGGGGACCGATAATAGATGTTGCGCTCATTAAACTTGTTAATGCACCTTGCAATTCGCCTTGCTCATTTGATGG
>JBBRGZ010000249.1:0-4225 GCA_038223395.1 Chitinophagales bacterium
CTGACACT
Organism: Chitinophagales bacterium; assembly: GCA_038223395.1. Classification (GTDB taxonomy): domain Bacteria; phylum Bacteroidota; class Bacteroidia; order Chitinophagales; family BACL12; genus UBA7236. The sequence continues at coordinate 9 of JBBRGZ010000249.1, forward strand.
AATTAGCGACTCTAAATCATTAAATACTTCGCTCACAAAACGCGATGGCGATGTCGAATTATCAGCGACTTATAAATATACAATGGGTAATTTAGATGATTGCGACGAATTAACAGACTGGCAGGATGCCAATTATCTAACATTAAATTCAACAGAAAAATAACAGGGAACAGCCTGTTTTGAATATAACGGATCGAATTCACCTGAGTTTAGAAAGGTATTTCCTACACCTTATAAACCGAAAATGAATGAGTCTGTTGCAGCACTTCAATTCTTGTATTTTGTGTCAGACATTTCTTTACACGAATCATCAAACCAGGTAGAGCTTGGAAGTGCAGGTAAAAACGATGAAGATGAGTTTAATTGGACGTTGACTGATTTATCGAATGGATGGAATTTTATTAGCTTAAAGTTTAGCGATGCGAGTACAATGGGAAACCCGAATTACAATGCAATTAATTGGTTTCGCATTTACCATAAAAAAACAGGAGGAATCACTTCAAAAGTCGATGCAATTCAGATTTTGGACCTCACTGCCGTTAGTTCTCAGCTAATTGTCGATACAAGTTTGGATAAACCAAGAATTAATATTTACCCAAATCCTTTAAAAGGAAACTTTTTATCTTTTGATTTTATTGGTTTTCAGAATTCAAATAATATTGAAATAGAAATTTCAAATCTTTTGGGGCAAGTTGTGTATCGGATGAATACAATAAACAGAAAAGAAATTCAAATAGATACGAGAGGATTATTGAAAGGCTCAATCTATTTTGTAACTGTTAAAACCGGACAGTCAAAGGTCACTAATAAATTAATCGTTCAAAAATCAAACTGAGAATCATAATTATTGAAGGATTATTATTTCCGGATTCCGTCTTGATGATTTCAGTATTCAAATAAACAATTTCAACGATGTGTAAGCTTCAGTAATTCAATTATTTACTTCAACAAAATTACCATGAGAAAAAATAAGTTCTCATCAATTAATTTCATTATGAATTTTTTAATAGTTTTTTAAGCAGCAGTATCTATCTTACATCAAAAATTTATTTATTAATCTTAAAATTTGAATTATGAAAAGAACTTTTACCTTGTTTTTAACAGTTTTTATAGGTGTATCAATGCTTTACGCACAAACACCTCATGCACTTCAGAAAGTAACTGAAGGCGATAATGTTTACTGGGTGATTGATACCCCGCAAGACTTAATTTGGCTTGCCGATACTACGGCCACCTTGTTAGACGCAGATAACGATGGAACAATGGATTTTGACAGTTTGGAAGTCAAAATGGACGCAAACTACCGATTGGGGGCAGACATTGTTTTTGATCCAAATCCTGCAAATGTTGATTGGAACAATGATGGTAGTATAGATGCAGTTGATGCACTTGGATTGTATGCGATCGGAGGAGATGAATCTCCAAGGTTTACAGGCCACTTTGACGGACAGTATTATGCCATTGAGAATATGTACAAGAATAACCCAGCTAATAAATGGCAGCGTGTAGCTATGTTCGGAAGTGTAGAGGCAAGTATTATTGAAAACCTCTATTTGAAGAATTTCATCTTTATAAACAGTGAGGATTACGGCGGTGCTATTGCAGCCCGTGCTACTTATGGAGGGCCTACTATCTTCAGACGAATATATGTAGAAGGATCATATAATTCTGAAGCTTATCTTAGTACTTCCGTGCAATTTGGCGGTATTGTAGGAAGGCTGTTAGATGGAGAGGTAACTGAATGCGTTGCAAAAGTAACCCTTACTTCTAATATTACTGATCATCGCCGCTCCGGTGCACTTGTTGGATATCTTGAAGGTGGTGCCGTTGTAAAGAACAGCTATTCTGTTTCAACATTAATTTCAGAAGAACAAGTAGGTCAAATCGTTGGATATGTTAATGGGGAAGATGAAAATACTGCCATTGAAAATTGTTATGCAGCAGGACTGGTATCGGGTGCAGATCCACGTGATGAGCGAGGAAGTTTTGTTGGTCAACTTGGTACAGTTGCTCCTGTCTCGTGTTATTGGGATATAACCCTGGATAATGTTGGAGTTGGTGAAGGCACTAATGCGGCAGATGTTATTGGCTTGGCAACAAGTGATTTCGGTACTGAGGCAAACTTTGTTGGATGGGATTTTGACAAAACCTGGAAAATGGGCTTGGTGGATGGTGTTACACGCCCATATTTGCAGTGGCAGGATTTGGCAGGTGGAACTGTAGTAGTTTCAGTAAAGGATATTGACACCCGGCAACTGATAAAGGTGTACCCGAATCCTGTTTCCACAAATCTGACCATTGAGAATGCTCCGCTGAATATTGAATACCGCCTGATTAATATGATGGGACAAACCCAGAAATCAGGTATTATTACTAGCAGAAGGATGATACTGAACATGGAAGAGTATAAACAGGGGATCTACCTTTTTAAGGTTGGAAATAATGTCAGTAAAATAATAGTCAAATAAGTGAGTATTTAGTTGATTAACTGAATGAGCAGCTTACTTTCTTGTAAAGGCCGGGATATCAATAAGATTATCCCGGCCTTTATGCAATATATACGGATTGTTTAAGGATTAATAAGATGAACAGACAAGCGTTATTGCTCGGGATTGAATCTATATAGATAAAGCCATGATTTAGAAAGGAATTGAGATTGAAAAAACAAAAAGAGAGTTATAAAATTTGAACCACATGAAATTACAACAATACATTCGTATATTTTTTGCAATTATTTTTTTAACCTTATTTTTTCAATATTGCAGACAAGCGCAAAGTGAAAAACCGAAAGTAGTATACGTTAATTCATATCACAGGGGACATCCGTCAAGCGACGAAATTATGGATGCTATTATTGAGGGATTTCCCGCCGATAGTTTTGAGTTGGTTACCTATATTATGGATACCAAAAGAAATTCTTCAAAAGATTTTATTGAAAACAAAGCTGCCCAATTAGTTGACTCTATATTAATGGTTGGTCCGGAAATTGTAATTGTTTCAGACGATAATGCAGTGAAATACCTCATTCAGCCATACTTCTCAGAAATGGATCTGCCAGTGGTGTTTTGTGGTGTAAACTGGTCTGCTGAGGAATACAACTTGCGGGCAATTAAGAATACCGGTATGCTGGAAATTCTTCCATTAGCAGAAGTGTTATTGTTGATGAAATCTTATTATCCATCAATGGGAAAGTTACTGGTACTAAATGAAAATACAACTACTTCAAGGAAAGAAAAAATGATACTTGATACTTTGTTCACTCGTGTGGGAGTTTCTGTTTCACATGAATTAGTTGATGACTTTAATAGCTGGAAAACACATTTTGAAGAGGGGAATCAAATATATGATATCATTTATATTTCTACCAATGGGGCCATTAAAAACTGGAACCACAATGACGCTGTAGAATTTGTTAAACAACATATAAAAGTGCCAGTAGTTACTTGTGAAGATTTTATGATGCCTTATGCTGCTGTTGGATTGACAAAAGTTGCAAAGGAACAGGGAATTTGGGCTGCCAAAATTGCTAAGAAATAATACAAAAGCCAATCATAATGAAGAACTGTATTTTACCATTTACTTTTATTCTTGTTAGTACTTTATTCTCTGGATACTCTCAAAACATTGAAGGTTTTCTTCGTCCATATGCCGATGCCATTATACAGAAATCTGCTTTCGAGTTTACAGATAAAGAAACAAACGAAAAATTCCTTTTTACTAAGGATTTGCCAATAAAACAAAACCTGATAATTGAATCTGAATATTTACACTGGGGATATACCAGTGCACTTGTTTACGATGGTTTGTTTGAATTAGGAAAAACTTTAAATGAGGAAAGCTATATCCAATTTGGTGATCGTGCATTTTCTTTCTTTTTTGATAATAAAAGTTATTTGGAGAAGATAAAAAGCAAGGGCTATAAAATTGAGGGCCTGGAAAATTTTGTGCGGTTTCAAGGTGTTTGGAACGATGGTGCTCAAACCGCTGCTTTGATGAATGTATACCTGGCTAATCCAAGAGCAGATTACTTAAATTATATGAAGCAGGTAGCGGACTTTTTTTTCAATTACGATAAAAATGAAGATAAATCTTCTCCAAATGAAACACGCAATAATAATATTGACCAGATTTACACAAAAGGGGTATTTATGTCCCGGATGGGCAACATGTCAGGTTTATGGAGGCATTTGGTAAACCGGCGAGACTGTTTTGAAGAA
>JBBRGZ010000250.1:0-4209 GCA_038223395.1 Chitinophagales bacterium
ATAACGGAAGTGATGCTGAAGGTCAAAACGCTAAACACACAGATAAACTAAAAGTATGTTTTGATTTATTACCTAACAAATTATCAGCAGGAAAAAGTCAAACCTTCTTTATTAAAATTATCGGACCAAATGGTAAAACATTATTTAATGAAACAAACGGCTCCGGCGAATTTACTAATAAAGACAAACCTGGAGATAATTTATTTTCAAAATCTGTAACCTTAACTTATGATGGTGGCGATGTAGAAAGCCATTGCGTGTATTGGGAACAGGACGAAGAATTTATAGCCGGATCATATACTGTAAAAGTGTATCACAATGGATATATGTCTTCACGCAGCACTTTCACGCTTAAAAAACCAGCAATTGAAGACCTAATGTCGCGCATTGGTAATAATAATTAGTCATATTTAAATGTTAGGAAACCGTGTATTTATGCACGGTTTTTTTTATTTCTACAATTGCAATCAACTTCAAACTTCATCCTTCGGATTTTTAATAAACTTGCCATCTCGAATTTCGAATTTAAGAAACACACAATCGATAGGACCATTTTTTAATTTTATTTTTTCTGATGGTTTTAATCCGATATATTTTGCTGCTTCCAGATTTCCACTAAATATCCATCCAATACATCCCGGATATTTTCTTTTTAGTGTGTTTCCAATCATCTGATAAAATTCGATAATTCGTTCTTGTTGCATGCGCTCTCCATATGGCGGATTCATAATAAGCATACCCTTATAGGTTTGTGCTTCTGTATTCTCAAAATCTGAAATAAATAATTGAATTTTAATATCAGGTATTGCATTTTTGATATGTTTTTCTGCCATATCCAAATTTCTTGCAGATACATCCGAGCCACGCAGCATAAGTGCATTACTTTTTACCTCACTTGCAGCCTGCACCATAATTTGACGAAATAATGTTACATCATAATCTTTCCAAAGTTGAAATCCGAATTGCTTTCTAATTAAACCCGGTGCAATATTATTTCCAATGAGTGCTGCTTCTATTAACAAAGTTCCACTTCCGCACATCGGATCGAATAGAGGAATATTGTAATTCCAACCACTTAATAAAATTAAACCCGCGGCCTGTACTTCGCTCATTGGCGCCGCGTGTTGTTCGGTGCGATAACCGCGTTTGTGTAATGATTCGCCGGAGCTGTCTAACGCGATACTCACTTCATTTTCTTTAATACGTAAATTAAATCTGTATGTTGGATTAATTTTTTCTATGCTTGGACGTTTATCAAATTTATTGCGAAACTGATCTACAATTGCATCCTTCATTTTTAATGCCGGATAATTTGTATGCGTAAATATTGTTGAAAAAATAGTATTGTCAATAGCAAAAGTATCATCAACATCCATTATTAAATTCCAATCAATTGCCATTACTTTATCATACAATTCGTGTTCATCATTTGCGATAAAAGTTGCAATTGGTTTTAATATTTTTATGGCAGAACGCAAATAAATATTTGCTGTATACATGGTAGCATTATCTCCTGAAAATGCTACTGCACGTTTTAATATTTCAACGTCGTTTGCTCCTAAATCGGTAAGTTCTTTAGCGAGTATTGTTTCAAAACCCTGAAGTGTTTTTGCAATAAATTTTTGTTGAATCATAATCTAAATGTAAGCCATATTTTAAACAAAAAAGGGCGTTGTAAGAACAACGCCCTTTAAATAATTCTTTTATTATAATTACATATTGCCTGCGTAGCAATTAAAGTCTACATTCTTATCTAATTGCATTATAAAGTTATTCAATAGGCTGTAGAATAGTACTTCAGGTGATTCAGATTCTGCACCAATAGTATATCTTTCGTAAAATGGCGGATTCATGCGCATACAATCAGGATGTGGAGAATATTTAACTCTGCTCCAACGCAAATCTTTTTTGAAGATCATAGCAGCAACTTTATCGGCACCATCTTTTTTCATTGTGATATCTACGTAGTAAGTCCAATTTAAATTACGCATTAAAACATCGAAAGACATCCATGGTTTTGACATTGCTTTGTCCTTGTATAAATGCAATTTATAATTAATACGCGCACCTTCAGTGCTCACGTATTCAAATTTGTAAAACAATGAATTCCCATTGTTATTAAAGGATTTACTTACCTCACCAACATGATTTGCTGAAAGGAAATCTTTCATAACCACTTGGCTATTTCCGTTTACAGCAATTAAGCTGAGGAAGGCAACAAATAAGCTTATGTTTAATATTTTTTTCATTTTATAGTATTTAGTGTGTTCAGATTAATCTTCTTTTTTGGCTTCAGTTGTTTTCATATCACCCTGACGTTTAGGATGTGTTTTTAGGTTTTCGAGGTAATAATTACCTACGCATCTACCTTGTTCCAAACCATCAAAAATGTCACAATCAAAGTGGATTCCACCATACATGCGGCTTATTGCAGCTTCATCAGCAGCTGCTTGAAACGACTTAAATGCACGTGGATTTAAACCTATATTTACGTGTGCACTGTCAATAAATGGTTTATTGTCTCCAATTAATGCAGTCAAAATTGTAGCTGCAGAACCACTAAATCCTGAATGCCCTGAAGTGTAACCGCAAAATGGCGGAGTTTCAACATAAGGCTCCCATGACGGATCAATATTTTCCTGAATTACAGTTTTAGGTCGCACAAGGTCAACACGATATTTTGTGTGCCAAACAGTTATACAAGCATCGTTCATAGCCATTGTCATTAACGCATAGATTTCGGATGCTCTGTCAAGTTTCATATCTTCTGCCTTAACAAAATTGCCAAACATTTCCATCCAATGCCCTGGAGGAGTGGAAGTTTCACTTGGATCATCAGCCCAATATTGAGCCATTGTTCTTTGTTCTTCTGTTAATGATTTATCTACATTGTAAACCTTTAATGCTTGTTTGTATAGTTCACCTGTTGTATCACCAATTCCTTTGTAAGCAGGTGCCTTATCAATATCGCATTGATTTGCATCCTTTACAAAAAACGGACGATGAGTTCCCCAAAAAGGCTCAAGTGCAGTTTGGTTAAAATCTGTAGGCTCCCACATTTCAGGGTGACCTTCGCGTGAAGGTGCTTTATATTGCAAATAGCGTGTTTCAGTGTATTTATCACCTTCACTCCATTCGATTATGGCATCTGCAAGGTCTTTTCCATATTGTTGAGAACGTTCAATTACATCATCAGCAAGTCCGGCAGCTTTGGATTCTGCAAGTTGTTTTTCGTGTAATTTGTTAAACACACCAACTCCTGCAGGGAAATAACGCGCCATCATACCATCCTGAACTAAATACATCGTTTCTGATACGCAAACTGTCCAATCATATTCTTTTCCTTTTTCCGGTCTTGGCAAATCACTAAGTTCGCTTACTTGGCCTTCAAGAGTTAAATAATCTTTTGTTCCGCAAATTTGGGCTTCGTAAACGCCAACAGAAACATAAGCAAACATACGTGCAGCATCCGGTGGTGATAAACGTTCTGTGGAAACGAATTTAAAAAGTTCATTCCACCATTCTAATAAAAATTTGCCACTTACATCGCTCGAAGGCTTTGAAACAGCATTATACAATGGGTTGTCGCCTTCAGATGCATTTTTTCCGCAACCTCCGGAAAAAATCATAATACCTGAAAGTAAAATGAGGGTTAGGTGCTTCAATCTCATGATTTAGTTGATTTTTGGTTAAAATACTCGATTAAAAATTTTCTAAAAACAGGGCAAATTTAATCAATTTACTGCATGATTAATTCGTTAACAAAACATTTACAGATTTAACCCCTGTCGGCCTATAGATTGAAGTTACCTTTGCCACCTAAAAGCTAAAAAAGGCATGAAATCTATCAAACTATTATCCGTCGTACTGGTTATTAGCACACTAATTTACAGTTGCGGCTCAAACAAACAAGGAAAGGAATATCTCAACGAATGGAAATTTACGGAAAATATCGACAAAGCGAAAATTGTCCTTACTGACCAAGAATCCGGTAAAATGTTTGACATATTGACAAATAAAACTACTGGAATTACCTTCAATAATGAGTTATTAGAAACGTTCGACCTTAACTATTATCGCTACGGTTATTCCTATAACGGAGCAGGTGTTGGTGTTGGCGACTTCAATAACGACGGTCTTCAGGATTTATATTATGCCGGAAACGTAGTGCCTGATAGAATTTATATCAATAAGGGCGACCTTAAATTT
>JBBRGZ010000251.1:0-4176 GCA_038223395.1 Chitinophagales bacterium
AACGTCATTAACGGTGGTAAACATGCCGACAATACAGTAGATTTTCAGGAATTTATGATTGCACCTCACAATGCGCCATCATTTAGAGAATCTATTCGCATGGGGGAAGAAGTTTTTCACGCTTTAAAAGCCGTATTAAAAACTAAAGGGCTAAGCACTGGTGTCGGCGATGAAGGTGGGTTTGCTCCTGATTTAAAATCGAATGAACAAGCTGTTGAGATGATTTTAGAAGGCATTAAAAAACACCGTAAATGATCAAAAAAATAGGGTTGAAAGCAGCCATTTCTATAGGAATTGGAGGAATGGTAGGCGGTGGAATTTTTGCAGTTCTCGGCCTTGCCGTATCAATGGCGAAAGGAGGAACACCTATTGCATTCTTATTTGCAGGAGTTTTGGCTTTAATCACCTCCTACAGTTATGTTCAACTTTCAAAAACGTACCCAAGCGGAGGAGGAACTGTAAAATTTATCAACCAAGGTTTTGGTAAAACCGTGTTTAGTGGATCAATTAGTAATCTTCTATGGGTAAGTTATATCATAATGCTTTCACTTTATGCTTCTGCATTTGGTTCTTATGCTCCCAATTTATTGGAATTAACACATAACAAAACCATTGATTTTCATATCTATGCCAGTGCAATAATTGTTTTGGCAACATTCATAAACTATTATAGTGTTGTAGTTGTAGGGAAAATAGAATCTTATGCCGTTATTATCAAATTAGTTATTCTAATTGCATTTATTTTTATTGGAGGCTACGGTTTAATTGGAAATCCAGGCATAGCACAATTGGCAGTTTCGAATTGGGAATCTCCAATCAAATTATTTGCTGGCGGAATGGTGATTTTTGTTGCTTATGAAGGCTTTGAATTAATTGCTAATGCGTCACCTGATATTATCAATCCTGAAAAGAATATTTCCCGGGCTTATTATATTTCTGTAATTTTTGTCATCATACTTTACATTATTATAGCAATAGTAACTGTAGGGTCACTGCCATTTTCAAAAATAGCCACAGCACAAGACTATGTTTTGGCAGAAGCTGCAAAACCAATGCTTGGTAATATTGGCTTTTCAATTATTACTGTTGCTGCACTGATTTCAACATTTTCTGCAATAAATGCTTCATTATTGGGTGGCAGTCGCGTAAATTATGAAATAGCAGAAGATGACGAACTTCCGCATCATTTTTGTGCTCAACTTTGGAATCAGCCTATCGGATTAATAATTACAGCGCTTGCAACATTAATTTTAGTAAACCTTCTTGATTTGGAAAGTATTTCAACAGCCGGGAGTGTTGGTTTTTTACTCATTTTTGGTATTGTAAACTTTGTGGGATATAAGTTATCAAATAATACAGGTAGTAATAAATTAATTCCTTTAATTGGGTTTGTGCTCTGTATGATTGCATCGATAATTTTAATTAACCAACAATACAAAACAAATATAACGGGTGTAATTGTTTCAGTTGCGCTTATTGTATTTTGCTATTTAACCGAATGGTTTTATAAAAAAACTGAAAGAAGAAAATAAATGGAAAATCTTTTAACATTTTCAATTACTGTTTTTACAGGCTTTTTCGCCATTATGAACCCGATTTCTAATATGCCTATTTTCCTAACATTATTAGATGGGGCTGATAATGAGACAAAACAAAGAGTAAATAAAAAAGCGGTACTCGTTGCATTTATTATAGTATGCATTTTTGTGATATTAGGGAAATTTATCTTTGAATTATTTGGAATAACAATACCTGCTTTTAAAATAACAGGGGGGATTTTAATTTTTTATGTAGGTTTTGAAATGTTGCAATCTAAAAAGTCCAATATAAAACATTTACAAATCACAAACTTTGATGAAAACATAGCGGTTTCACCTTTGGCTATTCCAATTCTGGCAGGACCAGGAACCATTGTTACTGCAATGAATTTTGTTTCAAATACGAGCTATTTACACATCCTTGTAGTTATTATAATATTTGGGTTAATGTGTTTATTGACCTATTTGATTTTTAGTTTCAGTGATGTTATAGCAAGAAAAATTGGATATAACGTAATTTCAGTTATCGGAAAAATTATGGGATTAATTATCGCTATTATTGGTACAAGTATGATTATAGAAGGTATAAAAATTTCTTTCAATTTAGTATTATGAGAAATTTTCGGACTAAAAAAACTGTACACAATCGAATAGGCGGTTGACGGACATTTAGTCCGCCAGTGTACCTCTCATGCGCTGCACCTTTTGATCCCGGGACGGGATTATTTAGAAATATTCTACTTTCGATATTATGGTCAATATCGCAGCTTTGTTGTATTTTGCAACTGCGATGGATAAAATAATATTATGTTGTAACACATAAATTCCTGATAAGCTTTGAAATTGTCATCATGAGTGGATGTCGAAGAATATCTTCAAACCATTAGTTCTGAACTATTTTTTAACCTCATATCTTTAATCTTGCTATGGATGTAATAAAAATTATTTTTGGGCGCAACCTTTTTGCTTTTATATCTATCTGTCTAAAAAAAAACCACATCATTATGAAAAGAATAAACGGATTAATAAGATTAGCTTTAATAGCAATTGTAACTTTGACATGGGCTTGTTTAAATGATGATTATACAATTGAAGATAAAACGGCAAGTGGTAAAACAAGTTTGTTTGAGAAGGTAACTGAACCTGAAACAAGTACAGGCTCGGAAGGAGCCTATCTGTTTTTATCTGATGCATCTTCAGGATCTGCCAGTGGGGGTTCAACTACAAGCACAGGCGATTGGGGAGGCGGAAATCCAAATGGACAATTCGAACCAGGAGTTTTAACTGCAGGCGAATGGAACGACCTTAATAACTGGGATTTCTGGAATAATTTATTAAGTAATCAGGCGTATTATGATGATGTAAATAAATGGAACCTTAAAGAAATAAAAAGGTACAGTTTTGTGCTTGCAGATAATAATGGATCATTGGTAGCAAATGCTGAAATCAGTCTTCTATCGAATCAGGTAGAAGTTTGGCTTACCAAAACAGATAGTAAAGGGAAAGCCACATTATGGTCAGATTTAGAGCTTGACGGACTAAGTGCCCGCGTTAAATTTGAAGATACTGAAGAGATTGTTGCAGATGTAAAAGCGTATGCGGAGGGTATCAACAAAGTGAACCTAAATAGAACTATAGATAACAAAATAATAATTGATATATATTTTGCAGTTGACGCAACAGGTTCGATGGGAGATGAAATTGATTATTTAAAAGTTGAATTAAACAATGTAATTGAACGGATAAAACAAAACAATCCTTTATTGGAAATGCGTTTTGGATCGGTATTTTACAGGGATGAGGGAGATGATTATGTAACCCGTCATTTAAATTTCACAACTGATGAAGCAAGCCTGATTTCTTTTATATCAGACCAGTCTGCCGGTGGTGGAGGCGATTTCCCTGAGGCTGTACATTCTGCGCTGGATGTTGCCATTACACAAAATTCGTGGAACGATAATGCTTCTGCACGCGTAATGTTTCTATTGTTAGATGCTCCTCCACACTACACTCAGGAAGTTATTTCAAGTTTGGAAGAAAATTTAATTAAAGCTGCAGAAAAAGGTATTAAAATAATACCAATTACAGCTTCTGGTATTGATAAGGCTACGGAATATTTAATGCGTTCTTTTGCCATATTGACTAATGGAACCTATGTTTTTATAACGAATGACAGTGGAGTTGGTAACGATCACCTGGAACCTACTATTGGAGAATTTGAAGTTGAAAAATTGAATGATTTAATGGTAAGACTGGTTGGTGAATATGTTCCATAAGATTTAATTGGTATTTTTTCAACTTATCAACAGTAATCGTTGTATTTACAGCGGAACCATTCTTCCAGGTTGTAAAACAATCGATTTCGTAATTATTTACAATTTCTATTCATTCCGCTAAAAGGTGCAGAGTACAGTTAATCGCAGAGGGAACCGTTCTCTACTGGCAAACGGCTGCGAAGAAACTCAACTGTCTGGCTTCGGTTTACAAAAGAACGGTTCCTTATTGATTTCCGCTAAAAGGTGCAGCGCACCGTTGATATTTGTAGAAAACAAAGCAATGAATTATAACAAGGTGCAGCGCATCGCAATATTATCCGGCTATCGCACGATTGAACCGTGTGATGATTGTTTAAAAAACC
>JBBRGZ010000252.1:0-4169 GCA_038223395.1 Chitinophagales bacterium
CTCAGTCAGCCCTCTCACCACTCACCTCTCACCACTCACCATCTCAACCGGCCAAAAAAATAAACAAACCCTATTAACCCTGCGTAAGTAAATTAAAAAGTCTTATATCAGTATTTTCGATGTTTCAAATCTTATAGAAACAATTGAAAGTAATTATTGAGACGAATTTAATTACAAATGCAATTTAGCAGTAAACGAAAAAAATAAATGCCTCCATTATTTACGAATAAATATAACAGTAACAGCAAAAAAACATAGTTGAGAATAATGGCTATGCCATCTACAAAAAGTAATGGATATAATATTTCAACCTTTCAATAGTGCAAAACCAACACGACAATGAACAGGATTTGGTTTATCTTTAACCTATGATATTGTAAAAGCACACAGAGGAGAGTTGACTGTTACAGCGAAGGAGGCCTGCAAAAATGAAAATGGAGAAGGAACAAATTTTAAAATTTCAATCACTCAATAATTAAAGAAATGACCCAATGTATTTCAATAAAAATTTGTATTACCTGCATCTTTTCTTTATTGTCTATTTTTTCCTTTTCTCAGAAAAATAGTGAGAAAACGATAAACCAAGATGCCGGCCAGGTAGTAAACGATACAATTTTGTTAAATAAATATGCTCAGTATCTAACCGAAAATGTTGAAACAAACAGAGACAGTGCCGTAATATATGGATATAAAGCTCTTGACATTGCAAAAAAATTAGATCAAAAATACTATCAGGGGTTTATTTTAAGTGACCTGGCCTATTTGTTTTTAAGTAATGGCGAATACACAAATTCATTGAAATGTTTGGTTGAGGCAACAAAATTGTCGGAAGAAAAAGATATTGGTATAAACATCCTGCATACAGAATATATTGAATCCTATTTGCAGGGAGATGCAGAAAAAAACCGGCGGGAGTTGCAGGCTTGGATTAAAAATTCTTTAGGCATTTTATACGGATTAACAGGAAGCCAGGACAATAAATTAAAAGAGTTATTAGAAGCAGAACACCTTATTGAAAATGAAACTAACGATTGGTATTTGATATCCGGTATAACCAGTAATATAGTAGATGTTTATATTATTCAAAACAAATTAGATTCAGCACTCCTTTATCAAAGAAAAACTATGGAGTATGAAAATAAGGATTCTTCAGAAATTTATAAAGGGGTTTCATTAAGCACAATAGGGGAGATTTTTCGTTTACAAGGCATGCTTGATTCAGCAAAAAAATACATTTTCGAAGGATTAAAAATCATGAATACAGATGAAAATGTAATAAGTCCGGCAATAGCATACAATTCGCTGGCAAACATTTATTATGATACCAACCAGCCCGATTCGGCAATTTTTTATGCAAACAAGGCAATGTTTTACTATAATTTAACAGGTACTCTTGTTCCCGAAATAGTGGATATTTATAAAATACTTGGTTTGAATTACAATAAACGTTTCATGTATGATAGCGCCTATAGGTACATGGCATTGGCATCAAATATCAGCGATAGTTTAAACAAAATTCAAATAGATAATCTTGGCAAATTTCATATCATTGGCACCGAAGAAAAATTGAGGTTGAAGGAATTGGAAACACAAACAATTGTAAATAGAAATAGGAATAGAATCATTCTTTTACTGGTTGTTGTAATTGTATTTTTAATTATTGCTTTTATCCTGTATAGAAATAATAAATTAAAGCAGAAGACAAATATAATATTGGAAAATACACTTGTTAATTTAAAAGAGACACAAACCCAACTCATCCAATCAGAAAAAATGGCTTCACTGGGTGAACTTACTGCAGGCATTGCCCATGAAATTCAGAACCCATTAAACTTCGTAAATAATTTTTCGGAAGTGAATAAAGAGTTACTAGAGGAAATGACTGATGAATTAGATAAAGGGAATTTAAATGAAGTAAAATCACTGGCAAAGGATGTAATTGATAATGAAGAAAAAATAATTTTTCACGGCAAACGTGCCGATGCTATTGTAAAAGGCATGTTGCAACACAGCCGAAGCAGCAGCGGCATAAAAGAGGCAACAGATATTAATGCCTTGTGTGATGAATATTTACGATTAAGCTATCACGGCTTACGGGCAAAAAACAAATCATTTAATGCAACAATAAAAACTGATTTTGATAATTCAATTGGAAAAATAAATATTATTCCGCAGGATATTGGAAGGGTGATATTAAATTTATTGACGAATGCATTTTACGCTGTTGATGAGAAAAAGAAATTAGGGATTGAAAATTACGAACCAACTGTTTCAATCAGCACAAAAATGATTAATAATAAAGTGGAGATAAGAGTTACTGATAACGGCAACGGCATTCCGCAAAAAGTATTAGATAAAATATTTCAACCATTCTTTACTACAAAACCAACAGGAAAAGGAACAGGATTGGGTTTATCATTGAGTTATGATATAGTTACTAAAGGACATAGCGGGGAATTAAAAGTGGAGACAACGGAAGGAAAAGGTTCAACATTTATAATCAAATTACCAGCTTAAAATATTTCATGAAAAAGAAAGAACTTATTTTAAAATTATTATTTACATTCTTGGCGCTAGTTTTTTTAAACACACTGAATGCCCAGCAAAGCAGGGTAGATTCTATAATTGTTTTACTGGAAAAAACCAATCTCTCAAAAGGAATTGATACCACTGCGTTTACTGATATTACGAGCCTCATTGAAAAAACCACTCTAAATGATACAACAATTGCCCAATTAGAAAAGGCCGGCAACCAGTTTAATAACGGAATTAATGAGTACTGGAGCTATAGAGTAAAATTTAGTATTTTACGAAGTTTAATTACAACAGATATCGATAAAGCGTTAACCTATGGCAAAAGCAATTACGAAGCAGCCAAAAAAAGTAAAACACCTGATGCTTCATTTATAAGTAGTACATTTTTAAAACAATTAAGATTGCCCTATCGTAATTCAAACAGGCTCAGTGACGGGTTTCAGTATTTTAATGAAAAATTAAAAGAGTACAAACAAAACAATGATTCAACCGGACTTGCTGATTGTTACTTTGTGTTGGCTGGTTTTTACCGGACAATCGGCTTGCTGGACCAAGCTATTTATAATATGAAAAAATCGGTAAGTTATATAAATTTTAATGGACAAAATGATAAAGCTGCTAGCCCATTTACAAACCCATTGGGTATGAGAGTTTGGTTAAATAATAATGCCGTTATTGGTGTATATTATTTACAAAAAGGAGAATTTACTGAATCATTAAAATATTCGAATATTACATTCAATGATTTTAAAACCGGTAATGCTACGAGTGTTGGAAATACAGCAACCAATATTGCATATGCTAAAATATTAGATGGGCAGTTAGACAGTGTTTCGTATTATTTAGATTTAACTTTTAATGATAAGGAAAATCAAAAAATAAAAGAAAACATTTCCTTTGCATTACAGATTAAAGCTTTGTATAAAATAGAAATAGGCGCTTTAGATGATGCAGAAATACTCGTAGCGCAATGCTGGAAGTTGATAGAAGAAAATAATACACCTGTTAATGCAGGCCCAGGAACAATTGCACCTGATTATTATTTAGCATTAGCAAGGATTAAACAAAACAGAATTAATGAAGCAATTGAATTACTTTTAAACGACATTGTGAGATTAAAAAATTTTCGCTTGGATATACTCAGGGATTATAAAATGCTGGCAGCATTATACGAGCAAACGGGAAACTTTGAAAAAGCGAATGATGCCCATAAAACATTTATTTCTTTGCAAGATAGTTTATTAGCAGACCAAAATAAGTATCGTTCTTTAAGTTTTGAAACCGAACAGGAGATAAATGAAAAAGAATTATCCATCACAAAATTGGAAAGTAAAAACAAAATATCAGCGATTACAAAAAATTTCACTATTGGCATAGCTGTATTGGTTTTTTTATTGGCAGGAGGAATTTATTATCGTTTTAAGTCCAAGCAAAAAGCAAATAAAGTTTTAGAATCAACCTTATCCAATTTAAAATCCACCCAAACTCAACTTATCCAATCAGAAAAAATGGCTTCACTCGGTGAACTCACAGCCGGTATTGCACATGAAATTCAAAACCCATTAAATTTCGTCAATAATTTTTCTGAAGTGAATAAAGAGTTACTTATTGAAATGAATGATGAATTAGATAAA
>JBBRGZ010000253.1:0-4122 GCA_038223395.1 Chitinophagales bacterium
TTCCCCTCCCCTTTGCATTTTAAGTGTTGATTTTATTTTTGGGTCTGCTAATAATTTAATTGGTGCTTCAATAAGATATTCTACTTCAGTGGGATCTAATTTAAAATCCGGTCGCGTGGAAGTATATCCTAAATAAGGAAATACAAAAAAGTTACTTGGTGGAATATAGATATCGCTGAGTTTACCAAAAACGGTTATTTCAGATGATGTAACACCAATTTCCTCTTCAGTTTCTCGGAGCGCGGTGTGTTGCCTGCTTGTATCTAATTCTTCTGATTTGCCACCGGGAAAGCTCACTTGTCCGCTGTGCACGCCATCATACGAAGGACGTTTGATAAATACGATGTGAATTTCTTCATTGAAAGGATAAAACAGGATTAAAACACTGCTTTTTTTTGCGTTTGGATAATCCTTTTCTTCATAATTTTTAATTGGTCGGGAAATGGGAGCCATTAATTTGTGTGCCTCAAAACCGGGTAATCCCAATTTCATTTTTTCGGATAATGCATTGGCAAATTCTTTTATCATATATAAGTAAAGATTACTTTTGAGAGGTCGAAATTATTGGAAAAAAGCCTAAATTAGTGTTTTGAAACCGTTGTGCATGAAAAAAATATGTAATCTCCTCCTGTTATCACTTTCTTTTTATGCAATGCGTGCAGGCACTCCAGCTAAAACCGGCGACCTCCAGTTTATTCAAAACGCAGGGCAATGGCAGAGTCCGATAGCCTATTCGGCAGCAGTGTATGGAGGCGAATTGTTTTTAGAAAAGGACTGTTTTACATGGTTTTTCAGCAATTTATCAGAAATATCTGCATTTAAACACGGCGGCAATATTGCAGATTTGCAAAATTTTGTCATTAAAAAACACGCATTCAAAACGCATTTTGTAAATGCAAATCCCGAGGTAAGCATTGTCGGTGAGAATAAATTCACAAATTATTACAACTATTTTTTAGGAAACGATGCTTCCAAATGGAAGGGAGCAGTTCCTGCATTTGGTGCAATTCGCTATTCGGAATTGTATCCCGGAACCGATATGCTTGTTTATAGCAGGAGTAATAATATCAAATACGATTTGATTTTGGCGCCAAATGCAGATGCATCTCAAATTCAATTTACTTACGAAGGTTTGGATGATATTAGAATTGTAGCCGATAATCTAGAATTGGTAACTTCTATCAATACGGTGGTGGAAGTTAAACCCTATGCCTATCAAATAATTAACGGAAAAACCATTCCTATTTCATGTAATTTTATACTTGAGGTAAACACTGTATCATTCTCATTTCCAAATGGTTATGATAAAAATTATGAACTCATTATTGATCCTGCCACGCTCATATTTGCAAGTTATACAGGTTCCACAGCTGATAATTGGGGGTTTTCTGCAACCTACGATAATGATGGCAATTTATATGGCGCCGGCTTAACTTTTAACGATGGGTATCCAATAACCATTGGCGCTTTTCAAGAAAACTGGTCCTCTGCACCGGGTGCCTATGTAGGCGATATCACAATCTCAAAATTCACTTCTGACGGCACTAGCCTTGTGTATTCCACCTATTGTGGTGGCTCTTCCGAGGATATTCCTTATAGTTTAATTGTAAATGATGCAGATGAATTGATTTTATTTGGCTCAACCGGCTCCAACAATTACCCGGTTACCGTAGGTGCTTATGATGTGAGTTTTAATGGCGGAAGTACGGTTGTAGTTGATGGTGTGCTTAATTATGCCTCAGGCAGTGATGCTATAATTACTAAATTTAACGCTTTAGGTACAGCATTATTGGGTTCAACATATTTGGGCGGAAGTGGAAACGATGCTATAAATGAAGGTTCAACAGCAAATAATTACGGAGATCCTTCCCGCGGTGAGGTAAATATTGATAATGATGGCAATATTTACATCGCATCCTGCACGAGGTCGTCGAATTTACCTGTTACGGCAGGAGTTATTCAAAATACGTTTGGTGGGCAACAGGATGGATTTCTGGCTAAACTGAACAGCAACCTTACAAATTTGGTGTGGTGTACTTATTTAGGTGGTTCGGGTGATGATGGTGCTTTTAGTATTAAAAAAATTCACGATGATAAATTTGTTGTTTGTGGAGGCACAAGAAGCATGGAATTTCCTACTACCCCGGGCGCTTTGCACGAAACGTTCCAGGGCGGTTCTGCCGATGGTTTTGTTTTAACTTTAAATGCAAATGCAACATCAATTTACAACTCCACCTTTATTGGCACTGAAGATTATGATATTACCTTTTTGACAGAGGTAGATGCCGACCATTCGATTTATATTACAGGCCAATCCTTAGGGCCTTATCCTGTTATTGGAGATGTTTATGAAAATGCGGGAAGCAGTCAATATATCACTAAATTGGATTCTACGTTATCCACTATGGAGTTTTCCACGGTGTTTGGAAACGGTCAAAATGAAATAAGTCTTGTCGCCACTGCATTTTTAGTAGATAATTGCAATCATATTTATGTTTCAGGTTGGGGAGGAAATGTAAACAAAGTATTCAATCCGGATGCTGGTATAATAGACGATATGCCTATAACACCAGATGCTTTTCAATCAAGTACGGATGGCAGCGATTTTTATTTGTGCGTATTTGATGCCGGTGCAAGTGGTTTACTTTATTCCACTTATTTTGGCGGCCCTTTAAGTGCAGAACATGTGGATGGGGGAACAAGTAGATTCGACAAATTGGGTGTTGTTTATCAGGCTGTTTGTGCAGGTTGTGGCAGTAATGATGATTTTCCAACTACAGCAGGTGTAGTGAGTAATATTAATGCAAGTTCCAATTGTAATTTGGGTGTATTCAAATTTGCGTTCGACATACCTCCTACTACAGCAGCATTTATTGCAGATCCTATTGAGGGATGTTTTCCGCTTGAGGTTAATTTTGAAAATACAAGTATTAATGCTAGCAGTATCGAATGGCAATTTGGTGATGGTTCAGTATCTACTGCAGAAAACCCAATTCACACATATTTAGAACCAGGCACTTATACAGTTATGCTTGTCGGTTTTGTAGATATTAATTGTGGTATAAACGACACTGCTTTTGGCACAATTACGGTTTATGGAAATCCTGAAGCAAGCTTTAGTTTTAGTCCAGACCCTTCAACCGTTTTATCCCCCACATTTTTTACCGACGAAAGTATAGATGCAGCTTCTTGGTTGTGGGAATTTGGTGATGGTTTTACCTCAACGGAACAAAATCCCACACACTTATTTCCATTACCAGGCACTTATCAAGTATGTTTAACCGTAACAAATGCTTTTGGCTGCACGGATAAAATTTGCGATTCGATAACAGCAATTGAAGTTTCGTTGCTCGATGTGCCCAATGCATTTTCGCCAAATGGAGATGGCACTAACGATTTCTTTTTGCCAACTAATGCCGGATTAGATAACTATGAATTTAAAATTTATAATCGCTGGGGTGAATTGCTTTTTTTAACAAACGACCCGAAAAAAGGCTGGAATGGCGTTTATAATAATATAGAACAGGAGTTGGATGTGTATATTTATATTGTAAGTGGAACGGGACTAGATGGTACAAATTATTACAAGCAAGGAAATTTTACTTTAGTAAGATAGAAAATTAATCTTCGAAGGATGCAATTACCAAATTGTATAATGAAACACAGAAAGAATGAATAAACAGCACTTCTTCTTTTTTAATTTTCGGATTCGGCAAATGCACACCTTTTTTATCTATACTTTTAAAATACGTTGCAGAAAATTCCTGCATATCGCGACGAATATTTAATAAATTGATTACCGAATCATAATTGTGATTGTTAGATAACATAACTAAAGCAAATTGGCGGAAATTGCTATATTTTGCCGTGTTTTTATCTTTTACATTCAGCGAAATAGGAAATTCAATAAGAAAGTTATTACACAATTGTAATACTTCAGCCCATTTTTTTTCTGCAATTAAATTTTCACATGTATCAAGATAGACTTTACAAGCGTTGAATAACTGTTTATCTGCACTTTTGGGTTCTACGTTTAATGTGTTAGTCATTTGGTCGACTTCTCTTGTGGCATTCATCATTTTGTAAAATAAGTCATCAATGCTGTGGAATGTTTCATTATGG
>JBBRGZ010000254.1:0-4112 GCA_038223395.1 Chitinophagales bacterium
GATTATTATGCAGTTAATGGTATAAACACTTCTAATACAATAACCGTTACAGCTACCGCAACACCGGTTGTTACTATTTCTTCTGATGGAACACTTATTTGTTATGAAGCAAATACAATGTTAACAGCAACCACAGTCGGAGCAAGTGTTCAGTGGCAATTAAACGGATTTAATATTCCGGGTGCTACAAACCCTACATATTTTGCATCTGTAAATGGAAAATACACTGCAATTGCCAGCAATGGAACTTGTTCTGCAACTTCCAATATTATTAAATTGAAATATGCTGAGAGGTTACCTACAACTCCTGCAGGAACAGCAAGTTTATGTGGACCGAGCTTATCAATGAGTGTTCCAACTTTAGCGGGTGCTACGTATCAGTGGTACCAGAATAATACATTAATTGGTGGTGCAACTTCAAATATGTATTCAACAACAAGTATCGGTAAATTCTATTGTCTAGTAGTAAAAGATGGTTGCACAAGAGCCTCTAAATTACTTGTTGTTAATGATGCATGTCGTTTGGATGGTGAAACAATTGCAACTTTAAATGTTTCGCCTAACCCAACGTCAGAAACATTTACACTCGAATACAATATCATTCATGGTGGAACAACCACAATTATGATGACTGATATAGCAGGTCGCAATATTATTCATGAGGTTAAAACACTTGATAGTGGAAATTATTCTGATGAATTTACAATAACTGACCTTATCCCGGGTATTTATATTATAACAGTTGTAGAGCAGGATGGACATCCTATGCAACAAAAACTCGTGATAGAAAAATAAGTACAGTCCCAAATTAAAACAAATGCCCTCTCCCCCCAGGAGGGGGTTTTGTTTTTTGATGCTTTCTGACAGAATTATAACAACTTCAACAACCTATGCGTTAATAATCACAGAAGTAAAATACTTAAATTTGCATTCTTATCAATAATAGGGCGTATCGTGCTGGCAATTTTTAGAAAAGAACTCAACGTATTTTTTAGCTCCCTTATCGGATACATTGCAATAACTATTTTTTTAGTTGCCAATGGGTTGTTTGCATGGGTTTTTCCAGAGACAAATATTCTTGACGATGGTTATGCCACGCTCGATTCTTTTTTCAGTTTTGCACCTTGGATTTTTATGTTTTTAATACCCGCAATTACAATGCGCTCTTTTGCAGAAGAAAAAAATAGTGGCACAATCGAATTTATTACCACAAAACCAATTACCGATACGCAGATAATTTTAGGAAAATATTTTGCCGCTCTAGTATTGGTAATTTTTTCGGTACTGCCAACAATTTTATATTATTTTACAATCAGCGCTTTGGCATCGCCTGCAGGAAATGTAGACACAGGTGGAATTATTGGTTCTTATATCGGGTTAATTTTTTTAGGCGCAACCTTTGTTGCCATATCAATTTTTACTTCGGGTATTACAAATAATCAGATTGTTTCATTTATTGCGGGTATGTTTGCCTGTTTCTTTTTTTATTTGGCGTTTGATTCGCTTTCATTAATTCCCGGTTTTGTTGGAACGGTTGATAAATATTTTGATGCAATAAGTATCAACAGGCATTATCAAAATATTAGTAAAGGATATATAGATTTAAGAGATATATTATATTTTGTAAGTATGATTTCCATTTTTCTATTAATTACAAAAACAATTTTAGGAAGTAGAAAATGGTAATGGTTAAAACAATTAAAATCAAATTAGAAGAATAACAGTGTCGCAAAATCAATATAAAAAAAACAGAAGAAGGTCAATCCTGCGATTGATGTTATTGTGTGCAATTATTGTTTTGCTCAATATTGTGGTATCCGGTTTTTTTATGCGTTTTGATTTAACCGAAGAAAAACGTTTCTCCATCAGCGAACCCACAAAAGAATTATTAAGTGCGCAGGAGGATATTATTTTTGTGCGCGTATATTTGGCAGGAGATTTAACACCAAATTTACGTCGCCTGCAACAAGCTACAACAGAACTGCTCGACCAGTTTAAAAATTATGGCGGCGATAATATTCAATACGATGTGTTTGACCCTTTTTCAATTCCTGACGAAAATAATCAGGCAGACTTTATAAAAGACCTTGAAGATAATGGCGTTTTTTCTGTGCAATATGTAGAAAGCGCAACAGACGAAGCATCGGTAAAATATTTATTTCCTTTTGTTTCTTTGCACTATAAAGATTTGGTAATGTCTTTCCCTTTGGTTGATCGAGCAACCATGCCATTGCCTTTAACACCCGACAGTGATCCTTCTGTTTCAATAAGTTTGCTGGAATATAATTTTACAAAATCTATTCGCCAGCTCACCGAAAAACAAAAACCGTATGTTGCATTTATTTCAGGTCATGGCGAATTAGATCGTTTGGAATTAAACGACATGGCAGGTTCGCTTAACGAACTGTATAATGTAACACAAATTGATTTAGAAGACGATAGCACCTTTGAAATTCCGAAAGTGTGTAAAGCAATAATTGTTGCAAAACCACTGGAAGCATTTTCGCAAAAAGGCAAGTTTATTATCGACCAATATATTATGCAAGGTGGCAATGTGCTCTGGATAATAGACCCTGTTATAGCTGATTACGATAGCTTATATACAGGTAAGGGACAATTTATTGCCATAGAAAGAGAATTGAATTTAACCGATCAATTTGTGCAATATGGTGCACGTATCAACGCAAACATTATTCAGGATAAACAATGCACACATATTAAAGCACCCATTGCCAATTCCGAAAATTTTGTGCAGCGACCATGGCCATACAATCCCATTTTAAATAATTATAATCCGAAACATCCTGTAAGCAAAAATGTGGATGCTGTTGAGGGAAAATTTGTAAGCTCAATAGATACGCTCGCAGTTCCCGGGATTAAAAAAACGATATTATTATCAACCTCAAATCTCAGTAGATATTTGAATGTGCCTGCACGCATCAATTTTAATATTGTAAGCGATAAATTAGCGCCAACACAGGAACAATACAATAAACCAAATTTGGCTGTAACCGTTTTACTTGAGGGACAATTTAATTCTTGTTTTTCTGCGCTCAAACCAACTGCTGCACAATTACATCGCGCAGGTTACGGGTATCAAGATGGCAAAGTGCTTGAAAAAGGAGTTGACTCCAAACAAATTTTAATTAGCGATGGCGATATGATTAAAAACTACGTAAGTAAAGAAGGTAAACCCGATATTTTAGGCATTAATTATATTGAACAATATGTGTACGGTAACAAAAATTTCGTTATGAATTGCGTTGAATATCTCTGCGATAAAAGTGGGTTAATTGAAACACGCGCCAAAGAAATTAAATTGCGCCCATTAGACGAAGAAAAATCAAAGAAAAACAGAATACAATGGCAATTGCTCAATATGCTTGCGCCACTCATTATCTTATATCTCTTCAGCGGAATTTATTTTTTCATCCGCAACCGTAAATACGCATCTTAATGAAACAAAACTGGATTTATTTTTTATTATTTGTTGTATTAGCAGTGGTTGCTTATTTTACTGTTATTAGAAGACAACTCGGCTCTTATTCCAAAAAAGATACTGCATTTGCTGTTACCGATACAACCAAAATCAGCAAGATTGTATTATCGAATTTAAAGGGTGAAAATATTAAGCTTGAACACATAAATAATACCTGGGTTTTAAACGATGAGTATGAAGCGCGACCAGATGCCATTTCAAATTTATTGCGAACAATTCGTCAACTTGAAGTTAAGGTGCCGGTTGCAAAATCAATGCATAATACTGTGGTAAAAAATATTTCAGGAAAAAGAACAAAGGTTGAAGTATTTAATGCTGCCGGCGAAAAAACAAAGGGCTTTTATATTGGCGAATACACCGAGGCACTCAATGGCAATTTTATGCTCATGGAAGGCTCCGACCATACGTTTGTAGTTAATATTCCGGGATTTTCAGGTTCGGTTTCTACTGTATTTTTTACCGATTTTACCGACTGGCGGAGCGAAAAAATATTTGCTTATCAGCCGGACGATATTATTCAGATTGATATCAATTATCCCAACTTAAAAGATTCCTCATTTTCAATAATTAAAACTTCCGATGGTAGTTATACTGTTGCGTCAACAAATAGCCA
>JBBRGZ010000255.1:0-4096 GCA_038223395.1 Chitinophagales bacterium
ATTCCTGAAGGAACAGTTGGACATGAAGGGTTTTTTACATGGGGTTACGGTGGTGTTTTAGGTGGTGCAGCAGTTGTTTTCTTTGCTTTTATTGGTTTTGATGCTGTATCAACCGCAGCGCAAGAAGCAAAAAATCCCAAAAAAGATATGCCTTGGGGAATTTTGGGTTCACTTGCCATTTGCACAGTGCTATATATATTGTTTTCTTATGTGCTTACGGGCGTCGCCTCAACCGAAGACTTTCGAACAACCGGAAAGGAGGCATCGGTCACCTATGCCATACAAACCTATATGATAGGGTATTCTTGGTTAGGAAAACTGGTAACGGTTGCCATTCTAGCAGGATTTTCTTCTGTAATTTTAGTAATGTTGATGGGACAATCTCGCGTATTTTATTCTATGAGCCGCGATGGTCTCGTGCCAAAAGTATTTTCAGATATTCACCCTAAATTTAGAACTCCATATAAATCAAATATCCTATTCTGCGTTTTTGTCGGTCTGTTTGCAGCCTTCATTCCCGGAGATATTGTTGGTGATATGACAAGTATAGGAACCCTCTTTGCCTTTATTTTGGTGTGTGCCGGAGTTTGGATTTTAAGAGTAAAAAACCCTGAAATTCCACGCCAATTTAAAACGCCTTTGGTGCCATTAGTGCCTATTTTAGGTATTCTTGTGTGTTCTGCAATGATTTTTGGATTAGGTTGGCCAAATTGGTTGCGCCTTGGTATTTGGATGGCTTTAGGGGTAATTGTGTATTTCCTTTATGGTCGCCATAAAAGTAAACTCAACCCTAAGAATCAACCTGAATAAGTGCCTGAAAACGAAAAACCACATCTCAAACAATCCTTAGGGCTGCTGGACGCAACAATGATTGTGTCCGGCAGTATGATTGGGTCAGGTATTTTTATTGTTACCTCCGACATGGCGAGAAATTTAGGCTCGGCAGGTTATATGTTGATTCTATGGGCAATATCGGGAGTTATTACAGTAATTGCCGCTCTCAGTTATGGAGAACTTGCAGGGATGATGCCCAAGGCTGGAGGACAATTTGTTTACCTCCAAAAAGCCTATGGAAACTTCGTTGCTTTTTTATATGGATGGACAGTTTTTGCTGTAATTCAAACTGGAGTTATTGCCGCTGTTGCCGTTGCATTTGCAAAATATGCAGGTGTTTTTTTTCCGGCTCTCGGTCCGGAAAATATTGTTTTAACAATTGGGCGACTTACAATTTCTACCGGACAATTTCTTGCAATTGGGTTAATTATTTTATTGACCACTATCAATAGTTTTGGTGTAAATAATGGAAAAATAATTCAACTTGTATTTACCTCTGCAAAAATTCTTGCCTTACTTTCGTTAATCATTTGTGGATTAGCAATTGGATTAAATAGCGATGTTTTTTTTGCTAATTTTCAAGATGCATGGCACGCGCAGCGCACCGAATTAGTTGATGGACAAATTACTGTGACAGAACTTTCAGGACTTGCATTAATCATGGCTTTAGGAACATCAATAATCGGCCCCTTATTTTCTAGTGACGCATGGAATAATGTAACATTTATTGCCGGCGAAATAAAAAATCCAAAACGCAATATTCCTTTGAGTTTATTTGGTGGAACATTAATAGTAACCGTTTTATATTTATTAACCAATATTACCTACCTCGCATTATTGCCTATTTATGGTAATTCTAATGCACCCGATGTATTAGGTCAGGGAATTATGTTTGCAGGTGCCGGAACAGATAGAGTAGGAACCGCCGCCGCCTTTATGATTTTGGGCAACGGCGCAGTTTATCTCATGGCAGCCCTCATTATGGTTTCTACTTTCGGATGTAATAACGGGTTGATTTTATCAGGTGCCAGAGTGTATTATGCAATGGCAAAAGAAAAATTATTTTTTAAAAGAGCCGGCACTTTAAATAAATCGAATGTACCCGGTTTTGCTTTAATTGTTCAAGGTGTTTGGGCAAGCGTTTTATGCCTTTCAGGCACATATGGCGACCTTTTAGATTTTGCAACCTTTACTTCTTTACTCTTTTATATTGTTACAATAAGCGGATTATTTATTTTACGCAAAAAATTACCAAATGCCGATAGACCTTATAAAACCTTGGGCTACCCGGTTACACCCGCTTTATATATAGTTATTGCTCTCACAATTTGCACTATTTTAATGTTTACAAAAACATATAATGCAATGGCAGGTTTAATAATTGTTTCTATTGGAATTCCATTTTATTTTTTAAGTAAATTTTCATCTAAAAAAGAAAATATAAAGGAATAATTATTTATCTTCTTTGTATTTCTAAAATAAATTATATATTTACACATTATTAGTATTTGAGGGGGTTATTAAATATCATAATAACACCGTCATGTCTAAACTAAAAAGAATTTCCCGAGACTACCTGAGTTTTTCAAAAAAGGAACGAAATGTCGCAATTTATTTAACTACAGGAATAATTCTTGTTATTTTTTTACCTGCAATTTTTACATATTTCCCTCCGGAGAAAGTGCAAATGAATTATTCCGCATTTGAGCATCTGCATACAATCTCTGCAAATGAACCATTAAATGAAAATTTGCAGGATCAAAATGTAAATCACACAAATAAACCTAATAATTATGCACACAATTTTTATTCAAATTACAATAATAAATATCCCAAAAATGAAAATACAAATGCTGAAATTAAATTATTTGATTTCGACCCCAATTTAATAGGTGTGGATGAGTGGATGTTATTAGGTGTTTCACAAAAAATTGCAGAGCGCATCATTAATTATAGAAGTAAAGGAGGTGTATTTAAACAGAAAGAAGATTTGCTAAAAACCTATGGCTTTAGTCAAAAAGATTTTGATAGAATATCCGATTTTATTCAAATTGATTCAACCCAATTTTTAATAAATAAAACACCAAAAAAGTCAATAATTAATACAGGTAATTTTGTAACAACAAAAATCAATTCAGCAATTAAAGAAGATTTAATGTCTTTGGGTTTTACTGCGGATAATGCCATTCGAATAATAAATTTTAGAGAAGCCAACGGCGGTATATATGCCATTGAACAATTATATTCTGTTTTCGGAATTGATATGGAAACATTGCAAATAGCATCACCCTTTTTAGAAATAGATGCCAATCAAATTAAAACAATGTCTGTTAACTATGTTACCTTTGAACAACTTGCAAAACATACGTATATTTCGGATGATTTAGCGAAGGCAATTATTGAATATAGAAATACTACTGGTAAATTTTATTCAATATCAGAATTAATGAAGGTGAAAGGCATGTATCCCACCCTTTACGAAAAATTGAAACCGTATTTTATATTATGACAATTGAACAAAAAATAAAAAATAGTATTCGGGATGTTGCTGACTTTCCCCAGGATGGCATCATTTTTAAAGATGTAACACCTTTGTTAGCCGACCCTGATTTATCAAATGCAATTGTTGATGCTTTTATTGAGAAAACTGCTAACCTAAAAGTTGATGCGGTGGTCGCAATAGAAAGTAGAGGATTTTTTTACGGATTTTTATTAGCCAATAAATTACATGTGCCCTTCATTCCTGTGCGGAAAAAAGGAAAATTACCCGGCGATACAGTTGAATTTTCTTACGAACTGGAATATGGCTCTGCAACAGTTGAAATTCATAGTATGGATATTAAACCGGGTTGGAACATCTTAATTCACGACGATCTTTTAGCAACAGGTGGCACCGCACATGCAGCTGCCGAATTAATTAAAATGCAGGGCGCACATATTTCTGCATTCGCTTTTGTAATTGAATTATCCTTCTTACATGGTGTTAAGAAATTAAAACCATATTGCGATAATATTGTTTCATTGGCTTGCTATTGATAATTTTACACGCATATTTAAATTTAGCAAATGGAGATGGAAGTAATGGATAATTTATTAATGATAACGGAGTCGGTTAAAGATTTTGCAGAAAAACATATTCGACCTGATATGATGGAATGGGATGAAGCCCAATTTTTTCCTGTAGAATTGTTTAAAAAAGCCGCTGAACTCGGGTTAATGGGCG
This sequence comes from Chitinophagales bacterium, assembly GCA_038223395.1. Classification (GTDB taxonomy): domain Bacteria; phylum Bacteroidota; class Bacteroidia; order Chitinophagales; family BACL12; genus UBA7236. Next base: position 4,058 of record JBBRGZ010000255.1, read on the forward strand.
TTTTAGTGCCCGAAAAATTTGGTGGTGCCGGATTAGGTT
>JBBRGZ010000256.1:0-4042 GCA_038223395.1 Chitinophagales bacterium
TGGAGTCCTAGATTCTGACATTTATGTAAATATCGGACACACTGTAAAAGCAGTAAATAAAGGACAACTTGGGTATCATTTAGGCGACATATTTGATAATGCCACTATTCCAAATGATAGCAGTTCTATTGACCAATGGAATTGGATCAGCGGTTTAAAACCGGAATCGGTAAGAATATTTTCGGGTTCGTTTAGCAAATTTATGCATCCGTTAACTGGACCGGGATACGGTTGGGATCTAAATGAAATTGTACGTTTCTTTGACAAAACAGATCATATAATTAACGCACCAATTTTAGATTCTATATTGTTTCATGCTGCCGACACGGCCTACTTGAATACATTTATTAATTCTGGTGAATCCACCAACTTTATTAAATATGTAACAAAATGGAATGCCCAAAACGATTTAGATTCAACCCATCGTTATATTGACGATTTTATAACGATGATTCAAAAAATTGAAACTGAAAACCCCGACCACACCGTGAAAATAATTGTCTGCCTTAATTTAATGAGTGCGAGTGCAACTGAATGCGTTGATATTGTAAAATATTTGCGTAGTAACCCTATACACAACTGCACAGTTGCTTATGTGGAAATGGGAAACGAAATGTATTTTGACTTTTCTGAGAAAATGCTTGGTTTATATAATTTTGATGACTATTGGGAATATATTAACGGTGGATATCCCGATTCCTTAAGTAATTATGTTGTAGGTGATTCTGTTTGGAATAATCATAATTACATCGCCAAGTTTAAGGCAGATCCTGCTTTTAATTGTAAAGTAGCTATTCCGGCAAGAAATCTTGGAGCCGGGTTTGCATTTTTTACTCCGGAAGAAGTTGGATTAATTGATGGAGCTTCCGATTGGAACGATTCCTTGGCTGCGCATTATACCGATGCTATTTTAATTGCAGGAACAGCAACCTATGTTAAAAAATTTGAAGGTGTTGTAATTCATCCTTACTACGATGAAAGCAATTGGAAAGCAATACCGGATTCTTCATTGGAAGCATCCTATCCTTGTATAAATTTAGGTGATGCAGATACCACCAATGATGAATGGACTTATGGGCTATATGATGATAGACTTGAAATGGCCTTTGACAGTATTACTAAAAACTATCGAGGGTTAATCAGAAACGGATTTATTGAATCTTACAATGAACACAATAACCACCTTAAATTTGATTTATCTGTTGCCGCAGGTGGTAAAGAACTGCTTACCACAGAGTACAATTATAAATATGACGGTAATGATGAACGTATTGGAATATATTCACAAGCTTTTATGCATGGCTATTTATTGCAGGAATGGATATTAAAGAATATTAAATTAAATTATAACGCCAACTTTAGGGCCAATTTTTTTACCTTTGCTACACTACAAAATTTTGCAGGTGCATCTGCTACCTGTTTAATAACACCTGCAAATGCAAGAGAAAGAGAATTTTTGGGTAAAGACATTGCACCTTATGAAGGTGTTGCCGATTCTTTGAAAAGAGAATATCACATGAAGCGTACTCCATACTATGCATTGGAGTTATTGAGTGAAATCAGCAAAAATAATTTAAAATATGTTCAATCAAATTCAAAAATATTTATTGCCAGTTACAATGTTCAGCCAACCATTTTTACAAATCCGTCAAAAACATTTTTATATATCTATTTTACAAATGTACGCGATACACCGCAGAGAATTATTTTAAATACAAGTACATCCGGCGGATTTTACACCGGAGGTGCCGGAATATTAATTACAGACACTGCTACCATTTATTGTATTGATGCTAAAAAACCTTATTCCACTTCCGGAAAAGGAAACAACACCTTGTTTGATCTAAATCAATGTTATGATGATTCCATTTTATTTCCAATAGAAATACTGCAAATTGATACTTTACTGAATATGCCGACCGGCAGTGGCGATCCACTTAAAACCATAGTTGTTCCCGCATATTCATTTGGATTTATTAAAATTCCAATTTCGCCCGACAATTTCAGAGTATCGATGGAAATAAATACGCCTGATGTTATTATTTATCCAAATCCCACCTCCGACTTCATTACAATTGCATGTCTGGCTTGTGCAGGTGAAAACGATTTGAACATGAACATCAGCATCACCAACATTGCAGGTGAAGTTTGTTTAAGCAAACCAATCAGCAACGGAGAACGAATTAACACTGCAAATCTAAGTGTGGGAGTTTACCAAATAAGCATTAATTTTGGAAACGGCACTAAACAAGTAAAACAATTTGTAAAACAATAAAATGTCGATAAAATCTTTTAATACCCTTCAATATTCAGCTATGGCTTTGTGCTTCCTTTCTATAGCAAAGGAAGCGCAGCCACAAGCTGTTTATACCGACATTGACCCTGATTTAATAATAGATGTCGATGGGGAAATAGGAAACATTGACATCAACAATGATGGTGTTTTAGATTTTGGGTTTTTAAACTCTGTGGACACTGTTTTAACGTTTGATTATGATCCACAGAGTTATTTAGAACGCATATGGGCTGGTCCTAAAAATCCAAATAATGCCATAGCTGGAAGTTTTAATCAATTTACTTTGAGTTACGGGGGTTTGTCAACTTATTATTATCCTTTTGCATTATTGAACGGAGTTTTAGTGAATGATTTGCTCTCCTTTCAAACTGCAGGGTATCAGTTTATGGCACGCAGAGAATTTACATTTTGGTTCCCATCGCTTGGAACAGGAACTCTTGCGGGAGGGAACTGGTACGCAGAAACGAATGACAATTATGTTGGAGTTAGGTTTTTGGATACAGCAGGATGTAATCACTACGGTTGGATACGTTGTGATGTCAAAGAGGAAGGCAGAATTCTTATTATTAAAGATTATGCATTCGAAACGAAATGCGACACCGCCATTTTAACGGGAGATAAAGTTGGTGACACAACCACCGTTAGCATAGAGGATTTTAGTATCCTCAATGCTAAAATATATGCTTTTAATAGTGATGTTTACATTCGAATAGATGAAAACCCAGGAAATTATACTATTCGAATAATAAATTTAGCCGGAGCTTTAATTTATGCAGATTTATTAAGGGACAAATGGAATGTTATTTCACTAATTAATGAGCCTGAAGGTATATATTTTATTGAAATATTTACGGGACAAAAGAAAGTTGTATCAAAAAAAATAATTATAAATTGATGTTTATTTTATCCCGAGAACATAATCACATCATGCCGCACATCCTATAACAAAACCTTTGCAAAATGGCGGCGTGAATCGTATGCTTAAAACTTATATTTTCAATTGATAATTTTACCAACCATGCAATATTTCGCTTCGAATGCCGCCACTTCGCAAAGCTTCGAACCGTTATCGGCAAATCTAGTGCAACACTCCACTTCGATATTTTGCAGACATAAAAGGGCTTTGGTTGACATTAGTTTGCAAGCCTTTCTCACAACATTGCTGTACTCTGAGAAAATTAATTAATTCCGTTTTGGTATTCCTTTTAATTCAATTTCAAAAAGAGTTTCTTAAAATACTCGCAGTGAGAAATAAATTACTCACTGAATGTGTGAAACATGTAACATTTCCCCAAGATTATATAAGAAAACTGTCGTTTAACATACAGAACTTTGTGGCATAGTTTTAAGATTAATTATTATTAATTCTCAATCATTTTAAATTCAAAGAAGCCTTCAGAAAAAAATAATAAATTTAGTTTAGCTGGATTTTCGGATATGTCAGGTTGGCGTAATGGGCAACAAGAACACTTTGATTTTCCAACCTTCTCACAGTGGCCAACGAAATGGCAGGCGAGTTTGTAGCCCGTTTATAAGAAGTCCTGCTAAACAAATTTATTTCAACAAAAATTAAAACAAAGTAAAATGAACACTTCTGCATCCGAGCCAATTGACAGCAATATAACTTCAGGCGAAAATAAATCTTTTTGGACAGCTTCAACGAAGCCAATAATTTTTGAAAAACTAAAACAAAATATTGAAACCGATATTTTAATTGTTGGTGGTGGCATAGCAGGGCTTACAACT
>JBBRGZ010000257.1:0-4031 GCA_038223395.1 Chitinophagales bacterium
GCTTAATTTGGCAAACACCGGTAAAAATAACAAGTGTAAATAATGATTTCGGACACATAGAACATCCACAATTATTTACACGGAATGGCGATACCTATTTATATTATTCGTTGAATTATGACATATATCGATCACGACAAGCAATTGTAGGAAACTGGGATAGTTGGGTTGATCAGGAAGCAGTAATTTTAAAAGGCAATGCCTTAGCTTTGGGCGAACCCTCTTTGTGCTCAAATGGCGATATGACGATTCTTATTGCCTATGAAAATACAAATTATATCGATGCAGCCGATCGTTTTGATTGCGACCCCTGGTATTTAAAAAATTTGGATGGCACAAATCTCACTGAAAACATAATTCAAGAACAATCAATTGCTTTGTTTCCTAATCCTGCTAATACGTATTTTGTAACGGATAAAAAATTCAAAATACAATCTATTACAATTCGTGATTTACAAGGCAATATTTTAAACACCATTATAAATCCTATAGAAAACATGCAAGTAAATATTGAAAATTTAAGCGCAGGGTTATTAATTGTGGAGGTAAAAACAACGTCGAATCAAATCTATTATTCTAAACTTATACATTTTTAAAAAATAATTATTTTATAAAATTTCAAATTTATAGATATGCAAACAATATTAGGTTCAGGCGGCGCAGTGGGAATTGAACTCGCAAAATCGCTTACACAATACACAAAAGATATTCGACTTGTTAGCAGAAATCCGAAAAAGATAAATGTTACTGATTCATTATTTCCTGCCGATGTTCTCGATAAACAACAATTATTTACTGCAATAGCAGGAAGCGAAATTGTATATGTAACCGTTGGATTCAATTACGAAACAAAACTCTGGCAACAGGTGTGGCCAACATTTATGCAAAACGTAATTGCAGCTTGTTTACAGAATAATTGCAAACTCGTTTTTTTTGATAATGTGTATGCAATTGGTGGCGATAATGTAAATCATATTACTGAAAACTCTCCAATTAGTCCCGTAAGTAAAAAGGGCGAAGCTCGTGCAATTGTTGACCGTTTGATATTAGACGCTGTTGAAAATAAAAATCTCTCCGCAATTATTGCGCGTTCTGCCGATTTTTTTGGGGGACCAAAAGAAAAGAGTTTATTAATGAATCTTATTTACGACAATATGATTAAAGGCAAAAAATCGCAATGGTTTTGCAATGCGAAGGTGATACATTCATGTAGTTATACTCCCGACCTCGGCAAAGGCACCGCAATTTTAGGTAATACGCCTGATGCCTATAATCAAATTTGGAATTTACCAACCGACGCACAAAAAATAACAGGTGAAGGATGGATAAATTTATTTGCTGAAGAATTAAATGCAAAAAACAATTATACAATACTTTCTAAAACAAGCTTACGCATTTTAGGTGTTTTTATTCCCATTTTAAGAGAGATGGTTGAAATGTGTTACCAGTTTGATAGAGATTATTTTTTCGATAGTGCCAAGTTTAATGCGCGATTTAATTATACTCCAACTTCTAACGCACTAGCTGTGAAGGATACAGTTGCCGAATTAAAAAAGGTGGAATAATATGAATGGATTTGTAGTAAAAACAGAAAATAATATCAGCATACGATTTTCATTTTATTTGCAAGAAGCCCCAAAAACCTGTGCTGCATTTTTAGCTCTACTGCCATTTTCAGCGACATTTTTTCACGCCCGCATTTCGGGAAACGAAATCTGGAGCGATACACAACCACTCGTAGATTGTATTCAAGAAAACGCAAGCATTTATACCAATCCCGGAGAAGTAGTTATTGGTCCGCAACACCCTGCAAGAGCTAAAACTTCAAATTGTATGGGTATTTATTATGGCGAAGGCAAAGGTTTAGATGCATGCAACATTTTTGCTAAAGTGTTTGATGAGGATAAACTTTTTTTGAAACAATTAGGGAATGACATTTGGCAAAAAGGTGGTCAGAAATTAAGATTCGAAAATATTTTATAGAAGTAGCAGCTCAAATATTAATATTCGCTACCTTTAATACAAATAGTTAAAATGAAAAAACTACTCCTCGCCTTCAGTATTGGTTTTTTATTAATTGCAATAACTTTCGCTCAAACACCAACATTTCCATTTCCCCAACATACTGTATATACTGTGGGAACTATAATCCCAACAGTGGCATCTCAGGCAGAATTAGATAAAGCGGTTAAACAATTTTATAATAAATGGAAAGCACGATACTTGGTAAACGGATGTGTTGCAGATCAATATTATGTGTTTTATAACTTAGAGGGGTTTGCAGATCCGGCAAATGCCATTTGTGTGAGCGAAGGACAGGGTTATGGTATGTTGATTACAGCAATTATGGCAGGCTTTGATCCAAATGCTAAAATATATTTTGACGGCTTATATAAATATTACAAGGCACATCCAAGTATAATAAATCCAACCTTAATGGCATGGCAACAAACAACAGGTTGCGTGAGTGTGCCCGATGGAGATGCAGCTACTGATGGCGATTTGGATATTGCTTATGCACTTTTATTGGCGCATGCACAATGGGGAAGTTTAGGAGCTATTAATTATTTATCAGAAGCTATAAATATTATTAATGCAATTTACGATTCCGAAATAAATCACAATAATCAAACAATTAAACTGGGTGATTGGGTTTCGGGGAGCGGCTCGGCGATGGCATACTCAACAAGATCGAGCGATTTTATGCCTGATCATTTTAGAAGTTTTTATGAGGCAACGGGTGATAATAATTGGACTAATGTAATAGACCGTTGTTATATTATTGATGCTGCAATTAAAACAAATTATTCGCCGGCAACCGGATTAATTCCTGATTTTATTCGCCATACAAATACATCTCCAATTCCTGCAGCACCAAATTTTTTGGAGTCAAATTTTGATGGAGATTATTATTATAATGCTTGTCGTTTCCCTTGGCGCACTGCAACTGATTATTTAATGTATGGCGATTCGCGTGCATACGATGCGCTTACAACAATAAATACATGGATAAAAACTACCACAAGTTCTAATGCTGCCAACATAAAAAGTGGATACGATTTAGATTTAGGTACGGTTTTACCGGGAAGTAACTATAATGATTTATCATTTCAAGCACCATTTGCAGTAAGTGCGATGATTGATAATAGCAATCAAGTGTGGCTGAATAATTTATGGAATTACATGAAAACCGTAAACATTAATCGCGATGGATATTATGGCAATACAATTAAATTATTATCCCTAATTGTCATCAGTAAAAATTGGTGGGCACCTGATCCTGTGTTGTTTAGACAAGATGTTGAGAGTTTATCAAAAAACAATCAATTTATCATTTTTCCAAATCCTACCAACGGTAAATTAATACAAGTGCAATTGAATTTAAATGATGAAAGTAAAATGCATTATGTTATTTATAACCTTACCGGAAACATTATTTTTAATTCCGATACCGCTGTGTTTCCAATAGGAATATCTTCCATTCAAATTCCTATAGAGATATTAAATCCTGGAACTTATATCATACAGTTTGAAGGCGATTTTGGCGTTTCAACGAATAAGTTGATGGTTATTTGAGTGGATTTTAATCCCTAAATTGTTTACCAATCATAGTCCAAACTAAATCACTTTCGTATCCACGCGAAATGAGATATCGCGCTACTTTACTTTTTGTTTCGAAAATATTTTTTGTTTGATATCTTTTAATTGAGGCAAGCATCAATTTATTAAGTGTATTTTCATACCCTTCTGCATCAATTTGTTGCATGGCTTTCTGAATACAATAGTTAGATATTTTTCGTTTTTTAAGCTCATTTAATATCTTGCCTCTCCCCCATTTTTTAATGCGATATTTTCCTCCTGCATAAGCAATTGCAAAACGTTCCTCATTTAAAAAATCTTCTTCAATTAATTTATCCATAATTTCTTCCAGCTCATTTCCATATACTTTATAGGATAAAATTTTAGTGCGCACTTCTTCATGACAGCGCTCTTGATAAGCACAATAATGACAAAGTTTATTAAAAATGACA
>JBBRGZ010000258.1:0-4027 GCA_038223395.1 Chitinophagales bacterium
GTCATTTTTGCAGCATAATCCAACTGTTGGTAGTTAGGATTTAATTGCAAATTTTGCGCGTTAATTGTTGCTGTAAGCGCTGCAGCTAAAACGAGGAGTAAAGATTTTTTCATTTTTGGCTTCTTGTTAAAGGCGAGGTAAATTTAATTATTTGTTAAGTAATTGTATAGCATCTGTTAACAAAGCAATGCATTATGAGTAATAGCGTAACATAATGTGACTATTGGGTGATTTAAACAACAAAACCACGCCGAAGCATGGTTTTGTTGTTTAAATCTTGTTTATTTTATTTTCTACCCGGACCCGGGATTACTTTTAAAAGTTCAACTTCAAATTCTAATGCAGCATTTGGTGGAATAAATCCTTGAAAACCTGCAGGGCCGTATCCTAATTCTGAAGGCACGTATAAATTCCATTTATCACCCACTTTCATCATTTTTAATCCTTCAGACCAGCCTTTAATAAACTGATCAACAGGATAAGTTAGTGGTTGACCGTTTCTAACAGAACTGTCAAAAATTTCACCATCAATAAATTTTCCTGTGTAGTGCACTATAACTGTGTCGCCACTTACAGGCATTTCGCCGCTACCTGAAGTAATTACCTTATATTGCAATCCACTTGGAGTAGTTTTAACACCTTCATTTTTTGCATTAGCAGCTAACCAATCATCACCTTTCTTTTTATCGTTTGCAGCTTCCATGTCAGATTTTTTGCGCATGTAAGTATTTAAAAATGCAAGCGATGTAGAGTCATTTAATTTTAAACCAAGTGTATCATCTGTAAGGATAGCGTGAATAACAGCGGCCATCATATCAGTATTTACTTCGGTAATTTTTTGTTCCTTAAAACTTTTGCCAATATTAACACCAATTGCATAACTCAGTGAATCAGCGCCATTTTTCATAGTTACGTTTTGTATTTTAGTCTCTTTACATGAGGAAATTACCACGACAAACAGGGCTGCCAAAGGTAATACAGTGAATTTGTTCATATTTTTTTTATTTGAGGCTGCAAAGATAAGTGAAATGTTTGAGTGCAAAAAGAAATGCTGTTAAATTGGGTTAAATAGTAGGTCATTAGGTTTTATAAGCAATTTGAACTGGTTATTTTCTTTTATTTTGATGGGATTTGGTGAAAAGTAAACAAATTGTCATCTCACTATAGATTGCATAGTTGTGACATCCGTCGTCAGCAATGCAAGTAATTTTGGAGTATTAATAACCATAAAATAAGGGACACATGAAAAAATTAACCGTATTTATTCTTCTGCTTGCAACTATTATTTCAGTAAAAGCACAAAATTCAGGCGAAATCACAGGAAAAGTGGTTGACTATAGCTCCCAAGAAACCTTGCCGGATGCGCACATGATTTTATATAATAATGGGATAAAAGTGAGCGAAGTTTCAACAAATAATGATGGCATTTATGTTTTCAAACCGCTTAATCCCGGCACTTACGATGTTTCGATTTTATATATTGGATACGATACAACCAGATTTACAGGTATTATTGTTAAACCCAATGGTTTTAGCTACCAGACATTTGAAATGAAACAAGGTTTGATTTTAGGTCCTGTTGTGATTAACCCCTCGCTTGTTGACGATCAGGTGCCAGGTATTATTCAAGAATATAAAGCTGAAGATATTGGTCACATGGCGGTTTCATCAGCAATTGAAGTAGCAATGCAAGCGCCGGCTGTTCTTGCAGATGAAAGGACCGGCGGATTATTTTTGGGTGGTTCGCGCGAAGACGCTACGTTATATGTAGTTGATGGTGTGCGTGTAGTTGGTAGTTTATATGTGCCAATGAATGCAATTCTAAGCATATCCGTTATAACAGGAGGCATTCCTGCAAATTATGGCGATTTTACAGGTGGAATTATAGAAATAACTACAAAAGGATATTCGGGAATTTTTTAAGGGGAGGGACTAGGGACATGGGACATGGGACATGGGACAAGGATTAACAGCAAGTACAAGGACAACCCACCACATCCCACATCCCGCATCCCAAATCCCAAATCCCATGTCCTTTGTCCTTCGTCCTTCCTCCTCTACCAGATATTTTCGTAAATTTATGTCTGTAACTCAAACATATGAAAAAATATTTACTCCTCTTTATTCCCATTTTAAGCACCGCATTTTTATTATACCATTTTCCTCTTTCTTCTTCGCCTGAAAAATTTGAAACATTAGATAATGAAGAACAAAGCATGGACGATTGGTTATACGAACAAAAAGTTTTTCCTTATGATAAACCTGATCGTATTGCGCAACGCAAGGCAGTACAATCTGCATTAAATAAAAAACATAATAATAGGTTATTAAAAACTACAGACGCCGACGACTGGAATTTTATTGGTCCTGTTACAATTGGTGGAAGAATTTTGGATATTGAATGTCCTCTAGGAAATGATAATACAATATACGTTGCAACAGCTTCCGGCGGTGTATTAAAATCTTATAACCGTGGTGTAAATTGGCAAAATATTTTTGATGATAATGCTACGTTGTCTATTGGTGATATTGTTATCGATAAAATGGATACCAATATTGTGTATGTTGGCACAGGTGAACCGGGAAATGGAACAGGTTCGGTAACCTACGACGGTAATGGAATTTATAAATCAACTAATGGCGGAAATACTTGGACAAATATCGGTTTAACAGAAGGAGGTAACACAGGAAGAATTGCAATTAATCCCGATAATAATCAAATTATTTTTGCTGCAATGCTTGGCGATTTATTTCAAGATTCGCCCGAACGCGGAATATTTAGATCAGAAAATGGTGGCGCAAGTTGGGAAAAAGTATTATATATTAATGATTCTACCGGTGGTATTGATGTAACAATTAATCCTGATAATCCAAATATTATTTATGCTGCAACATGGGAACGTATTCGGCGTTATAACCGTAAAATTTATTCAGGAAACGGCAGCAGAATTTATAAAAGTATAGATGGAGGTGATACTTGGACCATGCTTACAAACGGGTTGCCAATTGAACCCCTTGCAAAAATTACATTAGCATTAGCACCATCAAATCCGAATATTATTTATGCTTCAATTGTTAATCCTGCTGAATCATTAAAAGATATTTATAAAACTACAAATGGTGGCGATAATTGGTTTGCATTAAATTGCACAGCAGAAGTTGCTACCTCAACCCAAGATACATGGTATGGAGGTGTGCGTGTAAATCCTAATGATGCAAATAAAATATTTTGGATTGGATTTACATGTTCGCGGTCAAATAATGGCGGTGATACGTGGACGGGTTTTGCAAATATGGCACACGTGGATTGTCACGGCTTATATGTTTCGCCTACAAACGAAAATTTTAAAATAATGGGAAGTGATGGCGGATTATTTTTTACAGAAAATGATTTTGCAACATATACAACTGCACAAAATATTCCTGTTACACAATTATACACCTTAGATGTTTTTCCGGGCGATACAAGTTTATTAATTGGTGGTGCACAGGATAATGGAAGTTTCGTTAAAAATACTGCCGGCGATTGGTATTTTGTGAATGGTGGAGATGGTGTAAGTGCAAGATTTTTACCTATTAATGAAAATTCCTTTTATGCAAATATTCAATACGGAAATTATTATGGTACCGTAGATGGAATTGATCAACCATTTTTTGGATACGATTTTGGCGATAGACATAATTGGAGAAGTCCCTTGGAATTAAATCCTTTAAATGCATCAACAATTTATTTTGGGGGAAGTAAAATTCAGCGAACAACAAATTATGGAACAAACTTACAAACTATTAGTAGCGATTTAACAAACGGCAGCACAGGAATTGGATTAACTTTTGGAAGCATTTTTACAATTCACAATGCCGAAGCTGATACAAATTATATTTATGTTGGTACAGATGATGCCAACGTTTGGCGAAGCAAAGATTATGGTTCCTCATGGCAATTAATTACTGCAGGTTTGCCTTACAGATATTGTATGAGTATTGAAACAGATCCCGATGATGCAGAGACAGTATATGTTACTTTTAG
>JBBRGZ010000259.1:0-3991 GCA_038223395.1 Chitinophagales bacterium
AACAAGTGGATTTTGTTTTAGGAAATTGGAGTGCTGTTGAAAAACCAATTGTGAATGAAACAATTAAAATTTGCGCTGATGCCATCATATCAATCGTTATGGAAGGTGTAGATCGCGCGATGAATAAATTCAATTAAGTACTTCCGAATTTATTTAAATTTTAAAGTATCATTAACATCTCTATCCTGAAAAGTTTTTGTAAAAAATTTCATAACAGAGTTATTAAATAACATAGGTGTTTCATGCATGAAATAATGACTTGCATCTGGAAAAATTGACAACTGCGCATGCGGTAATTGTTTGTAAATATCTAGGGTGTGATTTAGATTAATAAAATCTTTATCTCCACTCATTACCAAAACCGGAATTTCAATATTAAGTAATAATTCAGGTTCAATTTGAGGATTGTGAAGCGATAAATTAGTTAACAATAAATCGGATTTATACTGTTTTTTTCCTGCTTTAATCGAATCAGTAAACATTTGTTTATACACCATCAATAAATCAGTTGAAGCATCCAAAACAGACGAGGAATCACTCTGTAATCGCGCGCTGAAAATTGCAAGCATTTTTACTTTTTCGGGATGGTAAATTGCCATTTCTAATCCAATCACAGCACCATCATCAAAACCAATAATATATGCAGAATCAATATCCAGTTTTTCTAACAATGCATAATAATCTTCAGTCATTAATTCGTAGCTCAAACTATCAGCATCATTATCCGATTCGCCCTGCGCTCTGCTGTCGGCAACAATTACTTTGAATTTTTTTGAGAAGAAATTTATCTGACTATTAAATGAAGCAACTGAACCACCATTTTCATGAATCAATAACACAGTTTCTCCTTCACCATATTGTTCGTAGTACATTGTAATTCCATTAACTGCAGCATAAGAGCCTTCAATATGTTCAAAATTTCCAGCTTTATTAGCGCCTGAAAGTTTTCCGGGAGCAACAGGTCTTTGTCCAAAACAATTAATGCAACAAACAGTAAGCAGAAAAACAACAATTATCTTATTCATAAATATCTCAATAATGAAATTCAAAGATACAGAATTAAAAAAATCCACCGGCACGATAAGGGTTAAAATAGGAGCCATTTTGTAACTTTACTGCGTATATGAAAATATTTTGTATTGGTCGCAATTACTCAGAACACGCCAAGGAGTTGAATAACGCAATTCCTGATGCGCCTGTTGTTTTTATGAAACCGCCTACCGCTTTATTAAAAGGAAAAGATTTTTATATCCCCGATTTTTCTAAGGATATTCACTACGAATGCGAATTGGTTTACAGAATTTGTAAAAACGGAAAATATATTGAAGAAAAATTTGCATCCAAATATCTAGATGCCGTAACCCTCGGTATTGACTTTACTGCACGTGATGTGCAAACAGAACAAAAGAAAAAGGGTTTGCCTTGGGAGATTGCAAAAGCCTTTGATAATTCAGCAGTGATTGGCGCATTTACGCCCTTAAACGAATCTCCCATCAGGTTTCACATGACAAAAAATGGAGAGGTAGTTCAAAAAGCCGATTCTGATGAGATGTTGTTTAATATCAGTCAGTTAATCAGCTATATTTCTCAATATTTTACTCTACAGCAGGGCGATTTATTATTTACAGGAACTCCTGCAGGTGTTGGAAGGGTTAATCATGGCGATACATTGGAGGGATTTATCGAAAGCGAGAAAAAATTTGAAATAAATATCAAATAAGCGTAAAAGTTCTAAAAGGGCTCTCAAATCCTTTATAGCTTTGCAGCAAATTTATTTTTCTATTTAAAACAGAAGATGGATCAGAAAGAAACACTTGAATTGGTTGATAAAAAAATATTACTGGATGCCTATCGCATACTTTTTACGAGTAAGGTAATGTGCGATATTTTTAACGAAAACCGTCAAACATGTTTCTATGTGCATGCAAACTCGCGCGGCCATGAGGCAATTCAGATTGCTATGGGCTTGCAACTGAAAAAAACTGACTGGGCAAGCTTATATTATCGCGATGATGCCATGTTAATGGCCATGGGCTGGAAAACAAGCGAAATCATGCTCCAATTGATGGCTAAACGCGATGATCCATTTAGTGGTGGAAGAAATTATTACTGTCACCCAAGTTATCGCGGAAAACACTATCCCCAAATGATTCATTCCTCCTCAGCAACGGGTATGCAAGCGATTCCAACTACCGGAATTGCTCAAGGAATACAATATATGGAACAGCAAGGTTTACTTGAGTCTGCAAATGAACATCCTGTTGTAGTTTGTTCTATTGGAGATGGCGCCATGACTGAGGGAGAAGTTGCTGAAGCGCTGCAATTTGCTGTTTTAAAACAGTTACCTATCATTTATTTGGTTCAAGATAATGATTGGGGAATATCTGTTACAAAAGAAGAAGCACGAACAATGGATGCTTTTGAATATGCCGCAGGTTTTAAAGGATTGCGCAGAGTAAGAGTTGATGGGTCTGATTTTGCTGAGAGTTGGAATTGTGTAAAAGAGGCAATTGGATACGTGCGTGTGAACAGAAAACCCATTTTAATACACGCAAAAGTGCCGCTTTTAGGACATCATACAAGTGGTGTTCGAATGGAAATGTATCGCAGTGAGGAAGATTTAAAAGAACACGCAAGCCGAGATCCTTATCCAAAACTGAAAAATTATTTATTGGCTGCCGGCGTTAGCAATAAGGAAATTGAAGAAATTGAGTTTACCATAGATTTGGCAACAAGAGAAGATTTTAAAAATGTTGTCGCCTCACCCGATCCCGATCCGGATACTGTGGAATTATACCAATTTGAGGAATCACCCATTACTGAAGAACAAGGAACACGCGAACCCGAAGGAGCAGCGCAAGTTATAATGGTTGACGCTGCCTTGTTTGCTATGGATGAAATTTTAGCGAAACATAAAGAAGCAATTTTATACGGTCAGGATGTGGGCCGAAGATTGGGCGGTGTTTTTAGAGAAGCAGCAACTTTAGCTGTAAAACACGGCGACCATAGAGTTTTTAATACAGCAATTCAAGAAGCATACTTGGTAGGTTCAACTTTGGGCATGAGTGCAGCAGGAGTAAAACCTGTTGTAGAAATTCAATTTGCCGATTATATCTGGGCAGGTGTTAATCAGCTTGTTTCAGAACTTTCAAAATCATTTTACCTTACCAACGGCAAATGGAATGTACAAACTGTAATTCGTATCCCAATTGGTGCTTATGGAAGTGGTGGGCCATACCATTCAGGTTCTATTGAAAGTTCAATAACTGCAATAAAAGGTATTAAGGTAGTGTACCCAAGTAATGCTGCCGATATGAAAGGTTTACTTAAAGGTGCTTTTTACGATCCAAACCCGGTGGTAATGTTTGAACACAAGGGATTATATTGGAGTAAAGTGCCTGGAACAAATGCTGCAAAATCTATTCAGCCAGGTGAAGATTATATTATTCCCTTAGGCAAAGCACGTATTTTCCAACATGCTTCTGACGAAAAAATAGAACGTGGAGAAAGTATGGTTGTAGTAACGTACGGCATGGGTGTACATTGGGCATTAAATGCGAGTAAAAATTATCCGGGACAAGTTGAAATTCTGGATTTGCGTACACTTTCTCCCTACGATTGGGAAGCAATTGAAAATTCTATTAAACGACACAATAAATGTTTTGTATTAACTGAAGAAACAATAATGAATTCTTTTGCGCAAGCAATTGCCGGAAGAATTTCATCCGAATTATTCAAATTTTTAGATGCGCCTGTAAAATTATTAGGTGCCAAAAATTTACCCGCCGTTCCATTAAATTCAGGACTAGAAAAAGCAATGTTACCTAACGCAGAAAAAGTTGGAATTGTAATTAAAGAATTATTATCTTGGTAATACTTTGTTGAATATATTTAAATTCGATATTTATTTTCTACAAAATTTTATTCAAAAAAAAACCTTCGCAATTGCGAAGGTTTTTTTAGTAGATTATATTATAACTTCTGCATAGTT
>JBBRGZ010000260.1:0-3975 GCA_038223395.1 Chitinophagales bacterium
ATAACGAGTCAATAAAAAATGCACATATCAATCATGGCATAGGCGATTTTACCTTGGATGAAGATGATTTAGTTGTTGTAGAAAAGGAATTTAAAGCACAAACTTCTACTGTATTAATGATTGACATTTCGCATAGTATGATTTTGTATGGTGAAGATAGAATTACACCTGCAAAAAAAGTTGCCATGGCATTAAGCGAATTAATTAAAACAAAATATCCACGCGATACTTTGGATGTAATTGTTTTTGGAAATGATGCGTGGCAAATTGAAATTAAAGACATTCCCTACTTACAAGTGGGTCCTTACCATACAAACACCGTTGCAGGACTTGAGCTTGCAATGGATTTATTGCGCCGCAGAAAAAATCCGAATAAACAAATTTTTATGATTACTGATGGTAAGCCTACCTGTATTATTAAAGATGGAAAATATTATAAAAATAGTTTCGGACTCGACCGCATAATTGTAAATAAAACATTAAATCTTGCGGCGCATTGCAGAAAAATTGGCATTAAAATCACCACCTTTATGATTGCCCAAGATCCGTATTTGCAGCAATTTGTTGAAGAGTTTACACAAACAAATCAGGGCAAAGCATTTTATACTTCACTAAAGGGTTTGGGTGAATATATTTTTGAGGATTATGAAAGAAATAGAAGAAGAAACGTACGATAATAATTAAATTACAATTACCTAAGATATTATATGATACAAATAGAAAAAATAAAAACCTTCGGCGATTTAAAAAAGGCCGGATACCAAAGTTTAACAATTAAGGAAGAGTTGCGCAAAAATTTAGTCGCAAAATTAAAATCTGGCGATAAGTTTTTTGACGGTATTCACGGATTTGAACATACTGTAATTCCAGATTTAGAACGCGCAATATTATCGCGCCACAATATGATTTTGCTCGGTTTGCGAGGACAAGCAAAAACAAAAATTGCGCGATTATTAACATCACTTTTAGATGACTACATTCCTTGTGTGGAAGGCAGCGACTTAAACGACGATCCATTTAATCCCATTTCAGTTTATGCAATTAATAAACTTGCAGAAGAGGGCGACAAAACACAAATAAGCTGGTTGCACCGCAGCGCCAGATATACAGAAAAATTAGCAACACCCGATGTGAGCGTTGCCGATTTAATTGGAGATGTTGACCCCATTAAAGCAGCGAATTTAAAATTAAATTACAGCGACGAACGCGTTATTCATTTCGGATTAATTCCGCGTTCGCACAGATGTATTTTTGTTATCAACGAATTACCCGATTTACAGGCAAGAATTCAAGTAGCACTGTTTAATATTTTACAAGAAGGCGATATTCAAATTCGCGGATTTAAAATCAGATTGCCTTTGGATATTCAGTTTGTATTTACGGCAAATCCTGAAGATTATACAAACAGAGGCTCCATTGTTACTCCACTAAAAGACAGAATTGAAAGTCAGATTTTAACACATTATCCAAAAGACATCTATACCTCTAAAATTATTACAACTCAAGAAGCAAAAATCATAACAGAGCAAAGAGAAACCGTTAAATTAAATGACATTTCCGGCGACTTGATTGAACAAATTGCATTTGAAGCAAGAAGCAGCGAATTTGTAGATCAGAAAAGTGGCGTTAGTGCGCGTATGACAATTACTGCAATGGAAAATTTAATTTCAAATGCTGAACGTCGCGCTTTAAAAAATAAAGATGCTACAACGTATATTCGAGTAAGCGATTTTTGGGGAGTAATTCCTTCCATTACCGGAAAAATAGAATTAGTATATGAAGGTGAGCAAGAAGGACCATTTATTGTAGCTGTAAATTTAATTGGGAAATCTGTTCGAACACAGTTTACAAATTATTTTCCTACCCCTGAAAAACCTAAAAAAATTCAAACTAAAAATCCTGAGCGTCCTGTAAAAAGAGAAAATGTATATGCCGAAATTGTAGATTATTTTAATGAGGGAAATAAACTCGATTTATTTAATGATCTATCAAACGTTGAATATCATAAAAGTTTAGAATCAATTCCCAAACTAAAAGCGGTTGTAGATAAATATTATCCTAAAGTAACAAAGGATGAGAAATACTTTTTGATGGAATTTGTGTTACACGGACTAACAGAATTTTCGCAACTAAGCAAACACATTTTACAAAGTGGTATTCAGTTTGGGGATTTGTTTTCAAGTATGTTTAATGATACTTTAGAGAATTATGAGGAAGAACCTGATTTTGATATTTAAGCCAAATTAATTAATAGACATTGATAAATCAATTCACCAATTAATTTTGATGGCGCCCTTAAATTTGGATTTTTTTGGAATACGATTATTAAAAATACTATTCTAGCGCAAACGTCTCTGCTTGTGCTAGAATAGCATTTTTATTGGGGGGACGTTTGGGACTTGAGGGACACTGATGTGTTATATTAAAAAAAAACGCCGCAGCAGTGTCTCTTCTTCAAAAAAAATCAATTAAGCCAGAAGGACGCTGCTGCTACTTATCATCACAGAACGGCAGTGCCATACGATATTCAGCTTGAAGCATTCGACATTCAAAAAAACATTTAATAGCTACGTATTTATCGAAGCACAGCTCATATATAAAGATAAATAGAAAAGTGCCATCTTAATAATAATTGTAATAATAAATTGATAGACGTTATTAAGTATACGAAATAATAATGTCACCCCTACCCGGGGTTAGAGGTAATTCGTTTTCTTTGGATGTTATAATAATGTCACCCCTATCCGGGGTTAGAGGTAATTCGTTTTCTTTGGATGTTATAATAATATCACCTCTACCCGGGGTTAGCGGTAATTCGTTTTCTTTGGATGATATAATAATATCACCCCTACCCGGTTGATGTTAGAGGAAAATATTTTATTTGGATGTTATAATAATATCACCCCTAACCAGTTGATGTTAGAGGAAAATATTTTATTTGGGAGGTATAATAATGTCACCCCTAACCGGGGTTTGCATATCTATGCATACGACAGAATGCGCAATGCAAAGTCCCATCGAGACGGCACATTAGTATCGAATTATTATTGTTTGCAAATTGCCATTCACTTGAAACTAAATTCCCCTATTCTCGTTTAACAAAATGTAGCCTTTTTTGGGCAATTTATCTGTTAAAGCACGTTAAAACCATTATTAACAAATTAAGATTTTGGAAATCTCGAAAAAAATAATATAACTTTACATGGTATCATAATAGCCTATGCGTAAACTATACACTACACTATTCGTTTCTGCGATAATTTCTGCTTCATACGCTTCACTTCCTGTGTTATCAGGCAGCGAAAACGGTTTTGAAGACAAGGAATGTGTGGTTTCAAACGATTTGTTTGGCTTTGCAGATACTAATGCACAAGTAAGCAATAACGGCGAATCAACAGTTACAATTTATCCAAATCCTGTTAAAAGTTATGCTACCATTAGTTTTACCTATCAAAACATTGATAGAATTAGCATCATGAATATCGTAGGAAGAGAGATAAAAAGCATCATTCCGGAAAACGGCAAGCAAGAGATAAAAGTAAGTTTGGTTGATTTACAACCTGGGGTTTATTTTCTTGCAGCTTACTACCAAGGCAATACGCTTATTACTAAGAAATTCTTAAAAGAGGAATAATATCCTGTCCTTTTACAATATTTGAGCGGCATTTGTCCGCTTTTTTTGTGTCTTTTCGGGTCAAAACGGCAAAATGTACCTTAACTTTGCAATCATTTTTTAAATTAATCTAAGACTACTAATATGATAAAAAGAACAATGCGATTTTCATTTATGGCTGCGGTTTTATTCCTTGCAACAGCTGTAAAACCTGTTCAGGCAGCGAGTTATCCTGATGAAGGCATGTGGCTTGCCAATTTGGTAAGACAACTCAATTTTGAATATCTCAAACAATTGGGATTGCAACTTTCTGCCGATGATATTTATAATACCGATGCACCCAGCTTAAAAGATGCTGTTGT
>JBBRGZ010000261.1:0-3975 GCA_038223395.1 Chitinophagales bacterium
TCGATATTCGATATTCAGTGTTCGATATTCGACATTCAAAAATTGTATTTTTTGATATACGATTATTTCTACTATTTTACATTCTTATTTAATAGAAACGATAATAAGACGGAAAAGCCGCAGACATGCGGGATTTTTTTCGTCAATCAATTCCTGTTTATACCCATCTGTTATTCCAGCAAAATATTTTTATTCATTTTTTTAAAATGGAGGTTAATCCCCAACTTTTAGTGCTGATGCATTGTAATTAATGTATGTATTGGTAAAGCTTCCATCATCGAATAAATCAATAAGGGCATATCCGGCAGGTGTTTCATGATACATATTATTTTTCCACCAATCGCCGGAAACTGCACCGTTGCAGCAATACGTAACGTTATTATATTGCACCTTGTCGAGCATGTGTATATGTCCGCTTACACACAATTTTACATTGTTATGCGCATTAAATATGGAAACAATGTCTTGCACATCAGAATGCATCCACGAACCCGGAATTTGAAATTTTCCACTTCTAATTTTTACATTATCAAGAAACACATTAGCGCATAAAATTGGAATATGCGACATCACCATTACAGGTGTATTTTTATCTACTGATGCTAAATCCTTCTTCAACCATTCTGTTTGCTCCTCCCCTAAATTTGCTGTGTACCAAATACCATTTTTCTTTTTTTGAGTGCTATCAAGAAAAATAAAATGCCATCCATTTCTATCAAAACTTTTATAAGTTGTTTGCATTTGCATCATTTCCATAGCAAAATTTTTACCGTAAAGCACATCGTGTCGTTCTGTATATAAACCCCATATATCGTGATTTCCAATACAATTCTCTACATTTAAATTACAATCATTTTTTATGATATTATGCCAAGAATCCCATTGTTTTTTGACTTGATTTTTTGTTTTGAATAGGGCATCTTCAATAGTATCGCCACCATTAAAAATAATATCAGGTTTTATGGTCAAGTTTTGAATATGATGCAAACAATGCACTAAGCCTTCCTCAGCATTTTTCGAATTACTCAAATGAATATCCGTTAAATGTGCAATTCGCAATACGCGTGTTGGTGCAGAAATTTCAGGCAATGCAGCTTGTAATCGCTGAGTTGGAATTATTTGACTTGTTGCTAATAATCCAAAACTTTTTAAGAGATTTCTTCTGTTCATAATTACAATAATTTAATATTGCAAAATTCCAAACACAATATTACATCAGCGTTAAACTGATAATATATTAACATATGTAATGTGTATTATTCTGATGCATTTAATAGCTTCGATACTAATTTCATGTAACACAAGAATTATATTAAAGTAAATAATTTCTGTAGTGTTTTTTATGTACTTTTTTAATAAAATGTGCATTTTAAAATAAAAACAGTCGCCTCAACTATTTAAAAAATTATAATTGTTTATAATCAATTGAGCACTTTAATTTAATGTTAACCGGATTGATTAATGCACATTTTGATATATACCGATTTAATAAGGGTCAGTATTAAAAGTTGGGGATTAGTTTCCATTTTAAAAAAAATGGTAATTTCAATTTGCCAATTTGTATCCCAAAATAATTTTTATCCATTTTTAGATTTATGTTTTCCTTTACATTTTTAATATGTCGTGCCTACGGCACTTTTGTTCTCCATTTACATGATAGTTACTGATATGTAGTGCCTACGGCACTTTTCTTCCGATTTTTATGCATCAAGGTAACTCAAGGATTTAAGAACTAATCCCGTCCGCCGCGGCTGATGACATATTGGTAAAGGAATTGATCCAACCAAAAAGTCCCGTAGGGATGAGATATTGGTAACAAGTAATCGAATGACTACAAAAAGTCCCGTAGGGATGAGATATAAAGACCTCCAATCCGGGCTCTTCCCGTAATATAGGACTCATAAGTTTGAAAAATTACCACGAATAGAAATAGATAAATCAGCGTAAAAATTAAGGTCCCCAGAAAATGAAATTAGTTCTTTAATAAAGCAAGATATTATCTCGAAAATAAATTATTATTTGGTTCAAATATGATTAAAACCGCCTTGGGAGTTCTACATCTCTTAAAAAATTTGTATAATTTTCCACCTTAATCCAAAAGCATGCAAAAACATTTTACCCTTAGTTTAATACTCGGTTTATTGGCATTTAACCGCTTAGATGCGCAATTGTGCGGCCCTTGCACAATTGATTATGGATATGCAGTGCCGGGAGTTTATCCTGATACCTTACCTCCTGCTACAGCGGGTGAATATTATGAGTCAGACATCACCTTTGTGATGCAGGCGGATACAACTATTGATGTGGTTGGCACACTTGATTTTCTGAATTATCATATTCTTGTTCCTGTTGGAGCGCCTTATGGCATGCATGTTTCAACAAATTTGGGCGATTTGCCTGTTGATTACGACCCTGATGTCAGTTTATACGGATGCGCGCGTGTTTGTGGAACGCCATTGGTGCCGGGTTGGTATGAGGTAACCGTTCCTCTTATTGCAACTCTGGAATACCCCGGTGGAGATCAATCTGCCGAATACAGCATTTTTATTGAAGTTTTGCCTGCGGCTATTGCCGATGGCGGTATAATACCTTCTGTAACCTATGGTTGCGACCCGGTTGATGTAGATTTTGAAACAAGCATACACAGTGCCGGTGTCGATGGGTTTGCTTATAGCTGGGATTTTGGAAATGGCAGTACTAGCAGCTCAGAATTCCCCTCCACACAAACATATTATGCCATTGGAGGCGCAGAAACGCAATATATAGTAGAACATACTGTTACCATCGACACAATTGGATATCAATTAGATTATGTAACCGTTTTAACCAGCGGTTGCGACGATTGCGCATTTTTTGGTTGCACCGGTTTAATTGAAGCAGAAAAGCCGGATCTCTATATTAAAATTGATGATTTAGGATTAAGTACTTGGCCGGGTTTTGAGGATACAAATCCTCCTGTTACGTTTAGTTTAGGTATACCACTTGACCCTGCTCATATTTACACCATGCAAATGAAAGATTATGATACGGGTGCTGCAGGTGGTGATGATAATTGTGGCAGTTTTACGTTTAATGGCGATGATGTTGGCGTTACAGTTTTAAGTGCAGGAAGTCACTCTGTTGAAATCAGCATTTCGCATCCTGTAATTAGTTATACTTTTTATGATACAATAACAGTGTATCCTGCAGTAATAGCTCCGGATATTAATTTAACAGGAATTACAGTTTTTTGCGAAGGTGATTCTGCAATTCTTTCTACCGAGGAGGTAGCTGATATAAATTATCAGTGGTTTAATGACGGCGATGAAATTCCGGGTGCAAATGCATCTGATTATACCGTTTTTTCAAGCGGCGTTTATCACTTGGTTGCAACCGGAGTTGGGGGTTGTTATGCTGAAAGTGACACTACTGCAATAGAGGTCTATGCAAACCCTTCTCCTCCAGCAATACTGGTAATAGCAAATGTATTATCAACTACTTCCATTTGGGATGTGCAATGGTATTACAACGGAAGTCCAATACCCGGAGCCACTGATATAAGCTATACACCGGCTATTGAAGGTATATATCAGGTAGCCGCAATAAACGGTCCTTGTATTGCATGGTCGGTGGAAATTAATTTTGTATTTCAGAGTATTAATCAAAATTTTGTGCGCAATTTAAATGTATTTCCAAATCCGAGTCAAGGTATTTTTGAATGTGACTTTACTCTTTTGCAACCCGATGAAATCGTTTTTGAAACACGCAATATTTTGGGTGAAGTTGTTAATCAATTTATTGTAAAACTCGCGGTTGGTGCAATACATCAGGAAATTAATTTGCAGAAAGAAAAGAAGGGTATTTATTTTCTTACCATAAAAGGAAATCATTTTAATCAAGTAATAAAAATTTTAATAGAATAACTAAAAAGTGGATATGCTGAATGTTATTGTGGAGTCGCAAAAATCGTATTTTGCGACAGGAGAAACACTTACC
>JBBRGZ010000262.1:0-3971 GCA_038223395.1 Chitinophagales bacterium
TAATAGGGATAAGATGCATCGTAACAACAGCCTAATTCATAAATGCCGGTATCGAAATCAAATAAACTTCCCGGGTCTATAGAAATTGACAATATAGGAAGTGTATAAGTATCCTCATTAATAAAATAAGTTTGTTTGAGCATTTTTCCCGGCAATAATATTCCCGTACTAAAACATTTTGCAGAGACTACTCTGTTTTCATCAATAGTTAATGGAACGGAATAAATTGGTGATAATAATGTTACTTCCGAACCATCAATAGTATAATGTATTATGGAACTTGGAGATAAAGAAGATAGAGAAACAATTTGAGTTCCTGTATAAAATCCTGAATTAATAGAGAACACCGGATCAGGCTCATAACCTGCATAACATAACGCGCTATTATTTGAAAATAATGGAGAAATATTTGTGGTGATACACCAACTTCCTGCGTCTGGAATACGTGCAACACTTTGAGCTAAAGCAATATCTCCTGTAAATTTCGAATCCAGGATAATTCCTGTTGCATCCGATAAATAAATTGTTTCGCCTGGGTTGCTAATTTTAAAATTTGTCTGATTATATTCTACTGCACTTGGAAACCAAGCAGGCACATCACCAAAATATGTTAACGCATTATTAATTCCAAACGACAACCAAAAATTTGAACTCAGATCAGAAGATGCTAAAGCAGAATTATGCACTTGAATACACAAATAATTTGCTCCGTCAACTAACAAACTATTAATTGTTTCGGCAGAAATTTCCCATAATTCAGGATCATATCCTGCATACAATCCGGCTTCATGATCAAGTGAAGCAAGTGTGTTATAAGCAGGTGGTGTGCCAAAAATATTTGTTGAACGCGCAATCTCCACACCATTGAGATAAGCTACAAATGCATCATCGTAATCAGCATGAAATTTTGCATTTTCCAATGCTGTCAAATCTGTTACATTAAAAGATTTGCGCAAATAAACTGATGACGTAGCTCCAATTATTGTATTATCGTCGCCGTCTCCATAACCAATTCCCCCAATGCCGCTTAACCAACTTGCATCATTAAACCCTGGAGTTTCCCAATCGGAAGGAGGTTCGGAAGTGCCTACAAAATATCTCCATACATCATCACTATTTACTGCTGTTTCCCAGTGATTGATGTTGTCAATAGTATTTTTTCCATTTGCTAATACCAATATATAAGAATTAGGAATTATTGTCAGGTTAGGAAATTTCCATTTTAATGGATTCAAAACATCATCGCTCAAACCATAATCTTATAAGTTTACAGGCGTTGCACCTGCGTTATAAAGTTCTATCCAATCTGATTGTTCGCCATTTGCATCAATTATTGTCCCACGAGATGCAATTTCATTAATTACAACCTGACTCTTTAAAGTGGATGAAAATAGTATAATTATTCCCAGTAGATATCTGTGTGCATTCATGTGTATGTGATATGTTAAGTCAAAATTAACAAATTCTGAACATTAAAACTAAATTCAGCTTCCCTTTAACTAAAGTGCGATTAAATTTGCATTAAAGATAAATACAACAAACGATAACACAATTCATGGTATTTCCAGATAAATTTTTATCACATTTATTATCTTGCCCAGGATTTGATTTAGAGCGATTTGTAGCTGCGCATGAATTAAAACCTCCTATTTCGTTGCGACTAAATGCTAATAAAAAATATACACATCCATTTTCAAATAAAGTTCCGTGGACAAAAACCGGATATTATTTATCTGAACGCCCACAATTTGTTTTCGACCCTCTATTTCATGCAGGTGCTTATTATGTGCAAGAAGCATCCGGTATGTTTGTAGAATATATTTTAAATAAAACTGTTAATTTTAATCAAACAATTCAAGTGCTCGATTTATGTGCAGCACCGGGTGGAAAGTCAACAATAATTGCTTCGCTAATTAATGAGTCTAGTATTTTAGTGAGCAACGAAATTATTAAAACGCGTGTTTCTGCTTTAAAAGAAAATATTACCAAGTGGGGATATCCAAATGTAATTGTTACGAATAACGACCCTGCTGATTTTAAACAATTAACAGAATTTTTTGATGTGATTTTAGTGGATGCACCCTGTTCAGGTTCCGGTTTATTTAGAAAAGATTTTGCTGCAACGCAGGAATGGAGTATGGATAACGTGTTGCATTGCGAAAAACGGCAAAAAAGAATTTTACAAGATGTGTTGCCCGCTTTAAAAGTTGGTGGAACACTCATTTATACAACCTGCAGTTTCAGCAAAGAAGAAAATGAAGATGTTGTAGAAAATCTTATTGCTGAACATGGGATGCAATATATTAATATAGATATTCCTGAAGATTGGGGCATTGTTAAAAGCAATTTCGGATTTCGTTTTTATCCTGATAAATTGCAAGGTGAAGGCTTTTTTGCCTCTGCATTAATTAAAAAACAAGAAACGGAAATTTTTGAAAGCACATCTACGCATTATGCACCTTATACAATATTAAATAAGGAAGAATTTGCTCCCCTTTTACCTTATATAAAAAATCCTGAAAGCCTTACATTTTTTTCATTTAAAGATACCGTTTATGGCATTGCCAAAGAACAGTTTTCCAACCTTAAAAGAATTGCTCCCGCATTGCGTGTTGTTCAAGCTGGAACAGAAATTGGTAAAATAATTCGCGATGAATTAATTCCTGCACACGTACTTGCTGTAAGTGAAATATTAAATCCTACTATAAATAAAATTGCGCTTACTCAAGAGGAAGCAATACAATATTTAAGAAAAGAAAATGTGCAAATAAACTCCGAACTGAATGGTTGGGTTATTTGCACATTTGAAAATATAAATTTGGGCTGGATTAAAATAATGCCAAACAGAATTAATAATTATTATCCGCTTGAATGGCGTATTAGAAAATAAATCTATTATTAATTCAAGCGATATTTAATTGGCAATGTATAATATACGCGCACGTTTTTTCCGTCAGATTCGCCCGGTGACCAATTTGGCATTTGTGTAATTACACGTGTTGCTTCTTCATCGCATCCGTATCCAATACCACGTAAAACTTCAACATTTTCGTTAACAGATCCATCTTCCTCAACAATAAATCTTACGTAAACTGTACCGCTAATTTCTCCTTCCATCGCAGCTTTTGGGTATTTAAGATTTTCTCCTAAATATGTCATTAACGCAGTTGGACCACCAGGAAATTCCGGCATTTTTTCTACCTGCATAAAAGGTTCTTTTTGAGAATCGGGAGTTGACGATTGAGCGAAAACGCCAATTGTAGAAATCATTAAAATTAAAAAACAAAGTTTTTTCATAAAAGAGTTTTTGGTTCAATTAAATTGTATTTCCAAAAATATGCTGTTTTATGATGTTAATTACATCAAATTAAAAATCTGAATTAAATATGACTTTAGATAGTTCGTCTGATTGAAAATAAACTGCAATCATATTAATTCTACAAAACTAAGTGCTCAAAAATCGTAAAACTTACAAATTACATGCTTTTGTGATGCGAATTTTAAAATTTTATGTATTGCCCTTTTTGCATAATTGTTATTCTTTTACATTATTTGTTGCGTTTTTGTTATTTATTATCTCTTATTACTGTTATTATTACCCATATCCAAAATAAAATGGATTTTTTTTTAGAATAATGTACAAAAATTTCGATTATTTGTTACTTTTGATAGCCCAATTAGTTGGGAATATTTTAAGCATCACACAAGTAGCCCAAAAACACGCAATGCAAAAGAATATACTGTTTCCCGTATTCCTTCTATTCTTCACGTTATTTTCGTCGCAACTCGTTTATAGTCAAATATTTACAATTGGAACTGATGATGGCTCTAACGGCCCAACTGAATATCCTGCACCCTTTGGCGACTCTCAAAAAACCATGCGAAGTCAGCAATTATATCTTGCCTCCGAATTATTGGATGCAGGAATGCATGCCGGAAATATTACTGAAATTGGGTGGACAGTAATTGCA
>JBBRGZ010000263.1:0-3968 GCA_038223395.1 Chitinophagales bacterium
GGTTTTTCGAATTTTGTTTCAACAGGTTTGCCAGGTGCAGGCACTTTACCCGAAATTGTAAATTATAAACTTCCCGATGTAAATCAAACTACTGTAAGCAGTTGGCAGTGTAGTGATTATGTAATTGCCGTTGGCAGTTATGTTAATCGCGATAGCATGACAAATTATTATGGCGAAAATCCGCCTTTTCTTGACCCAATTGGAGAACTATCTGTTTCTTCAAGTCGCGGACCTACGCGCGACAATAGAATTAAACCGGATATATGTGCTCCAGGTGCACGCATTTTATCTACAGAGGCATCTGTGCTTTCAGCATGGCTAATTTCTTTAGGCGCAGCAGGATATATGTCGCCCGACGGACAACATTATTTATATAACGGCACTTCTTTTGCAAGTCCGGGAGTTGCAGGAATTGCAGCACTATACTTACAAAAAAATCCGAATGCGAGTTATACGGAAATTAAAGAAGCAATTTTAAGTCAGGGCAAATCGGATGTACACACCGGTGTTGGCCTACCGAATAATATCTGGGGATATGGAAAAGCTGATGCCTTTAGAACACTTACAGGAAGTTGGGGATGCACAGCAGAAAATTATACAGAAGCACCACAAAATCCGGTATTATTAAATGTTGCTGCCACTAAAGTAAAAATTGGTTGGGATGTAATTCCAAATGCATCAGCTTATCAAATTAACTATCATAAAATTGGCGAGCCTTCAAGTAAAATAAAAGCATTTACAAATGAGAAAATATTAAATAGTTTAACGCCAAATTCAAATTATGTTTGTTCTGTTAGGGCGTATTGTGAAGCGTATGGATTGAGTGCTTGGAGTACCCCTTTATCTTTTAGCACTTTACCTTTAAGGAATGGTGATTCGGATTTGGATTTAATTCAAATATTTCCCAACCCGGCCTTTGATGTTTTACATATAATCGGTATAGGTGCTGATGCACATGTATATTTTTACGATATTACAGGAAATATGTTATTGCAACAAGAAATTACCTCCGGAGATAATACCATTGATGTGAGCAATATAGCATCGGGCATGTATTTTGTGGCATTTGCAAATAACGATTCGCGCATAACTAAAACGATTACAATATTTAAATAATATGGAGCAAATATTAACGAAAATAGTTTCTGAAGAAAAGGTATATCAAAAAATAAAACGATTAGCCTACGAAATTGCTGAAGATAATTATGAGGAAAAAGAAATAGTGCTTGCTGGAATATGTAAAGCAACCGAAGGGTATAAATTTGCCGAATTAATTTATGATGAATTAAAAAAAATTACAAAAGCACATCTCACAATTACGCATATTGAGTTAGATAAAAACGATCCCGGAAATAGCGCAGTAGAATTAAATCTTACCGAAGAAGAAATTGATAATAAGGTAATTATTATTGTGGATGATGTTGCAAATACAGGCAGAACATTATTATACGCCATAAAGCCCTTACTCAACTTTTCGCCAAAAAAAATACGCAACGCAGTTTTGGTTGAACGTAAACACAAATTATTTCCTGTAAGTCCCGATTATGTGGGATTATCGTTAAGCACCACCATACACGAACACATTAAAGTGATATTAAGCGATAAAGAAAATTTGGGAATTTATTTGAGCTAACCTTCAGTTTGCAAGCGCAATTTTATAAGATCAATTCTGTCTTTAACTTCTATGATAGAAACATCAAGAATCATCTTTGATTTTAAATAAAAACTTTCTCTTTCCGATAATTTCTGAAAAATATAATCTTTTAATTCAAGGTCAGTCATGTTTGCAATTAAAGGACGTTTTGCTTTCCTTTCTTTCAATCTGCCGTATAATATTTCGGGAGGCATATTTAAGTAAACAGTTAAACCTCTATCGTTCATCCAATCCATATTATCAAAGTAACAGGGAGTTCCACCACCGCAGGAAATTACTGCATTTTTGTGCAATACACTCGAATGCAAAATATCGGCTTCCAATCTGCGAAAATACTCCTCCCCTTTTTCCTTAAAAATTTCTGTTACCGTTTTTTTTTCTAGCACTTCCATCACTACATCAATATCCATAAGTGTATAACCTAACTTATCGGAAAGCTTTTTTCCAAACGTAGATTTTCCTGAACCCATAAATCCCAAAAGATAAATTCTCATACTATGATATACGTATACGTGGATCTATTACTGAATATAAAATATCTGCTAAAATACTAATTGCTACAAATATAACAGCGGTATATAAAATTGCTCCCATTGCAACGGGATAATCAAAAGTTTTTAATGCATTTACAGTTTCGTATCCAATGCCATTGTAATTAAAAATTGCCTCAATAAAGAATGCCCCTGTTAATAAACTTGCGAGCCAACCGGAAACAGAAGTTACAACAGGATTTAAAGCATTTTTTAATGCGTGTTTAAAAAGTATACTTCTTTCATTGAGTCCTTTTGCGCGGGCTGTTCTAATATAATCGTTGTGCATTACATCAATCATAGTGCTGCGTGTTAGCTGTGTAATTACAGCAATGGGTCGAATACCTAATGCAAATGCCGGCAATATTAGATTTTTGAGTTCCAAATATTTTTCGCCGGTATATCCGTCAGTCACATATAAATCGCCCGTCATATTTAACCCGGTTACAGAAGCCAATAAATAAGCAAAAACAAGTTGCAAAATAATACCTACAAAAAACGATGGAAACGAAATGCCTAAAACACTCACTGCAGTGCAAGCCCTATCGAGTAAAGAATTTGGTTTTACTGCCGCTGCAACACCGAAAACAATTCCAATAACCGTTGCAAATATCATTGCCGTTAACGCAAGTACTAATGTATTTGGAATTCTTTCAGAAAGTATTTCACTCACCCTGCGTTTGCTTGTGTATGAGCGACTTAAAAATGGTTTTTTAATAACCAAAGAAGTGTAACCTATAGAAAATATCTTTCCATAATCATATTTATCCTTGCTCAAATAATATCGCGAAGCGGTGTTTGTATTGTTATGCAAACTCAAGGGAGAAATATCGTTAAGATAAACCAGTAATTGCTGTCCAACAGGCAAATCGAGGCCTAATTCTTTTTTAATATTTTCAATTGTTTGTTTATCCGCTTTTTCGCCTGCAATTTGCCTTTCCGGATTAATGCGTGTGAGCTGAAATAAAAAAAATACAACTATCACTACACCAAACAGTACGAATACTCCATAAATCAAACGTTTAAAAATATATTTTATCAATTGCCTGTTTTTAGAATTCGCCTTCTACAACTTTACTTTTTACAACACCATTTTCTATTTCAATAATGCCAGTATTTTCTTTCATAATTTTATTCAACACATCCTTATCCGAAACATAATAATCAAACTCCAATTCGGAAGCTTTTTTCATATAAAAAAGTATGCGAAAAGTACCCGAACTCACAACAAAATACTTGGCACCTGAAGCATCTAATTGTTTCAATTGAGCCAGAATTCTTTGCCAGGCTTCGCTCGTCAGTTTATCTTGTTCTAATGTATTTATTATAACCATGTGAAACGCAGAAGTATCATTTAAAACCACTGTAGTTACGTCGGTGCCCAAAGAATCTTGTAAAAAGAATTCGTTATAAGGCACTTTCGATTGCAAAATTTTAGCTACAACAGGTTCGCCATCATAAAACATCTCGTTGGATAATGGTTTTAAAACAGTTGCTGCTCTATCCGGAAAATGTTCCGATTTTATGGTATTAAAATCCGGTAAATCGCGCCAGCTCCATTTATCTATTATAGTGCCGTTTTGCATTAATACAATATTAGGATTTGTTCTTCCAATTGTAAGACACACTTTGCCATCACCCGTAAAAAATGGAAATGCCATTTGATTTTCATGTCTAAACGTTTCAATTTGTGGTCTGCCCTCGCCCACCAATGCAAAGGTGAAAATGCCATCCTTTTCTGCAGCTTCCTGCATCGCTTTTATTTTTTCCCAACCTGCTGCACT
>JBBRGZ010000264.1:0-3949 GCA_038223395.1 Chitinophagales bacterium
TTCATAACTAATTCCTAAAGTTTCACCCATCTTCCAAGGTTCACCTAAATTTAAAGCTTGAAAAACGGGATTTTTTGATGCGCGTTCTAATACTTCACTTATTTTTTCAGTGCGCGCATCACCCATAGGATAGAGTGTACCCGGACAACATGGATTTATTTTCCAAAGCTGAATAGAAATTTCCTGTGGGATACTTTCATTGCCACCTAAAAATCCAATTGCACCCGATAAAATGGCACAAAAATTATGATTAGGATCTTTCAGCCAAATATCCTTTTCCATTGCTCTACCACGCGCCCAATTTCCACCTAACCACATCTCTTCGTTCGCTCCCCAAAAACCAAAGCTTGCATTTTCATGCAAATACGTTTCCTTTTCAACAAGCGGTTTTGTATTGTCGTCACTCAATCCTCGCGATAAAAATAAATTGCGCAAAATTTCAATGCGTTCGCCTTGTTTTTTATGATAACGGTCAATACTTGCTATATCAAATCTTGATACACCAAGTATTAATAATTCATCTAATATTTTCTCATTTAATAAATCGCCATTGGTTTGCAGCATCACTTGCGTGCTTTTACCGTATTTATTTTTAATGGCTTCAAGAATAACATATAATTTCTTTTTATCAGCTAAGGGTTCACCGCCACTTATAATTAAACGATCAATTTTAGTAGGAAGATTTTCAACTATCGCAAGACATTCTTCTGTACTAATACGTGCGCCATCAGGTCCCGATAAATTATAACAATGGTCGCATTTATCATTACATAATTGCGTAAATACCCAATAAACTGATGCACAATAATCAAAATTATTCATAGGTAATTTCACTTTGATTTTTCAATTTCCTTCCAAAAATTAATTTCATTTTTAAACCCTGTTCTTTCATCATGTATAAATTTATCTCTATTTTCGTAAACGGTCAAATTTCCTGATTCCATATATGCATAAGTATCGCCCATTAATACCGCTTCTTTCAAGTCATGTGTTACAAACAAAGCACTCAAGTGGTAGGTTCCGGTTATCTGTTTAAAAAGTTGTTGCATCGCACCCCGAGTTTCAACGTCCAAATTTCCAAAGGGTTCATCCAACAATATAATTCTCGGATTTATTACAATTGCTCTTCCAAATGCTACACGTTGTTTTTGTCCGCCTGAAATCTGATTAGGAAACTTGCGCTCATGACCCTCAAGTCCCAAATCTTGTATCATACGCTGCGTTTTTTCAATTATTTCTGCCTTGGGTAATTTTCTAACGCGCAAACCAAAGGCAATATTTTCAAACACAGTTAAATGTGGAAACAATAAAGGTTCTTGCCACAGATACACAATTTCTCTTTCATGAATTTGTGTGGCATTCAGATTAATATTATCTGCAATAATATTTCCCGCATCCTGTTGTTCTATCCCTGCAATAATTTTTAATAAAGTAGTCTTCCCGCATCCTGAGCGACCTAAAATACTCATCGTTGTATTAGAAGCAAGACGCAGAGATACCCTGTTTAAGATAACATGCTCACCATATTTTTTTTCTATATTTTGTATCTCTAATAACATCTTAATAATTGCGTAACACAAATTTTTTGTTTGCCCATAACAATAACAATGGCGGAATAACCAATAACAAGCTACTCATTGCAGCTAAGTGTATATTTGCTTCTCCTATA
The DNA here is from genome assembly GCA_038223395.1 of Chitinophagales bacterium. Classification (GTDB taxonomy): domain Bacteria; phylum Bacteroidota; class Bacteroidia; order Chitinophagales; family BACL12; genus UBA7236. The sequence goes on from JBBRGZ010000264.1 coordinate 1,670, forward strand.
TATTGAAACACTTTTACAGTTAATGTTTTCACTTGTCCCATGCCAATAAAATTTGTTAATCCAAACTCAAACCACGAAATAATAAAACACTGAAAAAATCCAATTAAAAGCATGTTCTTAGAGAGTGGGAGAGTAACTCTAAAAAACCGTTGCACTGCATTTCCACCAAGTGTAGCTGCCGATTGCTCATAGGCTATTATGCCTGAACCCCAATGCGAATTAAATAAAATGATTGCGTAAGGAAACACAATTATAAATTGTGCTATCATAACTCCCGGAGTTGTACCCGATAATAAAAACAAAGTAAAAAAATAATTTAAACAAGCAGCAAATACAACCGGCGATAAAGCAAAAGGAAAATATGCTAATAGCAACAACAAATTTCTTTTTTTGTGAAACGCAATTACCTTTGCAATAAAAAATCCGGTTGCAACACTCACAATTGCAACTGTTATCGAAATCAAAACTGAACGCAAAAATATCATAACAAAACTCGCATCACCACTCACCATTAATTCAAAATTTGAGTTGTCCTTAAATTCCGGAATTAAAGTCGGAAAACGCCAAGTTGATGAAAACGCCAACATCCCCAAAAATAAAATGGGAAAGATGAGGCATATCCACAACACAACAAATTTTGGACGTTTTTTAAACATCGTGAATTAATTTTTTCTTCCTGAATAATATTATGAGACAAGTAATAACAAATATGGTATATAATAAAGCCATTGCATAAGCAACCGGCACATCGTGTAAGTTATACAGTTGAAATTTTCGAGCTATCGCAACTGAAATCATTTGTGGATCTTGTCGGCCAAGTAACAAAGGTATTTCGTATGACCCAAATACAAAGATTGCGTATAAAATGATTGAAGGGATTGCCTTTTTAATTAAAACGGGAATAATTACTTTAATTAAAGTTGTTTTATGATTACTACCTAACGAACTTGAAACACTATGCAAGCGGTCTACATTTTCATTTTCGTAAATGGTTGAAAATAATATCACAAAAAATGCACTCGCAATTATGATTTGTGTGAAAATAATTCCTATACTTAATGGATCATTTACAAAACCTGCAAACTGACTTGGATCTGATATTAAATTAAAAGCATACAAAATGCGAGAAATAAGTCCCGATTGCCCTAACGATTGAAATGAAATAAATGCAGCCACAATTACAGGAACCGCCAATGGCACGTATAATAAATAAGAAATGCGCCCATGTAAAACATCTTTTTTTAAGGTTAAAGTGCCCCATAACGCTAATGCAACTGCAATAATTATTACAATCAGTGTAATGTAAATACTAAAGCCAAAGGAAGTATAAAAATTAGAAGAACTTAATACAGTAATAAAAGTATTAAGAGTGAATCCGTGCGCATCAATTCCGGCTAATCCTGTTGCATTTAAGGCAGCATATATTACCGCAAGCAAAAGCGGCAAACAAGTGAATGCTGCAAATAATAGGATTACGATATTTTTTAATCTACTTTTCAATTACATAAGTTCTAAAATCATCAAACATGCGTATCATATATTCCGGTGCAATTTCCATTAAAGCATAGGGTTGGATATCTTTTCTTTTGGGGGCATATTTTCTATCAGGAATTTGGGCAAATTTTTGTTGCCAATCCGCAGGTAAAGTTTCAATATTTAATACCGTTCCATCGCCCCAAACTGCGGGTTTCATTTTTTCATATTGTGCTTCTGCGCTAATTAAAAAATTACTCACAACCATTGCACCGGGAATGTTCGGAGCATTATAGATAATTCCCATATAATGTGAATTTTGGATAGTGCCTGAGGTATACACATAAGACCGTGAAGTAGGTGGAAATAAACCTTGTATTACTTTATTATCAACCTCACCATCATTATTACTCATTGTAAATAATAATTCGCTATTCGAAAACATTTGATGCATCTGCGAGAGTGCTGATGGAAAAGTTTTTCCATCTTTCCAAAAATTTGGTTTCATGGCATTAATAGAATCCCATAACATACCGGAATATTTTTTATATTTTGCCTCATCAAATGCACCATCCAAAGAACCTTCTCCACCTGCTAAAGCAATCAGCCAACTTTTCATTAATGTTAATCCGGTAAATTCGTAAGGGATAGTAAACTTGCCGGGATGCGCTTTTACAAAAGCACTTAATTCAGACAAATTTTTCGGTGGATTTTGCACTTTTAATGAATCGTAAATTATCGCGAGTTGAACATTCCCCCAAGGGCATTCATACCCTTCAATTTTTTGTTGAAAATCTATTCCTATAA
>JBBRGZ010000265.1:0-3938 GCA_038223395.1 Chitinophagales bacterium
ATGCCATCTGCTGTGTTTATTGACCCAGGCGGACTACCATCATACATTTATGACGAAGTAAATGGAAGTCGATTACCCGATTACCACAGACTAGATATTTCTTTTATTCGAGAAAAGCAAATTTCCATGTATAAATTTAGTAAATGGACTATTGGTGCTTATAATGTATATGCAAGAAGTAATCCAATTTATCTTGAACTGAATTATAGCGGTTTGCCACGCAACACATATCCACCAATTGGATTTGAATCTTATGTTACGCAACAAACGTTATTCAAATTCGTGCCTTTTTTAAGTTACAGTCTTAAATTTTAAAGATGAAAAATTTATTAAAATATACTCTTTTTATTGCAACCTTTAGTTTGATAATTGCCTGTAATAAACGATTAGATAATTATCAATTAGATTACAAAGGCGATCAATTAGTTTTATTTGGAAGTATTTCTAATATAGATGGCGTTACAATATACTTAACACACACATTGCCACCAACAGGAACATACTATTTCGATGAAATAGATGTTACAGTGAGTGATGCAATAATTATACTTTTCGAAAATGGTGTTGCTGTTGATACCTTAATCGAATCTGAACCCGGGAAATATTTTTTAGCATATCTACCAGTACCTGAAAATAATTATGAAATTATCTGTACAGTTGTTGGATACACAACAGTTTATTCAGATGCAATTACCTATCCTACCCCAATTACCTTGGAATCAGTTGACTTTAATTCAGACCTCGAAGGAGAGGACGGCGATCCCGCATGCAGTGTTAGGCCAATCTTTGATGATAATTTAGAAACTGAAAATTATTACGCATTCGGTTTTAGTTTCTATGCAGACGATGAATTGTTTTATGGAAATGTATTTGAGACGCCAGATGCCTCATCCTTAGCCTGTGAATCAGGGATTTTTATTTATAATACTCGTTTTTGGAAAGTTTATACTGATAATTGTTTTGCAGGAACTGAATTTCCTTTTACATTTCAAAGTAGTTCTGTCAACCATGAAGAGGAAATAATTCCTTTTGATAAATTGAGATTTACAGTTAGTGTAATTTCAAGAGAACTTTCAGATTATATTTCCAATCAATCCGAAACTTCAGGAATAAATTTGTTATTCAGCGACCCCAAATTAAATTATTCAAATATCAATGACGGATTTGGAGTATTTTGGGCGCAAAATGATAACTCACTAGAGTTTCATTTTTAATTTTACTCAATTAAGGCCTTTAATATAATTTCCGATAAAAGATTTTTTAACTAAATTTAATCTTCAAAACTGCAAAGCCTTGTCGGGGGCTTTTTGCGTGTTATAATCTTACCCTTTATAAAACATCCAATGCCAAATTTCCCTTAGCTTTATCTTTTTTCCATATAATAAAATACCGGTTCTATAAATGCGTTCAGCTAACACTGTTGTAAAAATAAATCCTAGTATTAATAATCCAATAAGTGTAGTTTTACCAGCTCCATTGGGGTCAAGAAATCCAAAATATCGAATTTTCGGGTATCGAAAAGCGCACATTTTGCAGTGCAGGCACCTCTCCAAAACTTTTACTCACACCATTAAAGGTCATTATGTCGTGCATCTTGCAAATTTAAATTTAAATTTGTCACTGAAATAATAAATTATGGACACTTATCATATCGGCTCTGAAGAATTGACTATTGAAAGAATTAATACTATTCTAACAAAAAAAACACAACTCGCACTCACCGACGATGTGCGCAATGCAATTCAAAAATGCAGAATGTATTTAGACAAAAAACTCACCGAACGCGAAGAACCTGTTTATGGTGTTAATACAGGATTCGGCTCGTTGTGCAAAGTAAAAATATCGGATAACGATATAGAACAATTACAATATAATTTAATAAGAAGTCATGCCTGTGGTGTGGGTGATATTATTGATGATGATATAACAAAAATTCTTTTATTACTAAAAATACAATCTCTTAGCTATGGTAATTCCGGCGTAAGTGTTGACACCGTTTGGCGTTTAATCGATTTTTTTAATATGGATATTTTACCTGTTATTTACGAACAGGGTTCGTTAGGTGCAAGTGGCGATTTATGTCCGTTATCGCACATGAGTATGGCAATTATAGGTGAAGGCGAAATGAAACACGAAGGAAAAATTCGCGCTACTGCAAATGTTTTAAAAGATTTTAAATTAACATCTGTAAAATTAAGTTCTAAAGAAGGACTTGCTCTGCTCAACGGTACACAATTTATGAGTGCACATGCTGTAAAATGTTTAATTATGGCAGAACGCATTACACATCTCTGCGATTTAATTTCCTGTTTAAGTTTAGAAGCTTGGAATTGCAAAGCAGAACCATTTGATGCACGCATTCATAAAATAAGAAATCAAAGCGGACAAATACAAATAGCAAAAAATATATTAGAAATATTAACCGGCAGCGAAACATTTTTTGAAGAAAAGGAACAAGTACAAGATCCTTATTCATTTCGTTGTATTCCGCAAGTACATGGTGCATGCAAAGATGCAATAGATTATGTAAAAGAAATTGTAACACGCGAAATTAATGGAGTAACTGATAACCCGAATATTTTCGTTGACGATGATACTATTTTAAGCGGCGGAAATTTTCACGGCGAACCTCTTGCATTGAGCCTCGATTTTCTTGCAATTGCATTGAGCGAACTCGGAAATATTTCTGAACGTAGAATTTATCGTTTATTATCCGGCACAAGAAATTTACCTGAATTTTTAACCGGAAATCCCGGGTTAAACTCCGGCCTTATGATTCCTCAATATGTTGCCGCAAGCATGGTTTCGCAAAATAAACAATTGTGTACTCCTGCAAGTGTAGATTCCATTTCAAGTTGCAACGAACAAGAAGATCACGTAAGTATGGGTGCAAATGCGGCAACAAAATGTTTGCGCGTTGCAGAAAATTTAGAAAAAATTCTTGCAATAGAATTGCTCACAGCCGCTCAGGCATTTGAGTTTAGAAGACCTGTAAAATCATCAGTAAAAATTGAGAAATTATTTGAGGATTATCGTAAAATAATATCCTTTAATACTGCTGATAGATATTTGCATGAGGATATTGAGAGGAGTATAGGGTTTATTAAAGATTTGAGGATTGATTGATATAAATGGTAGATGTTTTTTGAGGGACTGCTATACGTGGTGAGGTTGCCCGTTATGAATTATTTCATAATTCATGGGCAAAGACGAGGGGGGCGATGATGTTTTGGGGGAACTATGCATTTAAAAATGGATTTAGCTTTCTTTCTCTGCCAATTGTTGTGCTTTGCATATGGCCGGCATATACTTTAACATCATCGGGTAAAACCATTAATTTATTTTTAATGGAATTAATTAAAATATTATAATCTCCACCGGGTAAATCTGTTCTTCCAATGGAATCAAAAAATAATACATCGCCACTTGCAATAAATTTTTCTTTTTCGCAATAAAAACACACATGGTCGGGACTATGCCCGGGAGCAGAAATAATTTTCAAAATGGTATTGCCAAATTCCAAATCCTCACCCTCAACCAAAAAACGCTCGGCATTTGGCGATTTTTGGTAGTTCATTCCCATAGATGGCGCATAGTTTACCACCTCATCCAAAACAATTTGTTCTCCTTCGGGCATTAAAAAGGGAATTTTGTAAGTATCGGCAACATATTTGTTACCTAATACATGGTCGATGTGACAGTGTGTATTGAGCAGATAAACGGGTTTTAGGTTGTTTTTTTCGATGAATGCAACCAGTTCGGTTTGTTCTCGTTTAGAATAACAACCCGGGTCAATTACAACACATGCGCCTGTTTCATCGTATATAATATAGGTATTTTCGTAAAATGGATTAAATGTAAAACAAACAATTTGAGTCATTAGAATATCGTTATTTTGTAAAATTTAATATAAACCTTGAACTTTATTGCAAAACTAC
>JBBRGZ010000266.1:0-3933 GCA_038223395.1 Chitinophagales bacterium
CAAAATAGGCAACATCAATATTTGAAATTGTTGTATTCTTTAAATCTAGATTTAATCGAATATCAGATTCAAACCTATCAAAATCATTTAATGTTGAAAAAGTAAAGGCAAAATGATCTTTTATAGAGGAATTTGGTGTTGCAATTAATAAATTGGATAAGGTTATCTCATATGCTGAAAAAACTACATTTGCAGCAAGCGTATCTAATTGAAATCCCGATTTATCTTTTAATGAAATATGATTTATTGATGTAAGAATAGAATCCCCAGAATAAATTAAATCGGAAATGTCAAGATTTAGATCCGTAATATAAAGGTCATTAAAATTCATGCCTTCGGGAGTGCTTGTTGAATTATTGTTTTTATATCCGAAAACACAATTATTTAAAGAAATTTGCGAAGTTTCAATATCCCAACTCCCTAAATTAATGTGTACGGTATCAAAACTTTCTACATGGGTTGAAGGAATGGTATCATATAAGGCGGTTAAAAGAAACTTCGTATTATTAAACTCTATTTTTTCTAAGGCAAGAACGCTGTTTGCGAGGTCAATTGTATTTATCAATATTTTTGAATCATCTATATATAAATCGATAGCAGATGCGCCTACTTCGTCAACCATCTTAAACTTGGTTCTTTCAATTGTGATTTTATTAAGTGATAGCTGAAAGGATTTTTTAGACGATTTTGGTGCAGAAACTGTTGTATCAGTATTACCTGAAGAAAATGCTTCGGCAATAAATGAGAAGTTATATACCGAATCGGGCAGGGTGCTATATAAATTAATATAGCTGTCACTAATACCGATATTTTTCAATTTAGCTTTGGGTACAAATGGGTTTATACTACCGATATTGATTTCTAGTTTACCGGCATATAAAAGCGTGTCGCCCTGTAGATCTTCTATGTAAAGACCTTTCAAAATTAAATGATCTAAAATATTAATACTTACCTCATCCAATTCCACTTTGGTATGGAGTTTTTCGCTGAGAATGGTAGTTGCTTTGTGTGCTGCCCAATTTTGAACTGCAGGAATCTTTAAAAGGAGAAAAACGCTAATAAAAAGGACTAAAATGCTAAAAAAAACTATTAATAGTGTTCGTTTTATCAGGGAAAATATTCGCCAGTATGTAAAAATCTTCTGCACCTTTAAATTACCGTATTACTTTTGGGGGTTAAATTACAACATTGTATGCCTGCTATCATCCTCGGAATTGAATCAAGTTGTGATGAAACCTGCGCCGCTGTATTGATTGATGGACAAATTGTTTCCAATTGTATTGCAAATCAAGCAGTACATGAGCAATACGGCGGTGTGGTTCCTGAACTAGCTTCCCGCGCACATCAGGCAAATATTGTTCCCATTGTTAGCGCTGCCCTGAAGGAAGCAGGTATTTCGCTACAACAAATTAATGCAGTTGCATTTACAAAGGGTCCTGGTTTGTTGGGGTCGCTCATGGTTGGAGTGGGTTATGCAAAAGCTGTTGCATTGGCGTTGGATGTTCCATTAATTGCCGTAAACCACATGCACGCCCATATTTTAGCCCATTTTATTGAGGAGCCTAAGCCTGGTTTCCCCTTTTTATGTTTAACCGTAAGCGGAGGACATACGCAAATTGTTTTGGTGAAAAGCCCCTTAAATATGGAAGTTTTGGGACAAACTATTGACGATGCGGCAGGTGAAGCATTTGATAAATCTGCCAAAATGCTTGGTTTAAATTATCCGGGTGGTCCAATGGTTGACAAATTTTCAGTTGGAGGCGATGCGCATAAATATGAATTTGCAGAACCTAATATTCCCTTGTTGAATTTTTCTTTCAGCGGATTAAAGACATCAATTTTGTATTTTTTGCAAGCACAAAAGAAAATTGATCCCGAATTTATTCAACATCATTTAAACGATCTTTGCGCAAGCATACAGCGCAGCATTGTGGAAATTTTACTCAAAAAAATGAAACTTGCCGCAAAACAAACGGGTATATCTCAAATTGCAATAGCAGGTGGTGTATCGGCAAATTCGGAATTGAGAAAACAATTTGAAAAAACAGGTGCAGAATTAGGATGGAAAGTTTTCATCCCCAAATTGGAATATTGCACCGATAATGCAGCAATGATTGCAATGGCAGGTTATTACAAATATTTAGCAAAGGATTTTGTTGATCAAACGGTTATTCCTTTGGCGCGTATTCCTGACTTTAGTTAAAAAACAGTAAATTAATAATATGTCACGCATAGAAATCGATTTTCCATCACCTGCTATTTTCTCTACTTCAATACAAATACGTATTACCGACCTCAATTATGGCGCACATTTAGGAAACGATACCCTGTTATCCCTTCTGCACGAAGCAAGAATGCGTCTTTTAATTTCTTTGGGATATAGCGAAAAGAATATTGAAGGTATTGGAATCATTATGGCAGATGTTGCAATAATGTATAAATCGGAAAGTTTTTATGGTGATAATCTTCTGATTGAAATTGCAGCTGAAGATTTTACGCGGGTGGCATTTGATATCTTTTACAAAGTAACCTGCAACCAAAAATTAGTTGCAATTGCAAAAACCGGAATCGTTTGTTTTAATTATTCAGATAAAAAAGTTGTGTCAGTGCCAGAGGTTTTTGTGAAGAAAATTAACGACCTCAAAAGTGGTAAATAGAATGCATTACCAATTGTTTTTAAATAAAATAAATAATTAATTGTATTATTGGTTAGTCACACAACCACTAACAATGTAATAACTAAAAACGTAATTTGTAAATTTATTATTTACATTTGCATCCGAAACGATTTCTCCAACGTCTATTCACACAACTCCTCCTTTACACATCACAGCCCATTTATTGCACACTTTATTTTTTCACAATTAAATCAATTTAAAATTGAAATGAAGAAAGTGTATCTGCATTTACGCGCCGTTTTAATAATAGTAGCGGCTTCCCTCACAATAAACGCATACACACAAATGATGGATGATTGTTCAGCACATCCTGATGATGAAGATTTACATAGTGAACACTGCGCTGTTTTTGCGCTCGTTCCGGTTGATGAAGCAACTCATATTGCCGTATCAAACGGTTCATGGTTCGACCCTGCAACTTGGAATGTTTTTTCAGTTCCCGGAATTAATGCGCAAGTTGTTATTGATTCCAATATCACCGTTACTTACGACAATGTAAGCGATGTAGATATTAATTGGGTGCGTGTTATCGGAACGTTAAATTTCTCTGCAACAGTAAATTCAAAATTAAAAGTGCTTACAATTGTAGTTGACCCGGTAGGTCATTTGAATATCGGAACAGCTGCAACTCCAATTTTGAGCACAGTAAATGCAAATATTATTTTTTCAAATCGCGGTGCAATTGATATCAGCAACGACCCCTACGAATTTGGCAAAGGATTAATCAGTCACGGATTTACAGTAATCAACGGAGCATATAAAAAAACATATTGTGCAATTACAAAAAATCTAGTTGCAGGTGCATCCTCAATTAAATTAGGTGAGGTTGCTACAGGTTGGAAAGTAGGCGATCAAATTGTAATTCCTGGAACCTATGGCACTTACGGTGGTGATTTTGAGGGAAATACCTTATTCCACGATGAAGAATTAACTATTACGAGTATCTCGGGAAAAGTGATACATTTTACCAATAATGCAACAGGAGGTACAACATTATTATATGAACATAAATTTCCTACGGGATATGGATTGCGATTATATGTTGCAAATATTACGCGCAATGTAACCTTCGAATCAGAAGATTATAAAACAATTTCCTTCGACAGACGCGCGCACGTAATGCTGATGCACAATATTGCTCAATATGTTTCTTATGCCGCATTTAAGGGTTTAGGTAGAACAGATAAAAATATTTTAGTAACAGATCCAATTGTAGATGCATTTGGAAATCAGGTGAGTGGAGGCGAAAATGTAA
>JBBRGZ010000267.1:0-3878 GCA_038223395.1 Chitinophagales bacterium
TTTCACGCAAAGTCGCAAAGCCGCAAAGATTTGGTAGGTGGTTTATTTTATTTTCGATTTTCAAAATAAAGTGTTCAATTTAATTTATTTATTCATTCGCAAATCGGCTGCTCTCTTTGCGGGCTTTGCGTCTTGGCGTGATAATTTTTTGAGTCTTTTTGTATATCATTAATTCCCCACACAAATAAAAATAAAAAGCGGCAAACAAATACTATTTCGTCTACCGCTCTTATTAATTTTTTCTTTTAGAAATTATCCCCGCTTCCCAATTCTTCCATTGTTTTGTTTACATAATTAATTGCAGTTTGTAAATCCTTTTTGGTCTGCGGATTTGTTTCACTTTCGAGCGCCGTTTGATATGTAGTTACTAATCCTGAAATAATGCCGTTTGCTGTAAACGACATCCAGAAATTATCTTCATCCAAAGCAATTTTCTTTAAAGCATCAACTCCGGCAATTATTACTTGTGGATCAGTCATACGTTGCAAATACGGTTCGTAATTTACCATTACAAAATACGCATCGTATCCGCTTGCACCAGCAAACTTATCGAGAAAATACGCATTGTCTTCACTTGTGCCATCTAATCCTAAAATACTTTGAACAGAATAACTCAAATTAAAATTATCTATATTTTTATATTTTCTTGCAAGTTCTAAACCTATTTTCTGATCATTATTGTAAATGGCTGATAACCCAGCTGACACTACAGAATACGAACTATCATTTAATGCATTATTATAAACTGACCATGCATCAATTCCTGTTATATCTTTCAATTTATTAATTGCAGAAGCACGCACATAACTTTTTGGATCATTTTTAGCAAGATCAAGTATCTTATCTTTTACCTGTTGTGTAGTAGAATAATCAATTAAAATAGTATCTAATGCAAACTGACGAATACTCCAATGTTTATCCGATAATGCAGATTCAATAGCTTGCATATATTCGCTTCCAATATTTTGGTATGCACTAATAGCCTCAATTGCTTCTTTGCGATCTAAATACAAAGGCGCATTTTTATATTGAAACATATATTCATCAAGCGATTTATTTTCTGTTTTTATTCCTAACAACATTTTTTCTGCATCCACATTTACAAGATCCGGTTTAGTTGCGTAAGAATATTTAAACTCCTGTTTTTGTTTATCTACAACTATACGTTTGCGTTCTACTTTGCCGTTTATATAGATGTCAACATCCAGTGGTAATACATAAATTGGTGTTGTAGTTGTGTCTTGATACTGCGTGATATCGATAGTTAAGGCTTTATCAAAATCATCATAATTTGTATAAATATCAATATCTGCATGTCCGCTGCTCAAAAACCACTGATTAAAAAACCAGTTTAAATCTTCACCGGAAACGGCTTCCATTGCAAGTCGTAAATTTTGAATTTCAACAGAATTATATTTATTGTCTTCAAGGTATTTATTTAATCCGGCAAAAAATGCTTCATCACCCAAATATTTGCGCAACATATGCAATACACGTCCACCTTTTGCATAAGAATGCGAATCAAACATGTCTTCTCTGTTGTCATATTTGAAGCGAATTAAATCTACTTGCTTATAATCGGCTTCATTAAGATAAGTTTCTAAATCATTACTTCCAATATAATCTGCATCATCTCTTCCGTATTTATATTCGCGCCACAAATATTCGCCATAGGTTGCAAAGGATTCATTTAAGGGAAGATTACTCCAGCTTTCGCAAGTAACTAAATCGCCAAACCACTGGTGAAATAATTCGTGTGAAATAACATCTTCATTATTTTCATCAATTAAATCGCGACTGTGTTGTTGTAAAAATTCGCCGTGTAATGTTGCGCTAGTATTTTCCATCGCTCCACTTACATAATCTCGAACAACAATCTGACTATATTTTGGCCACACATAATCCACGCCTAAAATTTTAGAATAAAAATCTATCATTTCCGGCGTGTTGCCAAAAATTGCACGCGCATCTTTTTCATATTCTTTTTCAACGTAATAATTTACCGGAATTTTTTTCCAAGTATCCTTTACAATAGCAAATTCGCCTACCGCCATCATAAATAAATAAGGCGCATGTGGTTGATCCATTTTCCAATTGTCGGTTCTTGTTCCGTCTGCATTTTTTTTCGAGCTTACTAAAACTCCATTCGAAAGTGTTTGAAATTTATCATCAACAGTTATATAAAAATTATCAGTGCATCTTTCATTTGGATTATCAATAGTTGGACACCAACAAGATGTTGATTGAGTTTCACCTTGTGTCCAGATTTGTTGCGGTTTATTTTTATCGGAACCATCATTATTAATAAAATATAAACCTTTATCTGAAGTAATTGCTTCACTTCCGCCTAATGGAAGATCATTTGGTTTTGATATATAATCGATATAAATTTTATACTCTTCGTTTCTGGTATATGTTTTTCCTAAATCAATTACAATTTGCATAGTATCCAAAATGGTATCAGTATTGTAAGTATATTTTAATGGCGTTTTTCCTGAAGCAGTCACCATCGCAATTTCTTTTATTTCAAAACCTTTTGCATCTAAAATAAGTGTAGAAGTGGGATAAAAATATGGTTTTAATGTAAGTGTAGCTTTTCCATACATCCACGCTTTTGCCCAATCGAACCGCACTTCTAAATTTGTATGAATAAGGTCGTTAAGGCGTTTTGCAGAACCATGATATACATTGGAACTGTAAGTAGCGTTAGGAGTATCTAAAATATCGTCATAACTATAATCACCATATTCATTATCCGAATCGATTGATTCATAATCATAATCATCGTAACTATAAGGATTATTATTCGAAATTGTGTCTATGTCTCCCAAATATTCCTCCGAATGATAGAGTTTTTTAGTTGGGTCGCACTGGTAAAAAAGAACCACAGTAAGTGCGGCTATTACAGATATTTTTAATTTCATAGCTTTGGTTTTTATTTCTCTGGATAAGAGCGGCGTAAAGTTAGTAAATAAACGATAGCTTAAAACGCCAACCTGTCCGTTTTTAATATCTAAACTATGAATAAAGTAACTATAAACGGCACCAAGGTGTTTGAAATAGCAGGAAACAAAATAGATGGAGCCGAACTGTTAACAGATGTTATTTTTTTGGATGACAGATTTTATCACGTAATTGCTGAAGGAAAATCCTTTAATATTGAAATTGTAAAACAAGACTCAAAATTGAAATTATTGACCCTTAAAGTAAATGATACTATCTACGAAGTAGATGTGAAAGATAAATTCGACAGATTGTTAGATGAAATGGGCTTTAATAGCGCTTCCGCGGGAAAAATAAGTGAACTAAGAGCACCTATGCCGGGACTTGTAATTGATATCCGCATAAAAGCCGGCGACCTTATTGCAAAAGGTGATGCCATGGTTGTTTTAGAAGCAATGAAAATGGAAAACGTTTTAAAAGCTCCCGGCGACGGTGTTGTAAAAAGTATTGCCGTTGAAAAAGGTGTTAGCGTAAATAAAAATCAAGTGCTTATTATTTTCGAATAAGATGTAGTTGGAAATAGTATTTACAATTTATGCTTAATATAATTGTCGGTTTTCAATTAAACTATTATCCCAAATAAATATCATGTATCCTAATTAATCCAACACATTTGCCATCTTCTGCAACCGGTAAAACAGATAACTGAGAACTTCTGTTTTCCATCATATCTACCGCTTCTTTTAAAGATGCATTTGGCGTAATTGTAATTGGATTTTTTGTCATTATTTTTTCTACAGTTAATATATCCAAATTTGTGTTTTCAATTAAACTGCGTCTAACATCTCCATCTGTTGCCAACCCTAACAAATTATTATTTTTGTCTACAACACATGCTGCACCCAAATTAAATTTTGTCATTGCAATAATTAATT
>JBBRGZ010000268.1:0-3869 GCA_038223395.1 Chitinophagales bacterium
AAAATTAAAGTTCAACAGGTACACTCAACACCGGAATTTCTGAGTGATTTATTAATTTTTTACTTGGCTTTCCTTTGAAAACTTTTTGCATATTGTGCGCTGACGTTGTTGCAACCGTAATCATATCTGCTTTTTTGTCTAATGCAAATTCTAAAATTGCATCAGCATAATTATCGCCTAGTATAAAATTGTAGCTGTTAGTTATTTTTTCGTTTGTAAACACTTGTGTTAGTTCATTGCCTTTCGTTTCAATAGATTGTATTGCGGTTGGGTTGTTGTCTTCCGAAAATCCTAATATTAAAATTTCGGCGTTAAATATTTTAGCAAGCGCAACAACTTCTTCAATTTTTTTTATGGTTAATAAATTTTCATTGTATGGGAATACAATTTTAGTAAAGGTTTCGTTTAAAGTTTTTTGCTGAATAGTTAAAACAGGGATTGTTGTATTACTCACAACACTAAACGCATTGCTGCCGAATAACCATTCTTTAATGCCTGAAGTGCCATGTGTACCCATAATAATGAGGTCTGTATTAAATAGATGTGCAGCTCTAATAATATTATCGTAAACATTTCCACAATACGAGGCACATTCAATTTCGATTGGATATTCCATCATCAACTTTTCGCGCAAACCGGCAAGGTTTATTTTTGATGCATCTACCATTTGTTCAGTAACATAGCCAATAGAAAACATTTCAGCAGGTGTTACGTATGCAGTTAATTCAACTACATGTACTAGCACCAATTTAGCTTTAACTCGAGTTGCCAAATGCAATGCGTGTTTAAGCGCATTTTCTGCGGTTTCCGAAAAGTCAATCGGAACTAAAATGGTTGATAATTTAAATTGTTTCATTTATTATTTATTTATTACGCTTATTTTTTCTGTTGCTTGTTGTTTCTTATTCTTTTTAACGGTTGAGGGGGCAACATCATCATTATGCTTTTGAATTACTTCATATAAATCGCTTCTTAAATCATTCCATGGTTGCACAGTGCCATATTCGCGATTGCGTTTTAGTAATTGTAAATCCAAATCCTGATAAATAATTGTTTCTGTATTTGGAGTAGCCTCTGTTGCAATTCCTTCTCTCGAAAATTCAACATCAGAAGGAGTAAATATAGCAGATTGTGAAAAGTGAATGTCCAAATTTTCAACACGCGGTAAATTACCCACACAACCCGTTATAGCAACGTACATTTGATTTTCAATTGCTCGTGCTTGTGAGCAATAGCGCACACGTAAATACCCTCTGCGTTCGTCAGTATTATAAGGCACAAATAAAATCTGTGCGCCTTTAACAGCTGCTATGCGCACTAGTTCCGGGAATTGTACATCATAACAAATTGCAATTGCTATTTTACCACAATCTGTATCAAATACTTCTACTTTATCTCCGCCCTTTACGCCCCACCACTTTTTTTCATGTGGTGTAATTTGAATTTTATATTGTTTATCTATTGTTCCATCTCTTCTGAATAAGTAAGAAATATTATACAAATTATCGTCCTCAACATGTAAATGCGAACCGCCTATAATATTGATGTTGTATTTTATTGCCAGGTGATTAAATAATTGGATATATTGATCGGTAAATTCACTCAGCCTTCTTGCAGATTTTGCTGGTGATTCCGTTGGCATAAATGATAATAATTGCATTGTAAGCAATTCAGGAAACATTACAAAATCACTTCTGTAATCTGATGCAACGTCAACAAAATATTCGCAATGGGTTGCAAATTCTTCAAAATCCTTTATTGTACGCATTTGGTATTGTACAGCTGCAACGCGCACATAACGCGAACTTCTTACTTCCGATTTATTGTGATATTGAAAATTAGTCCACTCAAGGTAAGTTGCATAACCACAAGACTCTTTATCGTTTGGTAAGTAATCGGGTAATATTTTTTTAATTGAAAATCCGTTTGCCAATTGTGTGGTTAATACAGGATCAAATATCTTTTTATCTGTAACAGCGTTTACATAATCAAAGACATCCATTTTAGGAGCGTATTTATGATAATTAGGTAAACGACCACCTACAGCAATTTTTTTAATGTTGAGTTTTGCAGCTAATGTTTTTCTTATTTCATACATTCTACGTGCAAGCTTCATATTTCTGAAATCTGGGTCAACCATAATTTCCATTCCGTATAAAGTATCGCCATGTTTTTGGTGATTATTAATATAACCATTGTCGGTTAATTCATGCCAAGAAGATGTTTCGGAATATTTGCTGCTATCAATAAGCAATGAACAGGAGGATGCTATTACCTTGCCGTTATAGTCAATACAAATTTGACCTTCAGGGAAGGTGGTAATAATATTTTCAAATTGTTCTTTTTTCCATGGTTTCATTGCTGGAAAACATCGCATTTGGAGCTCAACTATATTCTCATAATCGCTCTGCAACAATGTTCTTACCTTTATTTTTTTTAATACATGTACTCCAATTTTTTTGGGCATAGTTGTTAATTTGATTTGTAAAATTTTGTGTTAAAAGTTTGCTATAATTTTATCTTACGGTAAAGATAATGTGGTATTGAAGGGAAAAAGTTGACAAAAGTCAATTTTTATTAAATAAAGTGTTCTAACCTATTGCAGAAAGGATATAAAGGTTCTCAAAATGTGTTATTAGGATACTTTTGCCCTTCGTTTTAATCAATTTTTTTTCTTTGAAGAAATTAAGTGTGCGCACTAATGTTTCAAGTGAAGTGCCTACATAATCGGCTAAATCTGCGCGACTTAATTTTATTTCTGCAGCATGTTGTATATCCTTTTTTGTTTTAAATTTTTCATTTAAAATCAATAACGATAGCGCAAGACGTTCTTTAATTCCGCGTTGTGCAAAAACATTCATGCGGTTTGTGAGCACAGTAAACTCGTGACTCAGACTTACAAGTAAACGGTTGGAAAGTGTATGCGAAGTATTTAATAAATCTAAAAAAACATGGCGTTCAATGAATAGTAACTCGCAGTTTTCCAAAGCTGCTGCTGTTACAGGATGATATTCCTCACTTAATATTGGCCGATAACCAAAAAGTTCGCCGGGAGCGTAAATGAAATGAATCTGGATAGAACCGTCGAAATTGAGTTGGTAGACTTTTAATTTCCCACTCTGAAGTATATAAATTCCGGAAGGAAAACTCCCTTGATGAAATAGGATATCCTTTTTTTTGATGTTAATTTTTGTGGCATGATTGAGCAGTATCTCCTTATCTTGTAATGGCAAAAATTGCCAGCCCAATCCCGAATAGAAATGAAATCTTTTTAACGCGGTATCAATTTTTTCCTGAAGTGTCACTTGCGAGTTTACTTAGATTCCTAAATTATTTTAACACAAAATTAATATAGATTGTTCAAGTTATTTCGTCAAAGTTAAATGAAAGAAAAGGAAATCAAAATGGGTTATCAACTTTTAATCTGCAATTTCCGGTTGATTTGTTTCGATTTGATTTTAGACATATTTTACTAAGGGATAATTTCTCATTTTTCTACCTGGCGTAGACCCTTTTCTAAACACAAATTAATATATAAACAAAGATATAAATCTATATCAATTTCCCTACAAAAAGGTTTACGCTTTTATTACATGACCAATAAATGCTGAAAGGACAACAGTTTTAATAAAAAATTTTACTATTCTATTCATCTCTTAAAAAATATTATTAGAATAAAATCTAAAATGCTCGAAAAAAGTAAAATATAAGATGATTAATATACTTGCAACAGCATAAATGGATATCCCAATTTGAAATGCAGTTGCTTTAATATGCACATCAGTTAATACATTATCGCGCTGATGCGAATATTCAAAACGCACCATAGCTTTTAAGTTTACCATGAGGGTAATAACAGGTAATCCAAT
>JBBRGZ010000269.1:0-3833 GCA_038223395.1 Chitinophagales bacterium
GATGATATTGGATGGGTAAATTTTTATGGCGATTCAATTATTTTAGGTAGGCGAGACAATGTAACAATGGAAACATTTTTGCAAGCCAATTATACGCCAAATGTTAAAATGAGTTTTTCTGTTCGGGCACGACACTATTGGAGTTTTGCAAAATATAAAGAGTTCTACAATTTAGGTGATGACGGTTTATTGTATCCTACTACGTATAATACATTTAATACGAAAGGAAACTCGTTGGATGATGTAAATTTTAATGCATTTAATGTTGACCTTGTTTACACTTGGTTTTTTGCTCCTGGAAGTGAGCTTAATATTGTTTGGAAAAATTCTATTTATCAATTTGGAACATTGTTGCCTGGAAATTATATAGAAGATTTGCAAACCGTTTTTGACTCTCCGCAATCCAATAATTTTTCTATTAAAGTATTGTATTATCTCGATTATTTATATCTGAAGAAAAAGAGCTGATAACATTAAAAATAGCCCGGATAGTTCCAGGTATGGTTTTCAACCTCTAAGCATTTAGAGTGGATTTCCGATAGCTATCGGAAGGTGAATGCTTAGGGGAATCGGTGTGTAACTGCTCCAAAAAAAATAAAACTAGCGTTTTGTTAAATATATAAAACGGGACAACTTCTTATTAAATTGCAGAAAAAAGGGGCTTTCTTATAACAAGACAGCCCTTTTTTTAATTAAAGTGTGCTTATTGAATGTTCATTTTTTTCTTCACCAAAGGCAATATATCATCACCATCAGGTGCCATAATTAAAATTGATAACGAATTATCAATTACATAAGTATATCCGTTTTCTTTTGCTACAGCTTTAATTATTTCAGTAGTGCTTTTGATAAGTGGCTGAAATAGTTCTGTCTTTTTTGCGTCAATTTTTTGTTGTGATGTTTGTTCCATTTGCTGAATGCGTTGTTCCATTGCAAGCGCATCTTGAATTTTTGCTTCGCGGGCAACTTCGCTTAATGCGGTATTACCTTGAATTTCGTTTACAAGGCGTTGATATTCATTAGCATATGTTTGATAAATTGAATCAAATTGATTTGCATAGGCAACCAGTTTTGCATTGGCATCCTTTGCTTCAGGCATAGATTCTAATAACGATTGTGAATTGATATAGGCAATTTTTGCTTGCTGCGCCTCAGCCATTGCTGTGATAGCTACAAGAATACCTACTAATAATAATTTAAACTGTTTCATACGTTCTTTTTAAAATGAAGGGCAAAGATAATTAAATGCTGCTTAGTAGCAAATCACCTGTCGGCCTTGCCCAATATAACTAGGGTGATTATTGGAAGAGGAACCTCACCTTCAATTTGCCATTGCAATTGCTGGTCGAACAACCACATTGGCCTTACAATGTCCTCCTCAATGGTCCACATCAGGTCGGGGTTCGAATCCCAAAAAGGTTTTAAGATATTATTATCCCAACTCCATTGGTTCTGGACTCCATTATCCCAAAAAGGTTTAAGCATAGTTCCATCCCAAATCCATTCAGATTGTGGGTCGGCACTCCAAACAGGTTTGAGATATTTACCGTTAAATTCCCATTCATCTTCAGGTCTGTAACCCCAAAGTGGTTTTAATATTTTCCCATCCCAAACCCATTCGTAGTAAGGGCCTTTGTTTAAATAAGGATGGATAAAACTTTCAGTTTGAGTGCTTAAAACAGGTTCAAATTGGCGCATCATTGCATGCACTTGGTCGTCGAGGGCAAAATGTTTTATATACACATGTGCCGCCAGCACAATTTCCACCTGTGTTTCAAAATCACCTTCTATAGTGCCTAATTGAGTATTATCAATTCCGCTAAATACGTAATACAACGAATCATTTTGTTTTTCTAGCCATAACAATTGCTCGTGTTCTTTGTCTATTGGGTAATCTCCCAAAAAGAAAGCGCTATTTTGGGTGATATATTGAATCGTTTTTGCATCATTTTGATACACAAGTCCGATTTTTTTACTCAGAATATCTTTGGCATTAATTGTAAATAAAATATTTTCGCGTGCATTGGTATCACCTGCAAAAATGATATTCCCCTGCAGAGTATATACTATTTCAGTTTCAGAAACATACAATTTATTGTCAAAAATATTTCCGATTATTGTAGTTGAGTCTATAAATAAATAAATATGTTCATTTTGTGCACTTGCAACCGAATTTATACAACAAGAGGTTGTTAATAAAAAAGATACATGAAAAATAATTTTTCGCATAAATGAAAATTAAAGGTAAACAATACCGTTCAATTTGGTTGCATCCAGATAACGAGAATATTGTGCAAATTATTGACCAAAGATGGTTGCCGCACAAATTTGTGGTTGCCGATTTGAAATCTGTTGATGATGTTTGTGTTGCAATTCGCGATATGTGGGTGCGCGGTGCTCCATTAATTGGTGCTGCTGCAGCTTGGGGAATGTATCTTGCAACAATTGAAGTTCCGGCAAGCTGTGCGCGCGATTTTTTCTTCGAAGAAAGTTATGGTAAATTACTAAAAACGCGGCCTACTGCAGTTAATTTAAAATGGGCTTTGGATGAAATGTTGGAATCCATTACAGGGAATGATTCTATTATTGAATCGCGGTGGTATGGTAAAAAAAGAGCGGAATGGATTTGTGATGATGATGTAAAATATAATTCTAAAATAGGCGAATTTGGTTTAAATATTATTGAAGAAATTGCAAATAGAAACAAGGATAAAACTGTAAATATTTTAACACATTGTAATGCCGGCTGGCTTGCAACTGTTGACAGAGGAACCGCAACAGCACCAATATATCTCGCTAAGGAAAAAGGTATTGACGTGCACGTATATGTCAGCGAAACGCGACCGAGAAATCAGGGTGCACAATTAACGGCTTGGGAGTTAGGTGAAAATGATATTCAGCATACATTAATTGTTGACAATGTAGCAGGGCATTTAATGCAAAATAATATGATTGATATGGTATTAGTTGGCACTGACAGAACAAGTGCTAAAGGAGATGTTGCAAATAAAATTGGCACCTATTTAAAAGCTTTGGCTGCATTTGATAATAATATTCCATTTTATGTTGCAGCACCTTCTTCAAGTATTGACTGGAAAATAAAGAATGCATTTCAAGAAATTCCGATTGAACAACGCGATGGAAATGAGGTAAAATATGTGCAAGGATTATTAAATAATAAAATTGAATCAGTTTTAATATCACCTGTAAATACACCAGTCAGTAATTATGCATTTGATATTACACCGGGAAAATTTGTGAGTGGATTGATAACAGAGCGAGGGGTGTGTGCACCTGATAAATTAGAGCTTTTATTTCCCGAAAAATTTATTTGATTTAATATGCAGGATTTTGACGAAGGGTATATTAAATATGTTTGCAATTGGCAACTTACTCCTGCACTTGAGGATGAAAAAATAAATCAATTAATACATTACCGAAATCAATTGCGCAAAATGAATTTGTTGGGTGTTTATCCAAATAGGATTGGATTTGGTAACATCAGCAGCAGAGTTTTCAGTGGTCCTGATTTTTATATTTCAGGCACACAAACAAGTGCAATTCTTGTTGCAGATGAGTCCCATTTTTGCAAAGTTTATAATTATGATATCGGACAAAATGCATTATTCTGCAAAGGACCTGTAAAAGCATCTTCTGAAGCACTTACGCATGCTGCAATGTATGATGCAGATACAACAATAAATAGTATTATTCATATTCACAATCCGGAATATTGGCGTAAATTGTTATTTAATATCACAACAATTCCTCACGATATTGCTTATGGCACTATTGAATTAGCAAATTATATAAAGAATTTAATTAAGGAGGAT
>JBBRGZ010000270.1:0-3829 GCA_038223395.1 Chitinophagales bacterium
GCTTTAAGTGCTTCTTTGCGCTATTTTTCACTTGGAACAATCACTTTTACAGATAATTCAGGTAATGTTTTACAAGATTTCCGCCCAAATGAATTTGCCTTTGACGTTGCTTATTCCAGAAAACTAACTGATAATTTTGCTGCAGGCCTTAACCTCAAGTATTTATATTCCAATCTTGCAACTGGTCAAGTAGTAAACGGAGTAGAAATTAAACCTGCTCAGGGCGTTGCCGCAGATATCTCCATGTTTTACACAAACGAATTCAAAACAGGCGATAAAGACACCGAATTAGGTTTAGGATTAAATATTTCAAATGTCGGCAATAAAATTACTTATACCTCAAGTGTTGAAAAAGATTACATCCCAACAAATCTTGGTTTAGGTGCGTCATACGGTGTGCACTTCGACGATTATAATAAATTAACAATAGCAGTTGACCTCAATAAATTATTGGTGCCAACGCCTGATACTGCAGATTCAAATCCGCAAAACGGCATTCCTGATTTTAAAGAACAAGGTGTTATTAGCGGAATTTTTAGTTCATTTGGTGATGCACCAAACGGTTTCAGTGAAGAATTGCATGAAATTATTGTTTCTACAGGTTTAGAATATTGGTACGACGATAAATTTGCAGTGCGCACGGGTTATTTTTATGAGCACGCAACAAAAGGCGGTCGCCAATTTTTTACCGTTGGTTTAGGTTTGCGTTATAATGTGTTTGGTTTAGACTTCTCTTATTTAGTACCTACTTCAAACAATCAAAATCCGTTAGATAATACCTTGCGATTTACTTTGATGTTTAATTTAGACGCACTTTCTGCAGAAGGAAAAACAGACGACGGTGCAGGTAGTTAATTAATAAATAAAAATATTTTTAAGGCGATCTGAAAAGGTCGCCTTTTTTTGTCCTTTTCGGTTTATATATTTATTAATCTTCCGATGTGTATTGGAATTACATTACAAGTCCTCGCTCTTTCGAATATTGAATATTGAAGTTGATGAACAGCCTGTGAAGGTTGCGGAATTATAATTGGGGAGCTATTAATTAATTTTTTAAATGTCGAATATCGAACACTGAATATCGAATATTGAAGTGGAACAGCCGGCGAAGGTTGCGGAATTATAATTGTGGAGCTATTGATTAATTTTTTTGAATGTCGAATATCGAACACTGAATATCGAATATTGAAGGGGAACAGCCGGCGAAGGTTGCGGAATTATAATTGCGGAGCTATTGATTAATTTTTTTGAATGTCGAATATAGAACATGAATATCGAATATTGAAGTGGAACAGCCGGCGAAGGTTGTGGAATTATAATTGTGGAGCTATGATTAATTTTTTGAATGTCGAATATAGAACACTGAATATCGAATATTGAAGGGGAACAGCCGGTGAAGGTTGCGGAATTATAATTGTGGAGCTATTGATTAATTTTTTGAATGTCGAATATAGAACATGAATATCGAATATTGAAGTGGAACAGCCGGTGAAGGTTAATGGATTATAATTGTGGCGCTATTGATTAATTAATCAGATAATAGACCAATAATTGTATCGCACGCCATATTAATTTCTGAAATTGAAATGGTGAGAGGTGGTGCAATGCGGAGACAATCGGGGGCGAAAAGAAACCAATCGGTTAAAATGCCAGCAGCAATTAATTTTTGATTTAAAGCAAGATTAAATTCTGCAGTTTCAAATTGCACCGCAATTAATAATCCTGAATTTCTTATTGCTTTTATTTTTGCATGATGCAGTTTAGAAATAAAAATTTGTGCCTTTGTTTCTACATCTTTAATTAAATCTAAATCTATTATTTGTTGCGCTGCAGCTAAACCCGCTGCACAACAAACCGGGTGACCACCAAAGGTTGTGATGTGGCCCAAAAAAGGTTGATTTGTAAATACTTGCATAATATCGCGCGCCGAAATAAATGCGCCTAAAGGCATTCCGCCGCCAACTGCTTTTCCTAACAATAATACATCTGGAATAATATTAATCTTTTGAAAATTAAATAAGGAACCTGTGCGTCCAAATCCTGTTTGACATTCGTCGAACATTAATAAAGCCCCGTGCGCTGTGCACTTTTGGCGTAAAGTATTCAGATAATTTTCTGTAGGAATAATTACACCGGCTTCTGCTTGAACGGGTTCAATTAAAACGCATGCAGTTTTATCGGAAATCCAATTTAAATCTTCCAAATTATGATATTCTAAAATGCGATTATCAGGTATGAGTGGCCTGAAAGCATTTTTTCTTTCTTCCGAATTACCCGCACTTAAAGCGCCCATTGTGCTGCCGTGATAAGAATGTTTAAAGGATATTACTTCTGTTCTTCCTGTAAATCGTTTCGCCAATTTAATAGCGCCTTCCACTGCTTCGCTACCTGAATTTGTAAAGTAGACAGAGTTTAAATTTTTCGGTAAATGTTGCGTTAACCATTCAGCATATTTTACTTGCGGCGATTCGATAAATTCGCCATACACCATAATGTGCATGTATTTATCTATTTGATTTTTAATTGCCTCTTTTACTACAAAATTGTTATGTCCGATATTACTGACTGCAATTCCTGAAATAAGGTCGAGGTATTTTTTTTGATGTACATCTGTTAACCAACATCCATCTGCGGAATCTATTTCAAGCAAAAGTGGTGCATCGCTTGTTTGTGCAATATGGTTAAGAAAAAGATTACGCATTAATTTGGTAATTTTCGATTTAGAAATTTGAAATTCTCTATTTGAAATAAATCACGCCCAAACCTTAGTTCCTTCGGTACAATTTTTACAAATATCAATTTCGCCTCTGCCTTTGAGTAAAGCTGTTCGAAATTTATGATATTTACCCCCTTGCCATAATTGTTTGAAAGATGAATCTTTTAAATCGCCTAGTTGATGAGTGGCATCTTTATCGAAACAACAAGGCACCACAGTACCATCCCAAGTAATTACGCAGGAGTGCCATAATTTCCAGCAATGGTTAAACATTTTATTTTTAATAGAGTAAGTTCCATTTTCATTCTGCGCATACCGCGAATAATAATCAATAGTTGGAATTAAATTACTGCCATTTTCGTAGTCGTAAATTTGTGCTGTTTTAAATGCAACTTCATCAACCCCAATTTCTTTTCCTAATTTTTTAACGTCTTCAATTTGATGTTGATTTGGTTTAACTACTAAAAATTGAAATATAATAAATGGTGTATTTGATTTGAGCTCTTTTTTCCATTTAACAACATTGCGCGCGCCTTCTAAAACCTTTTCGAGGTTACCACCAATACGATATTGTTCGTAGGTATCTTGTGTAGTTCCGTCTATAGAAATAATTAATCTGTCTAAGCCGCTTTCTATTGTTTTTTTTGCATTTGCATCATTCAAATAATGGGCATTAGTTGATGTTGCGGTATATATATTTTTATTGTTTGCATATTTCACCATATCCAAAAAATCGGGATTAAGATAAGGTTCGCCTTGAAAATAAAAAATGAGATAGGTTAAATCTTTTCCAACCTCGTCCATTGTATCTTTAAAAAAATCTTTTTGCAGCATACCAGTGGGCCTCGTAAATTGGCGCAAACCACTTGGGCATTCGGGACATCTTAAATTGCATGAAGTAGTAGGTTCGAAAGAAAGCGAAATGGGTAAACCCCATTGCACAGGTTTTTTCGACCACATAGAATAATAATAACTCGAAATTACCTTACTCATATTCCAAACTCTGCGCGGAGTAAGTTTAGAAACATAATTAAGAGAATCGGTAAAACTAAATGGCATCGTTTATTTGTTTGCAGAAGGGCCGCGCAATTTGTCGTAAAACCCTTCCAGTGA
>JBBRGZ010000271.1:0-3808 GCA_038223395.1 Chitinophagales bacterium
AGGAAATAAATAATAAGTCCTGAAACTATGGGTAATAATATGAGTAGTAATGTCAGCATGAATTACATCAAAATAATTAAAAGGATTATTCCGCCCATGCCTAAAGCCATGGCGAACAAATAAAAACTTACATTGCCTGTTTGAATATTCTTTAACTGCGTTGAAAAATATCCAACCGTGCGGGCAGAACCATTCACCAAACCATCAATAATTTGGATATCAAATACCTTATAAAAAAAGTCGGAAATTGCGTGCAATGGTTTAACAACAATTGCATTATAGATTTCGTCGATATAAAATTTTTCGTTTAATAATTTTCCAATGCCTTTCATTTCAGCATCAGATTCCGGTACTGCATTATTGCGAAGATATTTCAATCTTGCATACACAATTGTTAAAATAATTGCAACACTTGCAATACCCATCAATAACCATTCAGTGCCTTCTGACAAATGATGTTCTTGCATTGGAACAATTCCGCTTAAATAATGCATCATCATTTTATCTCCACCAAATAATTCGGGCACATTTATTATGCCACCTAAAATTGCAAGCACACATAAAATAACGAGTGGTATTGTAATTACTTTCGGTGTTTTGTGTATGTGGTGAATAGTATCGTCGCTCATGCGTGTTTCGCCGCGGAATACTAAATAATACAAACGCATCATATAAAATGCAGTTAATAATCCGCCTATTAAACCTAATCCCCATAATAAAGGACTTTGCATATAAGCTCCGACAAGTATATCATCCTTGGAGAAAAATCCACTAAAAGGCGGCACTGCGATAATTGCAAGTACACCAAAACCAAACACCCAATGTGTCAATTTCATATATTTTCCAACGCCACCCATTTTGCGAATATCCTGTTCGCCATGTAAACCATGAATAACGGAACCGGCGCCAAGAAATAATAAGGCTTTAAAAAATGCGTGTGTAATTAAATGAAAAAATGCAGCTTCGTAAGAACCCACTCCAATTGCAAAAAACATAAATCCGAGCTGACTCACCGTTGAGTATGCGAGTACTTTTTTAATATCGTTTTGTTTAAAGGCAATTAATCCCGCAAAAATGGCTGTCGTAATTCCTACAACAGTAATTATTTCCATTGTAAATGGCGCAAGTGTAAATAATAAATTACTGCGCACTATCATATAAATACCCGCAGTTACCATTGTTGCAGCGTGAATTAATGCACTTACCGGAGTAGGACCTGCCATGGCATCGGGCAACCAAGTATATAATGGAATTTGTGCGCTTTTTCCGCAGGCGCCAATAAATAATAAGATAGTAATTATAGTAATAATATGTGTATCGGGAACATAACTTCCGCCGGAGCTAACGTCCAATTTACTGTTAACTCCTTCAAAAGTAAGTGTGCCTAAATATTGAAATAATAAAAATAATCCAATCAACAATGCAAGGTCGCCAATGCGATTCATAATAAATGCCTTGCTTGCCGCCTTATTAAATTCTTGATTTTTAAACCAGAAACCGATTAATAAATAGGAGCACAAACCAACGCCTTCCCAACCCACAAACATCAACACATAGTTATTTGCCATGACCAGTGTTAGCATAAAAAATATAAAGAGGTTGAGATATGAAAAAAAGCGATTAAATCCATCATCGCCGTGCATATATCCTATGGAATAAATGTGGATTAAACTACCAACGCCTGTAATTACGAGCATCATTAAAATACTCAAATGATCTATTAAAAAAGCAAACGGAATATCGAGTCCACCTACGTTCATCCATGAACCTAGTTGCACATGAATTGCATCTGTTGAACGCAATTCAGAAAATAGAATGCAGGATAACACAAAAGAAATTACTATCCAGGCACTTGCATGAAATCCTGCAGCTTTTTCCGAAATTTTATTCTTTAAAAAAATATGAATAAAAAATCCAAGCAAAGGCAAGGCAGGAATTAGAGTAACAATAATATTTAGTGTCTGTTGCGTCAATTGATTACCATTTTAATTTATTCAATGCATTAATATCCAGTGTTTTGGTATTGCGATATATCATAACCAACATAGCAAGTCCTATTGCAACTTCTGCTGCAGCAACTACCATAATAAAAAATACAAATGCTTGTCCGGAAGGGTCATTATTATAAGATGAAAATGCCGCCGCCAATAAATTGATTGCATTCAACATCAGCTCAATACTTAGAAAAACCACAATTAAATTTCGGCGCATTAAAATACCAATTATGCCGATGCTAAATAAAATTAAGCTCAGCGCCACATAATTTTCTAATGGAATGGTTACCAATTGTTGGCTCAGGGTTCCGGTATTATCCATTCGACTGCTCCTTTTTGTTTATTATAACTACGCCTACCATTGCAGATAAAAATAGTATGCTGGTTAACTCAAAAGGAATTAAAAATTCGGTGAACAACACCTTGCCCAAAGTTTGAACAGATCCGGTTTCTGCATGCAACGAATCTGGGATATATTGTAACTGTGTTTGATAAAAACTAGAAAATAATACTAAGAATAACATGCCACCGGTAAATATTGCCGCCAATCGCAAAAGATTACTTTTCGAAAAGCTGGTTGAAGTATTCAAATTTAAAAACATGAGCACATATAAAAACAATACCATAATTGCTCCGGCATATACTATAATATGTACTATGGCAAGAAATTGCGCGTTTAACATGACATATAATCCCGCAACTGCAAAAAAACAAACCAGCAATAATAACACGCTATACATTGCATTGCGCTGAAATAACATCAGCAAACTACTTGCAATGGCAATACCTGAAAGAAAATAAAAAAATATCTGGGTCATCAAATTTCTTTATTAATTAATTTGCGCCTTCACGCGTTCCTTTTCTGCGCACGTCAATATCAATACGTTTTTCATCCTCTACACCTTCTACCAACATATCTTTTGTATAAATAAATTGATCGCGGTTATAGTTAGATAAATTAATACGGTCGGTTAAATAAATGGCATCTTTTGGGCAAGCCTCTTCGCATAATCCACAAAAAATGCAACGCAACATATTAATTGTATATTCTTCGGCGTATTTTTCTTCTCTGTATAAATGTTCTTCACCCTTTTTTCTTTCTGCCGCAACCATTGTAATTGCTTCTGCCGGACAAGCTATAGCGCATAATCCGCAGGCAGTGCAATTTTCTCTTCCTTCATCATCTCTTTTTAACACATGCAAACCACGCCACACTTTGCTGTGTTCGCGTTCTACTTCAGGATAACTTACGGTGACTTTCTTTTTAAAAAAATGTTTAATTGTAATGCGCAAACCACCCAACAAAGCAGGAATATATAACTTTTCCATAAACGTCATTTGTTTATTGGAAACCACTTTACTTCTATTTGTTAATTGTTGCATGCTATTTTTTAATGATACTCCTTTTGATATAATTTTTCAAAAAAATATTACGTAAATAAAATAATTGCTCCTGTTATTAAAACATTTAATATCGACAAAGGCAATAATACTTTCCAACCCAAATGCATTAACTGATCAAAACGAAACCGCGGAATTGTCCAGCGCACCCACATGAAAAAGAAAATGAAAAACAGAATTTTGGCAAAAAACACAGCCACACAAATTAACGCAAACCACACTTCACCAATAGAACTCTGTACTGCATTCATTCCCGGAAAATTATATCCCCCAAAATATAGCGCCGAAATAATTGCCGACGAAATAAACATATTTACATATTCAGCAAACAAATAAAATCCGAGTTTCATCGAACTATATTCTGTATGATAACCACCAACCAGTTCCGTCTCCGATTCAGGTAAGTCGAAAGG